>JAZTZK010000318.1:0-7004 GCA_045637485.1 Clostridia bacterium
CTTCGGCCTGGCGGTAACCCTCAACCACCTGAAGAACGCGGATATCCACCTGGATATGCGGCGGTTCCGGCCGGACCTCAACATGATCAAGGGGATCTATGCCATCGGCGTGCCCTCCATACTGATGATCGCCATCGGCTCTGTGATGACGTTCCTGCTGAACATCATACTGATCACCTACACCCGGGCCGCAGAGCTGTCCGCCACAGTGTTCGGCGTGTACTTCAAGCTGAACAGCTTCGTGTTCATGCCGGTATTCGGCCTGAACAACGGCATCATCCCCATCGTCGCCTACAACTACGGCGCGCGCAACCGCCGCCGGATGATGGAGGCGATACGGCTGGCGGTGATCTACGCGGCCAGCTACATACTGCTGGGCCTTCTGGCCTTCATGCTTATCCCCGGCCCGCTGCTGAAGATATTCAACGCCTCCGAGAAGATGCTGCGGGTGGGCATCCCCGCGCTGCGCATCATCGGCAGCACCTTCCTCTTCGCCGGTGTCTGCATCGCCATGGGCTCGGTCTTCCAGGCGCTGGGCTACGGCATCTATTCGATGATCGTGTCCTTCATACGACAGCTGGTGGTGCTGCTGCCCGCAGCCTACATACTGGCCCGCATCGGCATGCAGACCGGCAACGACCACCTGGTCTGGTTCGCCTTTCCCATCGCCGAGATCGCCTCGCTGATCACGACACTGATACTGTTCTCGCGGCTGTACAACAACGTCATCAAGCCGATTCCCGAGGGCGCAGCCTGAACGCCCTGCTCTGCCGGCTGCGGAAGCACATTTCCGCAGTCGGTTATTTTTTTACAAACGGCCGTATACCCCTTGATTTTTTCTTTGTTGACGCTTACAATAATATTAATGTGTTATCATTTGAATCGAAATCGTTTTAGAACAGTATGGAGCAAGGAGGCACATCAGCATGCAATACGGCCATTTCGACGACCTGGCGCGGGAGTACGTCATCACCCGCCCCGACACCCCCTCGCCCTGGATCAACTATTTGGGCAGTGAGGAATTCTTCACCCTGATGAGCAACACCAGCGGCGGCTACAGCTTCTACAAGGACGCGCGGATGCTGCGCCTGACCCGCTACCGCTACAACAACGTACCCACCGACGCCGGCGGACAGTACTTCTACATCAATGACGGCGGCAGCGTTTGGACCCCCGGCTGGATGCCCGTGAAGGCGGAGCTGGACGGCTATGAGTGCCGCCACGGCCTGGGCTACACCCGCATCACCGGCGAAAAAGCCGGCCTGAAGGCCGAGCAGCTGTCCTTCGTGCCCCGGGGCGTGAACGCGCTGGTGACCCGGGTGATGCTGACCAACGAATCCGCCGCTGAGAAGGCCGTTTCCCTGTTCAGCTTCGTGGAGTTCTGCCTGTGGAACGCCCAGGACGATTCCACCAACTTCCAGCGCAACTTCTCCACCGGCGAGGTGGAGATCGAGGGCAGTGCCATCTACCACAAGACCGAGTACCGCGAGCGCCGCAACCACTTCGCCGTGTACGCGGTGAACGCCGACATCGACGGCTTCGACACCGACCGCGCTTCCTTCATCGGTTATTACAACGGCTTCGGCGAGGCCGAGGTGCCCAACGCCAACCAGAGCAAAAACAGCGTGGCCAGCGGCTTTGCCCCCATCGGCAGCCACTGGCTGAAGCGAACCCTCAAGCCGGGCGCGTCCGTCAGCTTCATCTTCGTGCTGGGCTACTGCGAGAACCCCCAGGATCAGAAGTTCATCGCCCACAACGTGATCAACAAGGCCCCGGCCTACGAGATCCTGAATAAGTATAAGACCGACGAACAGTTCGAGGCCGCCTTCGCCGAGCTGAAGGCCTACTGGGGAGAGCTGCTGTCCTCCTTCCAGGTGGATAGCGGCGACATCCGGGTGGACCGCATGGCGGGCCTGTGGAACCAGTATCAGTGCATGGTCACCTTCAACATGTCCCGCTCGGCCAGCTACTACGAATCCGGCATCGGCCGCGGCATGGGCTTCCGCGATTCCACCCAGGACCTGCTGGGCTTCGTGCACCTGATCCCCGCCCGCGCCCGGGAGCGCATACTGGATATCGCCGCCACCCAGTTCCCCGACGGTAGCGCCTACCACCAGTACCAGCCCCTGACCAAGCGGGGCAACAACGACATCGGCTCCGGCTTCAACGACGATCCGCTGTGGCTGATCTTCGGCGTGGCGGCCTACATCAAGGAGACCGGCGACGTGTCCATACTGAAGGAAATGGTGCCCTTCGACAACGACGAGAAGCTGGCCCAGCCCCTGATGGAGCACCTGCGCCGCAGCATCCACTACACGCTGGAGCACCGCGGCCCCCACGGCCTGCCGCTGATCGGCCGGGCCGACTGGAACGACTGCCTGAACCTGAACTGCTTCTCCAGCACCCCCGGCGAGAGCTTCCAGACCACCGAGAACAACGAATCCGGCGCGGCCGAGTCCGTGTTCATCGGCGGCATGTTCACCGGCGTGTGCCCGGACTACGAGGTCCTGTGCCGACTGTACGGCTGGACGGACGAGGCCGAGCAGGTGGCCGGCTGGTACGCCGACATGGAGAAGGCGCTGCTGACCGCCGGCTGGGACGGCGAGTGGTTCCTGCGCGCCTATGACGCCTACGGCAACAAGGTGGGCAGCCACGAGTGCGAAGAGGGCAAGATCTTCATCGAGCCCCAGGGCTTTGTGGTCATGTCCGGCGTGGGCGTGAAGGAGGGCTACGCCCAGAAGGCCCTGGACAGCGTGGAGAAGCACCTGCTCAGCGAGCACGGCGTGGCGATACTGACGCCCCCCTACAGCGTGTACCACCTGGAGCTGGGCGAGATCAGCTCCTACCCGCCGGGATACAAGGAGAACGGCGGCATCTTCTGCCACAACAACCCCTGGATCTCGCTGGCGCAGGCCCGCCTGGGCCACGGCGGCAAGGCCTTCGACATCTACCGCCGCACCTGTCCCGCCTGGATCGAGGACCAGGAGCTGCACTACACCGAGCCCTATGTGTACAGCCAGATGGTGGCCGGCCCCTACGCGCCCCACTTCGGCCAGGCCAAGAACAGCTGGCTGACCGGCACCGCGGCCTGGAGCTTCTACACCATCAGCCAGGGCATACTGGGCGTCAAGCCGGATTACGACGGCCTGATGCTGGATCCCTGCCTGCCCAAGGAGCTGACCGACCTGAAGCTGGTGCGCAAATTCCGCGGCAGCACCTACAACATCCACATCGTCAACAAGGCCGGCGACGAGAAGGGCAAGCTGACCCTGACCGTGGACGGCAAGGCCCTCGACGGCAACGTCATCCCCGCCGACAAGGCCCCCGCGACCCACGAGGTCGAGGTCGTGCTGGCGTAAGCCGCTGAAAGAAAATTCCTCCCGTGCTGTTCTCGCGGGAGGAATTTTCTCTTATGGTCGGGATTTGGCAAAGAGGACAGTCTGCCCCTGTAGGGCGCAAGATGCATGGCCCGCAGGCAAATCATACGACATGCCGACGGTTATTCGACCCTGATCGCGCCGTGGCCGGTCAGCGCCGCTGTCCGGGCGTCCGGCTGGCCCAGGCCGACCCAGAAGACGGGCGCGCCCTCGTCGACGCCGCGCCCCGCGTCGTCCACGACCTTCAGCCGCTCCGCGGGGATCTCCAGGCACACCTTCACCGCGCCGCCCGCGGGCACACAGACCCTGGCAAAGGCGCACAGCCGGGGATTTCTCGGCGCGTGGGCCGCGCCTTCGTTCTGCACGTAGACCTGCACCACCTCGCCGGTGTCCATCCTGCCGTCGTTGACGATCTCGGCCTCGATTCCCGCCTCCGTCCGCTTCGCGGCGGCCACACGGCAGTCGCCGTAGGTCAGCCCGTAGCCGAAGGGGTACAGGGGCATATCCTCGATGTAGCGGTAGGTGCGACCCTTCATGGCGTAGTCAGTGAAATCCGGCATGGTCGCCAGCTGGTCGTTCCGGTAGAAGGTCACGGGCAGCTTGCCGGAGGGGGAGACCTTGCCCAGCAGGATATCCGCCACGCTCCTGCCGCCCCTTGCCCCGGGGTACCAGGCCAGCAGCACGGCGTCGGCCTTATCGGCGGGTTCGCCCAGATCGATGGCGCTGCCCGCCATCAGGACGATCGCCGTGGGCTTGCCCGCGGCCAGCACCGCGTCCATCAACCTGCGCTGGCTCTCGGGTAGCAGCAGGTCCAGCTTGTCGCCGGAGGCGGCGGCGTTGCCAGTGTCGCCCTCCTCGCCCTCCAGGGTCTCGTCCAGGCCCACCACCAACACCACCGCGTCGGCGCGCTCCGCCACGGCCACGGCCTCGGAGATCCTGTCGTCCGGCTGGCCCAGGTGCTCCACCCGGTCCCTGAACAGGTGGCAGCCCTCGCTGTACAGCACCCGCGCCCTGCCCTCCAGGGCGTCCTGCAATCCCTCCAGCACCGTCACGTAGCGGGAGGAGGTGCCGTGGTAGTTGCCCACCAACGCCACGCGGCTGTTGGCGTTGGGGCCGATCACGGCCAGGGTATTCAGCCTGTCCCCGTCCAGCGGCAGCATGCCGTCGTTCTTCAGCAGCACGCAGGCCTCCTCGGAGGCCTTTTGCGCCTTGGCGAGGTGCTCCGGGCACTCCACGACCTCCAGCGGGATGCTGTCGTAGGCGGTCCGATGGGAAGCGAGTCCTTCGGCATCCTCCATCAGGCCCAGCATGTAGCGGCAGGTGAACAGCCGCACGGCGCTGCGACGGATCTGCTCCTCGGTCACCATGCCCTTCTCGTAGGCCTTCATCATGTACACGTAGGTGTTGCCGCAGTTCAGGTCGCAGCCCCTCTCCATGGCCAGCGCCGCGGAGGCCTCCGGGGAATCGGTGACCATGTGGCCGGTGTGAAAATCCCTGATGGCCCAGCAGTCGGAGACGAAGTGGCCCTCGAAGCCCCAATCCTCCCGAAGGATCTTCATCAGGGCGGCGCTGGCGCAGCAGGGCTCGCCGTTGGTGCGGTTGTACGCGCCCATCACGCTCTCCACCCCCGCGTCCACCAGCGCGCGGAAGGCGGGCAGGTAGGTTTCATACATGTCCCTGGCGTTGGCCTCGGCGTCGAAGTGGTGGCGCAGCGCCTCGGGGCCGGAGTGCACGGCGAAGTGCTTGGCGCAGGCGGCGGACTTCATGGTCTCCCCCTCGCCCTGCAGGCCCTTCACGTACTGCACGCCCAGCGTGGCGGTCAGGAACGGGTCCTCGCCGTAGGTCTCATGGCCCCGGCCCCAGCGGGGGTCGCGGAATATGTTGACATTGGGCGACCAGAAGGTCAGGCCCTTGTAGATGTCCCGGTCGCCGTGGGCGGCGGCGGCGTTGTACTTGGCGCGGCCCTCGGTGGCGGCCACGTCGCCCAGCACCCGCACCAGCTCGGGGTCGAAGGTCGCCGCCAGGCCGATGGCCTGGGGGAAGGACGTGGCCGTGCCGCCCCTCGCCACGCCGTGCAGCGCCTCGTTCCACCAGTTGTAGGCGGGCACGCCCAGTCGTTCGATGGCCGGCGCGTCGTAGCGCAGCTGGCCGGCGGCCTCCTCCACGGTCATGCGGTTGACCAGCTGGACTGCCTTTTCCCGTGCCTGTTCGCGATTCATACCGTCGTCCTCCCTGCGATATACTCAATATTTTACTTGTATCATACAAATAAAAAACAGAAGTGTCAAGGTCATTTACAACCCCCCACCCATCGGTTATAATAAAAAAACAAATACTAACAAGGACGAAACAAAATATGATTTATCTCGACCACGCAGCCACCACGCAGCCCGACGGGGCCGTCATTCGCGCCGTGAGCGATTGCATGGCGGCCGCATGGCACAACCCCGGCGCGGCTTATTCGGCTTCGGAGGCCCCCCGGCGCATACTGCGGCAGGCCCGTCAGGCCGTCGCCGGCATGCTGAACGCGCGGCCCCAGGAGGTACTGTTCACCGCCGGCGGCACCGAGGGCAACAACCAGGCGATGACGTTGGCGCAGGGCGGCCATGCCATCGTCGGCGCGGTGGAGCACGCCTCGGTGCTGAAGGCCGCGGGAAGGTACGCCGCGCGGGTGACGGTGATCCCGCCGGATAGCGAAGGACGGATCCCTCCCGAGGCCGTCGAGCGTGCCCTTGGGCCCGACACCCGGCTGATCTGCGTGCAGTACGCCAACAACGAAACCGGGGTGCTCCAGCCGGTGGCCGCCATCGGCGCGCTGGCCCGTTCCCGCCGGGTGCTTTTCCTGTGCGACGCGGTACAGGCCTTCGGCAAGGTCCCGATCGACGTGCGGTCGCTGAACGTCGACCTGCTGACCCTGTCCGCCCACAAGCTCTACGGACCCCGGGGCACGGGCTGCCTTTACGCGCGACAGGGCTTGCCGCTGCGTCCCCTGCTGGAGGGCGGCGGTCAGGAATTCGGCCTGCGCTCGGGCACTGAGGACGTGCCCGCCATAGAGGGCATGCGGGTGGCCGCCGAGCTGGCCGCGAGCGATATGGACGCGCGCCTTACGCGGATGCGGGAATTGGAATCGGCATTCATCCGAGGTGTGAAGGATCGCGTGCCAGCCTGCCGACTGCTGGCGGAAGGCGTCCCGCGCCTGCCCGGCGTGATGGCGCTGCTGCTGCCGGGGCTATCGTCGGAGCAGGCCGTGGCGGATCTGGACCTGATGGGCATACAGGTGTCCGCCGGGGCGGCCTGTTCGGCCCGAAGCGATCACGTCAGCCACGTCTACCGGGCGATGGGGCTCAGCGAGGCGGACGCCCGCTGCGTGATCCGGGTCAGCCTGGGAAGGGAGAACACGGCGCAGGAGATGGCAGTCACGGCAGCAGCCATCGCGCAGGTGTATGGAAAGAGGAATGAGAGATAGCCAAATTCTCATTTGTCGCTCTGCGACAAATCAGAATTTCAGGGGTTAGGGGTTAGATTTTAGGGGTTAGGGGTGGTGCCCTAAAGGGCTAGCTTCGCGTCGCAAATCCCTTCGGGATTTGTTTGATTCTATGGAAAAGACAGGGGTTTCTACGCTTCGCA
>JAZTZK010000319.1:0-41608 GCA_045637485.1 Clostridia bacterium
GATATGTGCCAATCGGCTTGAAGGGCGAATGGTAACCGCAATACGGCGGTATTTCCTTATGCCGGGGATGTGGATGAGCGCTTCCTGGCGTTCGCTTTGCCCTGGCCTCTGCGGCGTGCCGCGCCTGACTCGACCGCCTGGGGTTGTTGACGCGCACAGCGACGCCCCCGCGGGTCAATCGTTCGGCAGCTCCAGGATCATGTCGCGAACGACCGGGGCGAGCCTGGCGTGGTCGGCCTTGGAGTCGTGCAGTCCGTCGACCTCGCTGATTTCATAATCGAGGTCCGCGCAGTCGATGAATCCGCAGCCGTGCCGCCGGGCCACCGCGCGGTAATACCGCCCGAATTCGAGGCTCTTGGCATAGGCCCCGGGCCCAAAGCCGTAGCCGGAGGCCGGATTGGCGATTATGCCCGCCCCGCGAGGATCATTTCATGCTCCGCACGTAATCCGCCACCGCCAGTCCCAGCCTTCGCTGGTTCTCCGCGTCCAGATGGACACCGTCGAGGGGGCTGCTCTGACAGTGCTGACCGGCATCGAGAAAGCCGATCCCGTACCGTTCGGCAAGCTCGGAAAACCACTTTGCCAGCCCCTGGGATTTGCGGATGCCCGCCTCGTATTCGAACACGTCGCCCAGCCATGAGGTCATCAGGCCCTCGTTCAGGGGCGGGGGCGCGATCAGCAGTATGTCGTATTCGGTCGCCGAGGCGTACTGCCGGTGCGTCAGCACCTTTTGCAGGAACCGCTCCATGCCCCAGGAGATGTCCTGCAGGGCGTAGGCGAATTTCCGCTTGCAATCGTTCACCCCCAGCATGATGATGAGCAGGTCCAGGGGGTTGTGGGTCTCCAGGCAGGGCCGGATGTAACGCAGCCCGTTCTTCTCGCCCTCCGGAATATCGTCCGTCGCGGTGTTGCGCCCGCCCTGTCCCTCCTCGATGACCTCGTAGCCGGGGCCAAGCTCATATTGAAGGACCCGGGGCCAGCGGCCGGGAAGGCGCGGCCCTCCCGCGGGGTCGGAGCCCCAGGTCAGGGAGTCGCCAAAGCAAAGTATGCGAAGCTTTTTCTCATCGGGAATCAGGCCGTTCTGGCGGGGCGTGTACGACTCGGTGAATATCATGGCAAACCCTCCTTCGGGGGACGGGACAGGGCGCGGGCATTAAACCCAATTATTAAGCGTGGGCCTGGGGCAGGGATTCGTACCAGCGGACGGCCCTTTCCGTCCATCCGGCCATGCACATGCCGGAGCCGTCCGCGAAGCCGTGTCCGCCCGTGGGGCCGATCTCAAGCAGGCAGGGAATGCCCCGGCGCTTCAGCGCGGCGGCAAGCAGCTTCGAGTTCTCGGGATTGACCAGCTCGTCCCCGGCGGCCAGGAAGAGGGCGGTGGGCGGGAACCCCTCGACGTGATCGGGGATTTCGAAGTCCGATTCCAGCGCCTCTCCGATGGAGCAGCCGTACAGTCGGCGGCACTCGGCGGGATCGGGCGAGACGTAGCGGATGTCCTCTCGCAGGCTTGTGACGGGGTAAATTGGGAACACGGCCTGCGGCTTCGGCAGTCCAAAGCGGCTATAGCCCCTTCCCGTGTTCCAGAGGCAGACCAGGTATCCGCCCGCCGAGAAGCCGCAGGTGACGTAGCGGTCGCTGTTCACATGAAATCGCGCCGCGTTGTCCCGGATCAGCTTCAGCGCCCGGGTGAAGTCCTCCATGTTCCTTTCCAGCAGCGCTTCCCCGCCCTCCAGCTGATAGGTGAGTATGAAGGCGTGATAGCCCAGGCGGTTGAACTGTTCGGCGATGGGCCAGCCCTCCGTCAGGTTCCACACGTTGACAAAGCCCCCGCCGGGCACCACGAGGATGAAGGGCCGCGCATCGGCGGCGGGGTCCTCCGACGGGAACCGGACCAGGCTCACGCCCCTGCGGGCGGCGTCCCGGGCGCATTCCTCGTCGCTGTAGAGCGGGAAATACCAGTCGCCCGTATCGGCCGCCCGATACAGGCGCTCAATGCCCAGGCCGATCTCGCCGGTGAAAAAGTGTTCGCTCTTAAGCTGGCGGAGGGTCGTGTTCCACAGCGGTTCCGCCTTCAGATTCCGCGCCCGTATCGCGTCCGCCGCGACGGGCGCGATCCTGGGGTCGCTCAGCAGCGTCCCCAGGGTTTCACTTTCGTATGCCATGTCGGCGCCTCCCGTATTCAGGTCACATGCTGGCCCTGTAGATGGCCAGCATATCCGCTTCGCGCAGCAGCCGGGCGGAGCCCTTTGCGCCGTTCACGCCCACGGCGCACTTATGGGCCATATCCCTGAGCTCCTCCTCGGTGGGCGTCACACCCAGCTCCCTGAGGTTCGTGGGCATGTGGATGCGCCGGAAGAACGCCTCCAGCGCCTCGATGCCCTTCAGGGCGATTTCCTCGTCGGAGCCTGTGGGCTCGACGCCCATCACGTTGACCGCGAACCGCCTGAATCGGGGCAGGCAGTCTTTGTAGACGTATCGCGCCCAGCTGCCCCAGATGGCCGCCAGCCCGGCGCCGTGGGCCACGTCGTAAAGCCCGCCCAGCTCATGCTCGAGTTTGTGGGTCATCCAGTCGCCGCCGTCGCTGCCGCAGCCCGTCAGCCCGTTGTGGGACAGGCTGCCCGCCCACATCACCTCTGCCCGGGCGTCATAGTTCCTCGGGTCCTTGACCAGGATCTCGGCGTTGGCCTTCACCGTGCGCAGCAGGCCCTCGGCGATGGAATCGGTGATCTCCATGTTGCCGCCGTTGGTGAAGTAGCGCTCCATGGTGTGCATCATGATGTCGGTGCAGCCGGAGGCGGTCTGGTAATCCGGCAGGGTCATGGTCAGCTCCGGATTCATGATGGCGAACTTCGGTCGGCCATAGTCGCTGCTGTAGCCCCGCTTGATCAGTCCCTCCTCCTTGGTAATGACGGAGGAATCGCTCATCTCGCTGCCGGTGGCGGAGAGGGTGAGGATCACGCCCAGGGGCAGGCAGCCCGTGGCCTTGCGCTTGTAGTCATAGAAGTCCCACACGTCGCCCCCGTTGGCGACGCCGTAGCCGATGGCCTTGGCGGAGTCGATGGCGCTGCCGCCGCCCACGGCGAGCAGGAAATCGACGCCCTCCTTTTTGCACAGCTCGATGCCCTGATAGACCAGGCTCAGCCGGGGGTTGGGCACCGCGCCGCCCAGCGTGACATAGGAGATGCCGGCGGCATCCAGGCTGTCCGTCACCCGCTTCAGAAGGCCCGAGCGGACGACGCTGCCGCTACCGTAGTGGATCAGCACCTTCGTGCCGCCGAACCGGCGGACCAATTCGGCGACCTTCTGTTCCGTGTTCCTGCCAAAGACGACCTGCGTGGGAGTGAAGTAGTTGAAGTCAAACATATGCGCGCCTCCTTTGTTGTGCGTGAAATCGGTTTGAACTGTCTGCCATGCCGGATGGCGTGGATCTGTGCCGCCAGTCGCCTGGCGGGGCGGCTTCATCATTCCAGGACAACCTCTGTGAAAGACCAGGCTGGGACGGACCAGGTGTCGGGTCCGGCGGCATTGGGGCTGGAATACCTGCATTCCACGGCGATGTTCCCATTGGATTTGACGGTCTCCTGGACGCGACCGCCGGGTGCGGACATCCTTCGCACCCGCGCGCTGCGGAAGGCGCGGCCGAGGGGGGAGAGGTCCAGTGAGACCAGGGCGTCCTCGTCGCATTTGTTGACCAGGTAGAGGATCAGCTTCGTCTCGTCCGCGTTCCACGCGGCCTGTATCTCCACGCTCTTCAGGCTGTCCGGCGCGTAGCCCTCGATTTCCAGCACCCACGTCGCCTCGCTTCGTGCCATCTGCTCGAAGAGCAGGCCGCATATGGACAACATAACGCCCTCTTTCGCCGCCTCAATGACGGATTGCCCGGCGGTGTTGCACAGGTTGTTGAAGCACATGAAGCGCACGATGTCCCCGTACCGGTGGTAGTTCAGCAGGTTCCCGATCAGCGTCAGCCCGTAGATCCAGGTGCGTCTGGCCTCGCGGATGCTGATGCCGTTTTTTTCATAGAAGTCCGCCGTGAAGGGCGCCAGCGTGCCGGGGCGGTTTTGAAGCGCTTCGGTGTCGCAGTAATAGAGCTTGTGGTCGTGGCGTGCGTTCCACCGCCGGACGATGTCCACCTTGTAGGCGATGTTGTCCGGCGCGCAGACGCGGTCCGCCAGGAAATCCACGTCCTCGCCGCATATCTTTAGCATATCCTCCACCCGCAGGCGGAAGTCGTGATAGCTGCACAGCCCGATCTGCACGGCGGGGTCCACGGATTTCATCGCCCTGGCATAGCGAACGACGGTACGGGCGTATTCCTCCCATGAGAACCAGCGGAAGGTCTCGTTGTCCATCTCCCAATAGCGCACGTTGTAGGGCTTTGGATGGCCGTTGCGGGCCCGCAGCGCGCCCATCGGCGTGGAGATGTCCCCGTTGCAGTATTCCACCCACTGCCGGGCGCACTCAATTCCGGCGTCGATGTCGGTGATGCCGGGCAGGTCCGCGCCGTGGGCGTCCAGGTTTGGGTTGCCCATGGCGTGGGTCGCGTTCAGGTAAAAGCGCTTGCCGGGATGAAAGAAGTTGACCACCAGCAGGGCCTCGCAGTCCAGCGCCTCGCACAGCCGCAGGAACTCGTCGGTGCCCACGTCGTTCATGTTGACGTCGCCCCAATAATAGGAATCCTCGGGCTTGCGGCTGTTGCGCGGTCCGATGGCGTGCCGCCAGTCGTGGAAGGAGGCAAAGCAGCCGCCGGGGAAGCGCAGCACAGAGGGCTTCACCCGCTTCAGCGCCTCGATGACATCCGGCCGCCAGTCATCGACGGTTTCCGTGGGCATCAGGGAGAAGTCGTCGGCCAATACCCTTCCCGGGGTGATGAACAGCGCGAAGGTGGCCCAGCCCGTGAATTCCGCATTGTCAAAGACGGCCTCATGGTACGCGCCGTCGGGGGACACTTCGTCCAGCTTAAGCACGGCGATGGGCTCGGCCTCAAAGGTATCCCGGGCGGTGGCGTAGAAGCGAAGCTCCGCCCGGACCGGCCCGTCGCCCGCGTTTTTCAGCCAGCCGGAGAAGCGGTAGGCGCGTCCGGCGACGAGGTATTTGCCGTTCTGCGCGACGCCGCAGGGCCGCGAGACCTCGAAATTGTGAATGGACAGGCAGCTTTTGCCGTGAACGCCTCCCGCCACGCGCTCCACCGTCAGCGCGTAAAAGGGTGCTTTTTCGGTGATGAAGGTGCTGTCCGGCGCGATGCTCTCGGGTCGGTCCGGCGCCGGGCAGGCGAACCAGCGGGGATGGGCGTAGCCGGAGTGGTGCCATTCCTGCTCGGACCAGTCGTTGCCGATCGTGTCCCACCCGCCGAACCAGTCGTAGGTCTGGGGCGTGATGGGGCAGGCCTTCTCGAAGCTGCGGTTGAAGAGCATCTCGGCGTGCATCGCCTCCACCTGGTAGCCAAAGCCAACCTCGATGAAGTTGCCGCAGAGCATCCTGCTGACCGGCGTCGGGTTGAGCCGGTTGGGCGTTACCCGGAAGACCTTCTGTCCGCTTTGAAACTCCGATACATTTGTCGGTGCCATGGCATTCTCTCCCAATCTTAAATAGCGATCATAGCATAACACAATAAGGGGAGATTGTCACGAATGGAATGGGCCGGGATTCTCCGCTCCGGGCGTATTATTTGAAAATATATTAAAAAAGTATTGCGATACGGCTTCCCGGGCGTCCCTGCGCTGAGGATGCCGGCGTCCACCCGAACCCGTGACAGGGCATTTCCTACAAATACTATATTGCTGTTGTCGGGATTCGTGAAATGCAAAACCTCCGGCGGCTGTCTTTGAGTTGATTGTTAAATATATGAATTTTAAGAAAAGACTATGGACTATAACCGGCTATTGTGCTATTATATTGTTAAACCGGTATACTGGTATAAAGGTTTTTACAAATTGACGTGTGATAAATTGTGTACTTCGACATCGGTACGTGAATTTTGACCGCCAAGGCGGTTAAAAAATAAAAGGAGGACACCTGTTATGAAGAAGATCCTGGTTCTGATGCTGGCTCTGATGCTGGTCGTCTCGTCCGTGGCGGCTCTGGCGGAGATTCCGGAGCTGACCAAGGAGCCCCTGCACATCCTGCTGTGGGACATCAGCAATGAAGAGCCCCACAAGAGCACCCATGAGGCCGCTGTCCAGCGCTTCATGGCCGACTATCCGAACATCGAAGTCGAGCAGGTTCACATTCAGAACGACACCTACAAGCAGCAGATCGTCGTCCAGATGAGCGCCGGCGAGTGCCCGGATATGTATATCCACTGGGCGGGCGGCCCGATGGCCGAGTATTACAAGTCCGGCTTTGTCAATGACATCACCGACCTGTACAACACCTACGACCATCCGGATTTCACCGACGCGGCCGTGGCCCAGGCGACCTACGACGGCAAGGTCCTGGCCATCCCCTACGGCGGCATTTCCGGCTGCGACATCTTCTACAACAAGACCATCTTTGAAGAGGTCGGCGTAGAGGTTCCCCAGACCATCGACGAGCTGGAAGCGGTTTGCGACAAGCTGCTCGAGGCGGGCTATGTGCCCTTTGCCCTGGCCAACAGCTCCAAGTGGACCGGCTCCATGTACTACATGTACCTGGTCGCCCGCCACTCCGGCAACGACGAGTTCAACGCCGCCTATGACGGCACCGGCTCCTTCACCTCCGAAGCCTTCATCTGGGCCGGCAACAAGATCCAGGATTGGGTGAAGAAGGGCTACATCATCGAGGGCTGCAACAGCCTGGTTACCGACAACGGCGACGACCGCGCCCTGATGTACAGCAACACCTGCGCGATGATGCTGCAGGGCTCCTGGCAGACCCGCACCATGCCCTCCGAGAACAAGGAGTGGTACGAAGCCAACCTGGGCACCTTCCGCTTCCCCGTGGATTCCGAAGCCGAGGCCAAGGGCGTGCCGCAGAACGTCGAGATCGGCACCGCCGTCGGCAACGCCTTCTCCTTCAACTGCTGGAAAGAGGACGGCTCCGTGGACGAAGAGAAGCTGAAGGCCTGCTATGTGCTGGCCACCCAGTACTACAACGACGATCAGTACAACAAGGAGCAGATGGAGCACAACACCATCCCCTCCATCAAGGGCTTTGAGGAGCAGGTGACCGACCCGAACATGAAGATCGTCGTCGAGGTCTTCAACAACGCCTCCAACGTGCAGCTGTGGTACGACCAGTACCTGCCCGCCTCCGTGACCGAGGTGCACAAGGATTGCATGACCTACCTGTTCGGCCTGGAGAAGACCCCCGAGGAGATCGGCGTTCTGCAGGACGAAGCCATGGCGGCCGCGCGCGAAAATATGTAATGCTTGACCTGTCGAATGTGACTGGCTTCACTTCGCAGGGGAATGCCCGCAGGAACCCCCTCCTGCGGGCATTCGACAATTCGCGGCGGACGCGCGGCTGTTTCCGTTCCAAAGCGCATCGCGGCCATGAACAAAGCCGGTGCCGCGATTGACGGGCTTTTTCAGAGTTGCATTTTGGAATGGGCGCAGCCCGAACCATCCAAGGAAGGGAGATAACAGTGATGCAAAAGACCAATCTACTGGCCAAGACGGAATCCAGAAACACGGCCATTGCGGCGGCCCTGTTCCTGTTCCCGGCCATTGTGCTGATCATTGTCTACATGGTCTATCCCATCATCGACACGTTTGTGACGAGCCAGTACAGCTGGAACGGCATCTCCACCGAAAAGGTCGCCATAGGCCTGGATAACTGGAAGACGCTGTTGCAGGATTCCAAGTTCTGGTCCGCGTTCGGTCACAACGTCATCGTGATGGTGTTCTCCATCCTGCTGCAAATCCCCATCGGCATGCTGCTGGCCACGTTCCTGGACGCGGGCGGCAGGAAGCTGAACATCTTCAAGATCATCTGGTTCCTGCCCTACCTGATGAGCTCGGTGGCCATCGCCTTCCTTTTCACCTATATCCTGGCGACCAACGGCGGCCTGTTTTCCACCATCGCTACGATGCTGAATGGCAAGCGGACCGCGGTGGACCTGCTGGGCAAGAGCCCCCAGGCGCTCTATGCCGTCATTGGCGTCATGGCCTGGCAGTTCACGCCCTTCTACATGGTCTATTTCATCGCCGGCTATTCCAACATCCCCACCTCGCTGTACGAGGCGGCGGTGATCGACGGGGCAAACCGCCGGCAATACCTGTTCAGGATCGCCATCCCCATGCTGGGCCCCATCTTCAAGACGGCCTGCACCATGTCGATGATCGGCTCGCTGAAATACTTCGACATGATCTGGAACATGACCCAGGGCGGCCCCGCCGGCGGCACCGAATTGATGGCGACCTACATGTACAAGCTGTCCTTCCAGCAGTGGAAGATGGGCTACGGCTCCGCCGTGGCCGCGGGCATGTTCATACTGATCACGGCCATCGCGTTGCTGTTCCAGAAGATTTTTGTGGTAAAGGAGGATTTCTGACATGCGCAATACAATGGCAAACAGCGATAAGGAAATCGCCAAGAGCCGCGTCGCCTGGATTATCGCCTATCTGCTGGCGTTCCTCTGGCTGCTCGTCGCGCTGGTTCCCTTTGCGTTCATGATCTTCAATTCGATGCGCAAGCAGTTCGACATGCTGCAGCAGGGACCGCTCCACCTGCCCGACCCCTGGTACTTTGGCAACTATCCCGAAATCGTGAAGAACGGCATATTCGGCTACTTTGGCCGCTCGGTGCTGATCGTGTCGATCTCGCTGGTGCTGATGCTGGTCATAGCGTCCTTTGCGTCGTACCCGCTCTCCAGGATGAAGTTCAGGCTGCGCAACTTCCTCTATGCCGGTATCATCGCCATGATGTCCATACCGATGCACGTCACGCTGATCCCCATCTTCAAGATGACCAACGCGATGGGCCTGTACAACAACAAGTTCTCGCTGGTCGGCCCCTATGTGGCCTTCGCGCTGCCCATGTCGGTGTTTATACTGACGGGCTTCATGATGACCATACCCAGGGAGGTGGAGGAGGCGGCGGTCATCGACGGCTGCAACAAGTACAACATGTTCTTCCGCATCATCTGGCCACTGTCCAAGGCCGGCCTGTCCACACTGGCGATCTACAACGGCGTGTCGATGTGGAATGAGTTCGCCTTCGCCAATACCTTCCTGAACACCGCAAGCCAAAAGACCCTGCCGTTGGCACTGGGCCAGTTCAAGGGCGAATTCTCGATGAATATGCCCATGATCCTGGCGGTACTGGTGATATCCGCCATGCCGATGATCATACTGTTCATCATTTTCCAGGACAAGCTGGTCAAGGGCATGATGGCCGGCGCGGTCAAGGGCTGATGCCGTCGTAAATCAAAGAGGGATATATCCCAACTGAACGAGCAGGAGGAAAACACATGATCTATTATGTCAACGCAGGCGCCTCCCGGGACGGGAACGGCAGCAGGAGCATGCCCTTCAGGCACATCGACGACGCGGCCCGGGTGGCCGTGGCGGGGGATGAGATCCGCGTCGCCCCCGGCATTTACCGGGAAAAGGTTACGCCCCGCCACGGGGGCACGGAGGATGCGCCGATCGTCTACCGCTCCGAGGCGCCCCTGGGCGCGGTGATTACCGGCGCGGAGGTGCTGACCGGCTGGAAGCCGTTCAAGGGCGGCGTGTGGGTGAACCGCGTGGACAACGGCGTGTTTGGGGACTACAATCCCTACACGACGATGGTCTGCGGCGACTGGTACTTTGCCCCTACCGTGCGGCACACCGGCGCGGTGTTCCTCAACGACAAAATGATGTATGAGACCGTCACCCTTGAGGAATGCGAGGCCGCCGAGGCCGACCCCTGCGCCTTCAATCAGGAGGAATCCACCTGGAAGTGGTACACCGAGCAGGACGGCAACGCAACCGTGCTCTATGCCAACTTCAAGGATCTGGACCCGAACAAGGAAAAGATCGAGATACTCGTGCGGCGCAACTGCTTCATGCCGGACGAGAACGGCATTGATTACATCACGGTGTCCGGCTTCGACATCAACAAGGGCGCGACCACCTGGGCCCCTCCGGCGGCCTACCAGGACGGCCTGATCGGGCCCCACTGGTCCAAGGGCTGGATCATCGAGGACTGCGCCGTCTGGGGCAGCCGCTGCTGCGGCATCAGCCTGGGCAAGTACCGCGATCCGGAGAACGACATGTACTTCTTTACCAAGCACGTGAAGTCTCCCACCCAGATGGAGCGGGACGCCGTGTGCCGGGGCCAGTACCACGGCTGGCTGAAGGAAAAGGTCGGCAGCCATCTGATCCGCCGCTGCCATATCCATCACTGCGAGCAGACGGGCATCGTCGGCCGCATGGGCGGCGTGTTCTCCACAATTGAGGACTGCGCTGTCTGGGGCGGCAAGTGCTGCGGCATATCCCTGGGCAAGTACCTCGACCCGGAGAACGACATGTACTTCTATACGAAGCACCTGAAGTCTCCCACCCAGATGGAGCGGGACGCCGTGTGCCGGGGCCAGTACCACGGCTGGCTGAAGGAGAAGGTGGGCGGCCACATCATCCGCCGCTGCGAAATCCACCACTGCGAGCAGACCGGCATCGTGGGCCGCATGGGCGGCGTGTTCTCCACCATCGAGGACTGTCACATCCACCATATCTGCAACAGCCAGCAGCTGGGCGGGGCGGAGACCGCGGGCATCAAGCTGCACGCGGCGATCGACGTGACGGTGCGGCGCTGCCACATCCACAACTGCATCATGGGCATCTGGTTCGACTGGGAGGCCCAGGGTGCGCGCATCACCCAGAACCTGCTGCACGACAACCAGCGTCCCGAGGGCGTGCCCCTGGCCCAGGGCGCGATGTTCAACAACGACGTGTTCATCGAGGTGGGCCACGGCCCGACGCTGATCGACAACAACGTGATGCTGTCGAAGCTGTCCGCCGCGATTCCCAGCGAGGGCGTCGCCTTTGTCCACAACCTGATGTGCGGCGCCTTCAGCCTGATCAATTCCGGCGTTGACAAGATCGAGAACGGCCAGCGCGAGCCCCGCTACACGCCCTATCACATCCGCCACCGCACCGAGGTCGCGGGCTTTATGACGATACTGCACGGGGATGATCGCGTCTACAACAACATCATCGTGCAGAAGTGGCCCGTCACCGACCCGGAGCGGACGCCGCAGAACAACGACTACGAGGTGGCGGGCACCGCGCCGTTTGACATCTTCCCATCCTATGACGAGTGGATCGCCAATTTCATGATGGGGCAGGAGCCGGATATGCGATATCTCGCCCAGTTCCACTTCCGTCATCTGCCCGCATGGGTGGAGGGCAACGCCTACTTCAACGGCGCGTCCGTCAGCAGGCACGAGAAGCACGGCCTGGAATGCAAGGACGGCGAAGCGTATGTGGAGCTGGTGGAAAAGGACGGCAAATGCGTGCTCAGGACCAACGTCTATGAGTTTATGAAGGATTTCCGGGACGGCATCATCACCAGCGACATCCTTGGCTGCGCCTTCGAGCCGGAGCAGCGCTTCGAGAATCCCGACGGCACCGCGATCACCTTTGACCGGGACTATCTGGGCGCGCATCGCGGCCTGGACGCCCTGCCCGGCCCCTTCGTCGAGGGCAAGGGCGAGATCAACGTGTGGTAAAACGCCAATACAGAACAAAAGCTCAAACCTCCGAATGGCCGGAGGTTTGAGCTTTTCGGACGGACTACGGCTTCAGGCACTTTCCCTTGCCGAGGTGCTTTTCAAGGTATGACCAGAGGGCGTCCCGGGAGACGTCTGCCTGGCCTTCGGGGAGGATCAGGCCCCTCTCGGGGTTGACGTAAAGGTAGATATCGCCCCTGTGGGCATAGGCTGCCCACAGCCCGTCCCAGGGGAGCGTCACCGCCGACTCCGTGTTCTGCCCGTTCGTGACGCGCACGCCGTCCTCGTCGAGACTCAGCGCATAGACCAGCGGTCGCTCCTTCAGGCGCTGTCGGGCAACCTGGGTTTCGACGTTCAGCAGGTACAGCCCGACGTTCAGCATGACGACGGCGAGCCCGAGCCCCATCAACAGGCCGGACATCGCTGCCGAAATCGGTATCCAGCCCAGCAGCCCGGCCAGGGCGGCGGTGACCAGCAGCATTGATACCAGCGTCGGCCAGTACCAGCGGCGCTGCCGCTTCAGGGCGTCGAAGGCGCAATATCGCCTGAAGGTGCGGGCGTCAAGCCTGACGGCGATGTTGATCTTTCCCGGCATCGCTCAATCCTCCATGCGGACGTACAGGGCCTTCAGGCTGGAATCAAGGTGGCTTCGGATGGCCTTCTGGATGCGCTCTTCATCGTGGCTCTTGATGGCTTCAGTGATGGCGGCGTGCTCCACCAGCGTGCTGCGGTGACGGTCCAGCGTCGCGGGCTGCTTCTGGTGGGCATCGTATTCCCGAATCAGGTGATGGGGCATGAAGACATACATGCAGCTCTCATACTGCGTGATGACGGAGGAGATGTTCAGGTATTCCAGGGTGGCCTTGTGAAAGGCGATGTCGTCGAGCCAGAACTGGCTCAGGCTGTAGGCCGTGTCGTCCTCCACAAGATTCCGCTGCATGTCCAGGGCGTCCTCCATGCGGGCGACCGTGATCCGCGCGGTGGTGTCGGGATAATGCCGGGAGACGATTCTGGCGCAGTAGCTTTCGATCATCATGCGGACGTGAAACGCCTCGAAAATGTCCCCCTGGGTGGGGGTGTGCAGCTTGAAGCCCCGATTTGGCAGGATGTCAATATAGCGCTCCTGGGCCAGGCGGTTCAGCGCGTCGCGGATGGGCGTGCGAGAGATCGAGAGCTGGGCCGCAAGCTTTGTCTCGCTGTAGACCTTGTTGAATTCCAGCTCGCTGCCGTAGATCATCCTGCGCAGATGTTCATATGCGATTGTGTTCAGTGCCTTGTATTCTGTCATCTGTAGGCCTCAATTCATCATGTTACCTCATTATATCATGGAAGGCTTCATGATGGCAAGAAAGTTTTGATGCAATTTTCACAATTCCATTTCCATAATATCAAAAAACTGGTGAATCTACAATTAAGATATTGACAAATGTGGATTATGAGTATATACTGAGGTTAATATAGAATACCGGTATACCGGATTAACCAAGCGGGCAGAAGCGCCCCTTGAAAGGATGGAAAGACGGCATGGCGGAAAACAGATACCTGAAATGGCTCTCCTCCGAGACCGCTTCTGTCTACTGGCATGACAGCGCCGTCGTCGAGGAACTGGACGATGCGATGGCCAACGGCGCGGTGGGCATGACGACGAATCCCTTCCTGATTGCATCGACGCTGAAATCCCGGCCGGAATTCTGGCGCAGCGTGCTGCCCCCGATGCCGGGCAGCCTGCGGGGGGACGCCCGGGCGGAGGAATGGATCGCTCAGGTCACGGGCTGGCTGGCGCGAAACAGGCTGGCGCCCCTGAGGGAACGCGGTGGGTATGCCGGTTTTGTCTGCGCTCAGACCAACCCATGCAGGCCCGGCGATACCGAGGGTATGGTCGCCACGGCCAGGCACTATGCCTCCATGGCTGAGAACATCGTCATAAAGTTTCCCGCGACACGCGGCGGCCTGGAGGCCATCGAGGTCTGCGCCGGGGAGGGACTGAACGTCGCGGCGACGGTCAGCTTCACGGTGCCACAGGTCCTCGCCATGGCCCAAGCCTACGAGCGCGGACGCGAGCGGGCGATTGCCCGGGGAATCAAACCCGGGATCGGCATCGCTGTACTGATGGTGGGGCGGTTGGACGATTACCTGCGGGACGTGATGAACGACACCCGCGCCGCGGCAACAGAGGCGGATATCCGCTGGGCGGGCACCGCCGCCATCAAGCGCGCCTACCGGACATTCAAGCAGGAGGGCTATTCCTGCGTGCTCATGCCGGCGGGCTGCCGGGGCGACTATCACATACTGGAGCTGGCGGGCGCGGATATGGTCATGTCCATCGCGCCGGGCATTGCCAAGGCGCTGGCAGCGGCGGACGCCTTTGAGCAGAGAATTTCCAAACCCGTGGAAAACGCGGTTCTGGACAGGCTGAGCGCCATGCCCGAGTTCCGCAAGGCCTATGAGCCAGACGGCATGTCCGTGGACGAGTTCATCACCTTCGGCTCCTGCAACCGCACACTCGACCAGTTCGTACAGATGGGTTGGAACGTGCTGAAGGATCTGGAGCTCTGATCCGTTGAATTCCAAGCGCCGAGGCGCTTGACAATAAGGAGGAAACAACCATGAAGAAACTGCTCGCGACGACACTGATCCTGATGCTGGTGCTCGGCTGCACGTCGGCGATGGCCGCCGTGTTCCCCTCCACGCCCACCGTCTACGTCGGCTATGGCGCCGGCGGCGGAACGGACACCGCGGTGCGCCCGGTGGTGGCCGCGATGGCGGAATACCTGGGCGAGACGATCAACTGCGTCAACATGGAAGGCGCCAACTCCGCCGTAGCCTGCGACTATGTGCTGGAACAGCCCCATGACGGCACCAGTATGTTCGCCACCGGCACCGGCGGATTTTCCTCTTACCCGATCTACGCCTATTCCACCTCCAGCTGGCAGGATTGGATTTCCTTCCATCCGTATTCCGGCCCGGCGGTGATCTTCGCCAACAAGGAAGCCGGCGTGTCTGACATCGACGGCCTGTTCGAGTACATCGCCGCGGGCAATAAGTTCGGCGTCGGTGCCTACGGCAACGGCCCCCACACCCAGTTCGAGGCCATCTGTGCCGCCAAGGGCGCGGCTTCTCCCGAGTACAGCCTGTTCGGCTCCTGCGCGGATACGGCGGTCGGCTGTATCGCCGGCGACGTGATGGTCGGCGCGGGCTCCCTGTCCGCCGTGATCGACTATCTCAACGGCGACATGCTGGTGCCCATCGCGGTCACCTGCGCCGATCCCTTTGAGTTCACCGGTATCGGCGTGACCGCGCCCTCCATCACCACCCTGGTTCCGGGCACCGAGGGCATTCCCAGCCTGAACGAGACCTGGCCCATCATGATCCCCCGTGATACCCCTCAGGAGATCGTGGACGCGCTGACCGAGGCCTTCAAAGCCGCCATCGAGACCGATGCCGTGAAGGAATTCGCCGCCTCCAAGGGCTTCAACATGATCGGCCTGACCGGCGAGGAAGCCGACAAGTTCCTGTCCTACTCCATCTCCGGCTACTCCTGGACCCTGTTCAACGCGGGCCTGGGCGAGGGCAATCCCGCCGACTTCGGCATTCCCACCCTGGAGGAGTACGACTGGGATACCGTGAAGCTGACCTGCGAAGCGTACAAGTAATCGATATCCTTTGGATTGCGCTCCGAGGGCGTCGTGGACATCGCGCCATGACGCCCTTTTATAGAGCGTCGCTTCAAGTTCAAAAGGAGTGAACCAAATGGAGGAAAAGAAGAACAGAAACGCGGCGAAGGACTTGTTCTGCGGCATTCTGCTCGTCCTGTTCGGCATATACGTCATTGTCACGTCGCTGGGCATGAAGGTCTACAACACCTTCATCGACGCGCCGGGCTTTTTCCCCACCATCGTGGGCGCGGTCATCGTCCTGCTGGGCGGTCTGCTGGCCTTCATCGGGGCGAAGCTGGGCGGCCTGCAGGAGATGAAGGAGGTTTGCAACGCCGAGTTTCTCAAGGGCTTTTTCACCAGTGATTCCACGATCCGCGTGGTGATCCTGGTGGCGATGATGGCGGTGTACATCTACATCCTGCTGGGACGGATGCACTTCATCATTGCGACATCCATATACCTGATCGCAAACTTTCTGTACCTGAGAGCGACGAAGCAGTGGTGGCTGAGCGTTATCATTGCGGTCGCGATGTCGGCGATCGTCTACTACGCCTTCAAGCTGGGCTTCGGCATTACCATGCCTTGACGGCAGGGAGGTGGCATCAATGAGTGAATTTGTTAAACAGCTCGGCCTCGTCGGCCAGGCCGCGGGCGGCGTGTTCCAGGGCATGAACCTGCTCATCGTCGCCGGCGCCGTGCTGCTGGGGCTGGTGGTCGGCGCCATTCCCGGCCTGACAGGTACGATGGCGCTGGCGCTTTTGATCAACCTGACCTACAAGCTGCCCTCGGACCAGGCGGTGGCGTTCATGCTGGGCGTGTACGTCGGCGCGGTTTCCGGCGGCCTGTTCTCCGCGATCATGCTGAATATCCCCGGAACGCCCAACGCGGCGGCAACGGCGCTGGACGGTTACCCGCTGGCCAGGCAGGGCAAGGGCGGCAAGGCGCTGTTCGGAGGCGTATTCGCTTCCTTCCTGGGCACACTGATCTCCGTCGTCGTCATGATGGTGGCGACCCCCTTCCTGTCCAAGATCGCCTTGAAGTTCGGCAAGTGGGAGATGTTCCTGCTGGCGCTGTTCGGCATCACCATCTGCGGCAACCTCTCCGTGGACGCCACGCCGCTGAAGGGCTGGCTGGCCGGCTTCATCGGCTTTTTCGTTGCAATGATCGGCGTGGAATCCATGTACAACTCGGCGCGCTTCGTCTGGGTGAGCCAGCTGCGAAGCGGTGTCGAGCTGATTCCGGCCCTGATCGGCATATTCGGCATCGCCGAGGTGCTGACCGTACTCCAGGACCGAACGCCCTTCCAGGTGAATTCGGATATGGGCTCGATATTGCCAAACAAGGAGGAGCTCAAGGCGCTGCTCAGGCCGCTGCTCCGCTCGTCGCTGATCGGCTGCGGCATCGGCGCGATTCCCGGCGCGGGCGAGGACATCGCCGCGTGGCTGTCCTATTCCACGGGCAAGTCCCAGGGCAAGGATCGGGCGAACTTCGGCAAGGGCAGCTTTGAGGGCCTGGCCTGTTCCGAGACGGCGAACAACGCATGCATCCCCGGCGCGATGATCCCCATGCTGACGCTGGCCATCCCGGGCTCCACCCAGGCGGCGATGTTCCTGGCGGCGCTCAACCTGCACGGCATACAGCCCGGGCCGATGCTGACTGTCAAGGCGCCGGCCTTCATGTACACCGTCGGGCTGACCCTGGCCGTGGCGGCCATCGTGATGGTGCTGCTGGCCCTGGTTCTGACCAAGCCCATGGTGCGCATCCTGCAGATCAACCGCAAGGTGCTGATGCCCATCATCGTTTCGCTGACCGTCGTCGGCGCGTATGCCTCCCGGGCCAATCTGTTTGATGTGAAGCTGATGCTGGTCTTCGGTATCATCGGCTTCTTCCTGAGAAAGATGAACTTCCCGCTGGCGCCGCTGACCCTGGGCCTGATCCTGGGCGGCACGGCGGATATCAATTTCCGACAGTCCCTGACCATGTCCGGCTCGGTGCTGACCCGCGTGGTGGGCGACATCCTGCTGATTGTCGTGCTCTATTCCCTGATCTCAGGCACCGTCAAGACGATCCGCAGCACCCGGGAGCAGCTGTCGGGGACGCGGAAGGAATAGGCGGACGCCTGTATTTCCCAAAGATAAACCCCACGTAGGAAGGAGATTTCCATGAACGTCAAGAATAAGGTCATCGTGATCACCGGCGCGGGCGGCGGCCTGGGCAGCGAGATGGCGAGGCTTCTGTGCAAAAACGGCGCGAAGGTCGTCATACTGGACCTGGACGCCGAGAAGGGACAGGCGACGGCCGACGAGATCGTCGCAACGGGACAGCAGGCCTGGTTCTTCCGGGCGGACGTCACCAGCGAAGCCGACTGGAAGGCTGCGGTGGACTTCGCCGTAGAAAAGGGCGGCAGGCTGGACGTGCTGGTGAACAACGCGGGCATCAACATTCGCAAGCCTGTGGAGGAGATGACCATCGAAGAGTGGTGCACCATGATGAAGGTCAACACCGGCTCCGTCTTCCTCGGCTGCAAGTACGCCATCCCGGTGATGCGCGGACAGGGTGGCGGCGCGATCATCAACACCTCGTCGGTGTGCGGCCTCGTCGGCCACAAGTACACGCCCGAGGCCTACACGGCTTCCAAGGGCGCCGTGACCATGCTGACCAAGGCCATCGCGTCCCGCTATGCGGGGGACGGCATCCGGTGCAATTCCATTCATCCCAGCACAGTAGATACGCCCCTGGTGCGCGAAAAGCTCAAGGATCCCCAGTTTCATTCGGAGCGCCTGGGCGAGGTGCCCCTGGGACGCCTGGCCACCGCGGACGACGTGGCCTACGCCGTGCTCTACCTTGCCAGCGAAGAGGCAAGCTTCATCAACGGCGTGGCGCTGCCCATCGACGGCGGCGTGACCTGCTATTGATCGCCTGAGCCTCACCTGCGAAGCAAGGTTCTGAAAACTACGACTCATTGAGGAGATGATCACTTATGAGCTATACCGAAAAGGAAATCCGTGAGCTCAAGAAGATCGCGGCGACGCTTCGCGGCAATCTGATTGAGATGATCCCGCCGGGAAAGGTGGGCCACCTGGGCGGAAGCTCTTCCATCATGGACGTCGTCGTCGCGTTGTATTTCAAGCACATGAAGGTGTTCGACGATCCCAAGGAGCCAACCCGCGACCGCTGCATATTTTCAAAGGGCCACGCGGTGCTGGCGCAGTACGCCGCGTTTGCGGAGCTGGGCTACGTCAGCCATGAGGACCTTCACAAGGTCAAGACGCTGGACGGCACGCTGCAGGGCCATCCGGACATGGACCACACCCCCGGCATCGAGGCCGTTACGGGTTCCCTTGGCCAGGGGCTGAGCGTGGCGCTGGGCATGGCGTTGGGCCTGCGGCTGGACGGCAGCGCGTCCCGCGTGTACTGCGTCGTCGGCGACGGGGAGATGGACGAGGGCCAGATCTGGGAGGCCGCCATGGCGGGCGCCGCCTACGGGGCGGACAACCTGGTCGCCATCGTGGATCGGAACGGCGTACAGGCCACCGACGTCGTGGACAAGGTCATGCCGGAGGGCGACGTGCCCGGGAAGTGGGCGGCCTTCGGGTGGAACGTGATTGAGATCGACGGTCACGACTTTGTCCAGATCCTCGGCGCGCTGGACGCGGCCAGGGCGTGCAAGGGCAAGCCGACAGCCATCATCGCCAACACCGTCAAGGGCAAGGGCTTCGCGTTTGCCGAGGGCAAGGCGGCCTATCACAACGCCGCGATGAACGAGGAAGAATACGCCCTTGCCGTCGAGGCTGTCAAAAAGATGAAGGAGGAGGCGTAAACCATGGGCAAGATGAATATGCGGAAGGCTTATGGCGAAGCCCTGCTTGAGCTGGGCCGCGAAAACGGGAAAATAGTTGCCCTGGAAGCCGACCTGGGCAAGAGCACCATGTCCAATATGTTTGGCGGCGAATTCCCCGAGCGCTACTTCCAGATGGGTATCGCCGAGGCCAACATGATCTCCACCGCCGCGGGCCTGGCCCTGTCGGGACATATTGCCTATGCCAGCACCTTCGCGGTGTTTGCCTCCGGCCGCCCTTATGATCAGATTCGCTCCTCCGTGGCCATCCCGCGCCTGAACGTCAAGATTTGCGGTTCCTCCGCGGGCCTGTCCGACTTCGGCGACGGCAAGACCCACCAGTCCGTGGACGACATCACGCTGATGCGGGTTCTGCCCAACATGAAGGTATTCTCCCCGGCGGACTACTATGAGACCCGGAAGATCGTCAAGGCAATGGCCGGGATCGAAGGCCCCTGCTACATCCGCGTCAACCGAAACGACGTGCCGGTGGTCACCGATCCGGACGCGCCCTTCGAGTGCGGCAAGGTCAGCCTGATGCGCGACGGTACAGACGCGGTCATTTTCGCCACCGGCTTTATGGTGTATCAGTCGCTGGAGGCGGCGAAGCTGCTGGAGAATGAGGGTATTTCCGCGAAGGTGGTCAACGTCGCCACCATCAAGCCGTTGGACGCGGAAGGCGTCGTCGCCGCCGCGAAGGGCATGAAGGCCGCCGTCACCGTGGAGGAGGCCTCCGTGATCGGCGGCCTGGGCTCCGCTGTGTGCGAGGCGCTGGCGGCGGGACCCGCTCAGAGCCGCGTGCGGACGCTGCGCATGGGCATTCAGGACCTGTTTGGCACTTCGGCGCAGAAGTACGAGGAGTTGCTGGAGGAATACCACCTGACGCCTGAGGACATCGCGGCAAAGGTGAAGGAAGCGCTGAAATAGGACAAAAGGAGTTGAACCATATATGATTATCGGATTTATCGGATTGGGCATCATGGGCAAGCCCATGGCCAAGAACCTGGTCAAGGCGGGCTATGATGTGGTCGTGGCGGACAGGTATGCCCCCAAGAATGTGGAGGAGGTCGTCGCGGCCGGCGCGAGGGCCGGCGAGAGCAACATGGATGTGGGCGCCCAGGCGGACGTGCTGATCACGATGGTACCCAATTCCCCGAACGTGAAGGAAGCCCTGTTCGGAGAGGACGGCGCGGCCAAGACGCTGAAAAAGGGTGCGGTGGTGCTGGATTGCTCCTCCATCAACCCGATCGCCTCCCGGGAGATCGCGGCGGAGCTGGAAAAGCTGGGCATCGACATGCTGGACTGCCCCGTCTCCGGCGGCGAGCCGAAGGCCATCGACGGCACGCTGGCCTTCATGGTGGGCGGCAAGCAGGCCGTCTTTGACGCCTACAAGCCGATCCTGGAGAAGATGGGCTCCTCCGTGGTGCTGTGCGGCGACGTGGGCGCGGGCAACGTGACCAAGCTCTGCAACCAGACCATCGTGGCGGTCAACATCGCGGCCCTGGCAGAGGCGCTGCAGATGGGCCAGATGTGCGGGGTCGAGCCTGAGAAGATCTTCCAGGCCATAAAGGGCGGCCTGGCGGGCAGCACCGTCATG
Organism: Clostridia bacterium; assembly: GCA_045637485.1. Classification (GTDB taxonomy): domain Bacteria; phylum Bacillota; class Clostridia; order Christensenellales; family Aristaeellaceae; genus UBA2862. Next base: position 20,727 of record JAZTZK010000319.1, read on the forward strand.
AACGCGAAGGCCCCCATGATGATGGACCAGAATTTCAAGCCCGGCTTCCGCATCGACCTGCACATCAAGGATCTGAGCAACGTGGTGGACGCAGCCAAGACCGTGGACGCGCCCATTCCTCTGACCCAGACGGTGCTGGAGATGATGAAGGTGCTGCACCACGACGGCGACGGCGTCTGCGACCATTCCGCGCTGCTGAAGTATTACCAGAAGCTGACCGGCGAGACGCTGCACCATTGAAGCAGATAATTACAGTACCTGGCGGGGGAGTTGCTTCCCCCGCTGTTATCCTATTATAAAGGCAGGGGAACGGCACATGCGTTTTCTTCCTGAGACACAGGACCTGCGTGGCGACGCCCATCGGATCATCAACCGGGCGCTGAGGGCTGCGCTGCCCGACAGGGCGGTGAAGCAGGCGCTGACCCGGCTATCGCTGCCGGAGCGCGTGACGCTGGTGGCCGTGGGCAAGGCGGCCTGGGTCATGGCACAGGCGGCGGCAGAATACCTGGGCGAGCGGGTGGATCAGGGCGTCGTCATCACCAAGTACGAACACGCCCGGGGACCGCTGCCGGGATTGGATATCTTCGAGGCGGGCCACCCCGTCCCGGACGAGAATTCCTTCCGGGCCACGCAGGCGGTCATCGACCTGGTGAAGCCCCTGGGCGAGGGAGACACCGTGCTCTTCCTGTTGTCCGGCGGCGGGTCGGCGCTGTTCGAGCAGCCGCTTTGCGCGCCGGAGGAGCTGCAGGATGTCACCCGCCAGCTGTTGGCCTGCGGCGCGGACATCACCGAGATGAACGCCATCCGCAAGCGGCTGTCCGCGGTCAAGGGCGGGCGCTTTGCGGAGCTGTGCGCCCCGGCGCGGGTTGTCTCCGTGATCCTGTCGGACGTGCTGGGCGACCGGCTGGACGCCATCGCTTCCGGACCCACCACCCCGGACACCTGCAGCGTGGAAACGGCGCGGGAGATTGCGGCCAAGTACAGCCTGAGGCTTACCGACCGGGTGCGGGGCCTGTTGGAACGGGAGACGCCAAAGGCGCTTGACAACGTGGAGAACCACCTCATTGGTTCCGTGCGTCAGCTGTGCGCTTCGGCGGATGAGGCCGCGACGGAATTGGGCTATCGGACACAGGTGCTGACGGCGGGGCTGTGCTGCACCGCCCGGGACGCCGGCAGCTTTCTGGCGTCGATCGCCCAGTATCACGCCCAGGCCCGGGAATCCCTGGCGTTCATATGCGGCGGGGAGACCGTGGTGCGGCTGACCGGCCAGGGCATGGGGGGGCGAAACCAGGAGCTGGCGCTGGCCGCGTCGCCCGGCATCGCGGATCTAAAGGATACCTGCGTCTTTTCCGTGGGTTCAGACGGCACCGACGGACCCACCGACGCCGCCGGGGGCTTTGTGGACGGGGAGACGCTGTCGCGCCTGCGCAACGAGGGCATCAGCGTGGACGCGGTGCTGGCGGATAACGACGCCTACCACGCCCTCCTGGCCTCGGGCGGGCTGATCGTCACCGGGGCCACCGGCACCAATGTCAACGATGTGAGCGTGCTGCTGATCAAGCGGTAGGGGGATGTAGACATGAACAACCTGTTTTCACTGGAGGGGCGGATCGCCCTCGTCACGGGCAGCGCCCGGGGGCTGGGCTATACCGTCGCCCGGGGCCTGCTGGACGCGGGGGCGAAGGTCGTGCTGAACGACGTGAGCGCCGCGTCGCTGGAGAGGGCGCAGGCATCGCTGCGCGTCGAGGGCTTCGAGGTTCCGGCCTATGCGTTTGATATTTCAGACGAGGGCGGCGTGACGGAGGCGGTGTCGGCCATCGAGCGGGAGGTCGGCCCCGTCGACATCCTTGTCAATAACGCCGGTATCCACCGCCGCAACCTGCTGATCGACATGCCCGTGGAGGACTGGCGCAAGGTCATCGACGTGAACCTGTCCGGGGCATTCATCGTGGGGCGCGCGGTGGCCCGGGGGATGATCGCCCGGCGACGGGGCAAGATCATCAACATCGCTTCCATCAACGCCCAAATGGTACGCCCGAATATCGGGAACTACTGCGCCGCCAAGGGTGGCATCGTCACGCTGACCAAATCCATGGCCACCGAGTGGGGCGAATACAACATCAATGTCAACGCCATCGGCCCGGGCTATTTCCTGACCGACCTGACGCGCCCTCTTTCCGAGGACGTGGCATTCGACGCATGGGTCAGGAGCGAGGTTCCGCTCAGGCGCTGGGGCGAACCCGGCGATCTTGTGGGGCTGGCGGTGCTGCTGGCTTCGCCCGCGTCCGACTACATCAGCGGCCAGACCATCTATGTGGATGGAGGCTGGCAGGCTTGCCTGTAAAGGAGGAAAGGCACCATGTCCAAACGCTATCAGCTGCTCACGGCGACGTCCATGGGCGTCCGCCTCACACCGTCGGACCACCAGCCCGTGGGCGTCGGCAACCAGTACGTCATGACCTCAACCAGCGCGGAGAGCAACGTGCTGAACGTGGCGGCGTCCCTGGGAATGCGCACAAAGGTGTTGACGCGCTGGGTGAAGGACAGCCCCGTCGCCGCGTTCATCAAGGGCGATTTGCGTCGTCGCAACATCGAATTCGAGGGCCCGGAGATCGCCCAGGAGGGTCCCTGGGGCGTTCGCCACCAGTTCAACATCGCCGATACCGGCTATGGCATGCGCGGTCCCCGGGTGTACAACGATCGCGCCGGCGAGGTGGGCCGGGGCATATGCGCGGAGGACTATGACTTAAAGCGCATCTTCGAGGACGAAGGCGTGGAGATCGTCCACATGTCCGGCCTGTTCGCGGCCATGTCTCCCCAGACGGGCGAGACCTGCCTGAGGCTGGCGGAGCAGGCCAGGGCCAACGGCGGGAGCGTCAGCTTTGACATGAACTACCGTGCCTCCTTTTGGAAGGGCAGGCAGGCGGAGCTTCGGGAGATATTCTCAACCCTTGCGAGCCAGGCGGACATACTCATCGGCAACGAGGAGGATTTTCAGCTGGCGCTGGGCATCCCCGGCCCGGAGACGGGCGGCAGGGAACTGGCGGACAAGATCGGGTCCTTCAAGGAGATGATACTGCGCGTGCGGGAGCGCTACCCGAAGGCGGGCACCTTTGCCACGACGCTGCGTGAGGTTGTCAACGCCAACCAGCACAACTGGGGCGCGATCCTGCTGCGGGAAGGGGTATGGAACGTCGCGGAGCCGAGAGGCATCCCTGTGCTGGACCGCATCGGCGGCGGCGACGGCTTCGTCAGCGGCCTGCTCTACGGCATATTGAAGGGCTGGAGCCCGGAGGACTGCCTCCACTTCGGCTGGGCCACCGGCGCGATGGCCGTCACGATGATCGAGGACTTCGCCACGCCTGTGGACGAGGAACAGGTTTGGAACGTCTGGAACGGCAACGCCAGGGTGAAGAGGTGATTTGATATGAAAAAGGCGAATATCGGCCTGATCGGCCTGGCCGTGATGGGGGAGAACCTCGTGATGAACATGGAGAGCAAGGGCTTCACCGTGGCGGTTTTCAACCGCACGGTGGAGAAGGTGCTCCGATTCACCGAGGGCCGCGCCCGAGGCAAGAATATCATCGGCTGCGATTCCATACAGGCCCTTTGCGACAGCCTGGAGAAGCCTCGCCGGGTGATGATGATGGTCAAGGCAGGCAAGCCCGTGGACGATTTGATCGAGCAGCTGCTGCCCTGCATGGAGCCCGGTGACGTGATCATCGACGGTGGCAACGCCCACTACCCGGACACCATTCGCCGCTGCGCCTATGTGGAGGGCAAGGGCCTTATGTACGTGGGCGCCGGCGTCTCCGGGGGTGAGGAGGGGGCGTTGAAGGGCCCCAGCATGATGCCCGGCGGCTCGAAGGGCGCGTGGCCCCTCGTGAAGGACATCTTCCAGACCATCAGCGCCCATGTGGACGGCGTGCCCTGTTGCGACTGGGTGGGCGAGGGCGGCGCGGGCCACTTCGTGAAGATGGTGCACAATGGCATCGAGTACGGCGACATGCAGCTGATCTGCGAGGCGTATCAGCTGATGAAGGACTACCTGGGCATGAGCGCGGGGGAGATGAGCGCCGTATTCGCCGAGTGGAACAGGGGCGAGCTGGACAGCTATCTCATAGAGATCACAAGGGATATACTCGCGTACCGGGACGACGACGGTACTCCCGTCGTGGACAGTATACTGGATACGGCGGGCCAGAAGGGCACGGGCAAGTGGACGGCCATCGCCGCGCTGGACGAGGGCGTTCCCCTGACCCTGATCGGCGAGAGCGTCTTTGCCCGCTGTCTTTCCGCCCTGAAGGAGGAGCGCACGGCGGCTTCGAGGGTCCTGGCGGGCGTCGAAACGCGCTTTGACGGCGACCGGGAACGCTTTATCGAGGACATCCGGCAGGCGCTGTACGCCAGTAAGATCGTCTCCTACGCCCAGGGCTACCAGCTGATGCGCGCCGCGGCAAGGACCCACGGCTGGAACCTGAGCTTCGGCAGCATCGCGCTGATGTGGCGCGGCGGGTGCATCATCCGGTCCCGCTTCCTGAACCGAATCAAGGCGGCCTTTGACGCCGACCCCGACCTGGATAACCTGATGCTCGACGGCTTTTTCCGCGACGCGCTGGCAGACGCGCAGGCGGGCTGGCGGCGCGTCTGCGCGGCGGCCATTCAGAACGGCATCCCCGTGCCCAGCTTTGCCTCGGCGCTCAGCTATTACGACGGTTATCGCTGCGAGCGCCTGCCCGCGAACCTGCTCCAGGCGCAGCGGGATTACTTTGGGGCGCACACCTATGAGCGCGTGGACGCGCCGAGAGGGGCGTTCTTCCACACGAACTGGACCGGAGAGGGCAGCGATACCACAGCCGGAACCTATACTGTCTGAGGAATGCGCCGGGCGGCCGTTGCGCTTGATGGTTGGTCAGTACTGCGAAGACGGGAGAATGACTCCCCCGAGATGGCTATGATATGAATGTATTTGTGATTTCAGCCGAAAAGATCCTGGCGCTGATGACCTTCTTCGCGTTGGGATTCCTTCTGTCCCGGCGGAGGATCCTTTCGGAGGATGCGCCGCACACCCTCTCCACCCTCCTTACCACCCTGTTTTGCCCGGCTTTGACGCTGAACAGCATGGCGTCAAACCTGGACATGGCGACTGTCGGCGCCAATATCGGCCTGCTGCTGACCGGCGCCGCAGTCATCGTGGTGGGCATATTCATATCCAGGCCGTTGAGCAGGCGGCTGTCGGGCGACGACCCGGAGCTCCGGTCGACGCTCTATTACAATCTCCTCTACACCAACTTCGGCTACATCGGGTATGCCATGATTCTCGGGATATTCGGCGAAGCCGCGCTGGGCCGATATATGCTGTATACCGTGCCGATCAGTATCAGCGTCAATCTCTATGGCCGTGTGGCTGTGGAGGGAGGAAAGCTGGACCTCCACTTCCTGCTGAATCCGCTCTCGCTGTCCACCTTCCTGGGCCTGGCCATAGGCATGGCCGGGATACGGCTTCCCGGCGTCGTGACGGATATCATGTCCATGGCGGGCGGCTGTACGGGCCCGGTTTCCATGCTGGTGACGGGCATGGCGCTGAGCAGGGTGGATTTAAAGCGCTGCTTTTTGGATGGCGAGAACTATTTGTTTTCGGCGCTGCGGCTCGTGGTTTTGCCGCTGGCCGCCCTTGCGATCATGCTGCCCTTGGGCGTGCGCGGCGAGGCCCTGCTGTTTACGGGATGCTTCCTCAGCCTTCCCTTTGGCAGCAATCCTGTCGTATTCCGTGAAGCCAGGGGGCTGGATACCCAGAAGGCGGCGGGCATGACGCTGCTGTGCTATGTGCTCTCACTGGCGACGGTACCGGTGATGTTCGCCTTGTTCTATCACTTTCAGGGCTGAGAATCGTCGATCGCATTTGTTCAGTCCTGATGTGTTTGTGCTTGCTTTGGCGGCCTGGAGGCCGCCGCTACAATGTTGTGCCGTCTCCCCGCCAAATCAGAATAAGTAGCTAACACCCTGTGTATGCCGCCGTAGCGGCGACTACCAGTCGCCATAGCCTCTCAGGGGTTCGGTGGCGGCAGGTTGCCGCCGATACATGATCTCTCCCCGCCAAATCAGAATTTACCTGACTGAACAGACACAGAGGAAATGCATATCTGCATTCGTGATGATTCAACATTTCACAGTATGCGGACTTTTTCAATGGTCTCATATCTCCTCGTAGCGGCAGCGTCTACGCCGCCACGACTTAACAGATACGAAGCTGGCAGATGTGTGGATATCGATTGACCTTCTTGGCAATGTTGTCAACTTAGCGTACCGAACCCATTCGGCCCTGCCACAGGCGGGGTCGAAGGGGTTCCGTCTCCTCTCCTTAAGATGACATTGCCCTTTTAGGAGACCATTCCCCTGATACCACGCTACACTAAAAATCGCGCCTTCAGTTCCGCCGCTTCAGCCCTCCCCAGGCCCATCTCCTGCTCAAGATAGCCATTGACGCTTCCATAGCCGTCAATCAGCGCATCGATCGCCCTGTTCATATATCGCTCATTTACACCGCCTGACAGAAACAGCAGCAGGTCGACCTTCTCCGCCTCCATGTGGTAGGGCGCGACCTTCTCCCGGAGGGCGGCAAGCCTTGCGCCATTGGCCACATTGGTCAACAGATAATCTTCCAGAACCGTTTCCCTTGACGCGCCCAACGCAAACAACAGCAGCATGGAAGCGCAGCCCGTGCGATCCTTGCCGTCGGTGCAGTGCCAAAGCAAGGCGCGTCCGTTATCCAATTGAAGCAGCGCCTTGAAAAACGCCCGATAGGCCGCCTTTCCGCGCGGGTTGAGCAGAAAGCCGACATAGAGATCCGGCGTGATCAAGCCTTCCAGCCTGTTGAGCAGGGCCATGCGGTCTGTCTCCGGGTCAGTGTAGAGGGCGATCATTTTCCTGGACGCGGCCAGTGCCTCCTCCCGGGAGAGATCGCCCGGCACGGGGGCATCCTGCAAATCCATGACGGACAGGGGCAGATTGGTTGCGCCGGGAACAACGGGGTCCGGTCGGGCCTGCTGTTCCTCCGACATGCGGAAATCCACGATGGTTTGAAGACGATACACCTGCTGTAGCCGCGCCAGCGCCGCCGGTTCAGCCTGGTCGAGACGCGCGGTGCGCAGCAGCAGGCCCGGACGGACTGTTTTGTCGCCAACGGCGTAGCCGCCCAGATCACGGGCATTGCCGATGCCCGGAAGACTGATGATTGACATATCGTTTATTCTCCGTCAACGCCTGGTATCATTTGTCCGTCCGCCACAACAGCAGGACCTCCCGCCGCTCCAGCGCGCCCATGGCGTAGTGCGTTTCGTCGGTTCGGTTCAGAATCTCCGCGCGCATTTCCCGATTTTTACGGGTGGGTTCACCGGACACTGGCCAATAGTCCGCGCAAGGCTCGATTTCCTCTGCCAACGGGTCGAAAAAACCTACCACTGTGTCCGACACCCGTTCCGTTACAAGCACGTAGTGACCGGTCTTCCCGTGCCAGACGCGAACCACCGCGCAGCCGCCCCTTTCAAGGCATTTCCAGGTAAGACTGCCCCTCTGTATGGCGGCGAAGTCCATATCCAGAAACGCGGCCTTCAAGGGGAAGTCGCACTTGTCCGCGAAGCACTCGAGCCAGGCGGCCATGTAGCGCATGGAGGCCTTGGAGGTGCCCGCCTTGCCGGGCTCGCCGCCGTCGGCGTAGGCGTCGAGTCCCATCGTCCAGATGTGCTTGAGCAGCACCGGGGGAATCTCCTCCCGCTCAAACAGGAAGCGCATGGCGTTTGTGATGCTGGTGGGTCCGCAGTCGTAACAGGTGGTCTGGTGAATCAGTTGGTTTTTCATGTCAATCGGCCTCTTTTGCAATATTCTATCTCAGTTTCGGATGGATTGAAGGAAATCCATGGCGCGTTGGCTGTTGGGTTGGGAGAAGAATGCCTCCGGGGTGTTCTCCTCAATGATGCTGCCGCTGTCCATGAAGATGACCCGACTTGCCACCCGTCGCGCGAAGTTCATCTCATGGGTGACGATCAGCATGGTCATACCGTCGGCCGCCAGCCCGGTCATCACGTTCAGCACCTCGCCGATCATCTCCGGATCCAGGGCGCTGGTGGGCTCATCGAACAGCATGGCCTTGGGATGCATGGCCAGGGCGCGGGCGATGGCGGCGCGCTGTTGCTGGCCACCGGAGAGCTGGGCGGGCAGCTTGTGCGCCTGGTCGGCCACGCCGACCCGATCGAGCAGCGCCATGGCCTCTTCCTTCGCGGCCTTCCTGTTCATCTTCAGCACGCCAGTGGGCGCGAGGATCAGGTTATCCAGCACCGTCATGTGGGAAAACAGGTTAAAGGACTGGAACACCATCCCGATCCGGCTGCGCAGCGCCGCCAGCTGCCGCCCTTCCTGGGGGAGGGGAACGCCCTCGATCAGTATTTCGCCGGAATCGATGGTTTCCAGCCGGTTGATGGTGCGGCACAGGGTCGACTTGCCCGAGCCGGAGGGCCCGATGATCACCACCACCTCGCCCTTATCGACGGATAGCGAGATGTCCTTGAGCACGTGGAGCGCGCCGTAGTGCTTGTCGACGTGCCGAAGGGCGATGATCGGCACATCCTGGCTTGGAATCTGAGTCATGCGGTTCCTCCTTGACGTTGGACGGATGGAAGCCGGTTGCCCCGCGCGATGCGGTCAGACAGCCTGTTCAGGCCGTAGTTGATCAGTATGTAGATCACCGCTACCACGAGATATACCGACACCAGCGCGTCGTGGCTGGTGATCAGCACCTTGGCGTGCTGCATCAGGTCCGCGTAGGAGACCACATAGGCGAAGGTGGTATCCTTCAGTACGATCACCAGCTCGGAGATCAGCGAGGGGATCACGAAACGCAGGGCCTGGGGGAAAACGACCTGGTAGAATGTGCGGGTGGGGGACAGCCCCAGGGACAGCGCGGCCTCTGTCTGGCCCCTGGGCACGGCGTTGACGCCCGCCCGGAAGGCTTCCGCGATGATGCCGCTGGCGGAGATGGCGCAGGGCAGCGTGATGCGCCAGAAAGCGCCCAGGTTCAGGCCCATGCGGGGCAGCACCAGGAAGAAGAAGTAGATCAGCAGCAGCGTGGGCACGCCCCGGGTGAACTCAATCACCGCCGTGGCAATCCAACGCAGCACGGGGTTCCTGCGAAGCTTGCCGCGCATCAGTATAAAGCCCAGGGCGATGGCGATGATCGCCGCGGTCAGCGCTGATTTCAGCGTCGACAGCAGGCCCTGGCCGAGGTAGCGCCAGGTGCTCCACTTCAGGAAGAAATCCCAATACCTGGGCTCCAGCTGGCCCTGCCGGGCGAACTGGCGAATGACGAGAAAGAGCAGGAAGCCCAGCCCTATGAGCGCCAGCACGGTGAAGACGGCGATGCGGCGGCGCGTCCTGGGCCCCGGGGCCTCATAGAGTCGGTCGCGTATCGTGGGCGCGTTCATCGCAGTATCCTCACTTTCCTATCGATTATTCCGCCCACCCAGCCGATGATCAGCGCGGTGGCCACGTAGAGCGCGGCGGAGATGGCAAAGGCCAGTATGCCGCCTACGGCGCGGCTGTTGATGTAGTTCACCACGCCGGTCAGCTCCAGCTGGTTTGGCCTGAGCGGCACCTGGGAACCCAGCGCCGTGGTGAGCATCGTGCCCACCGCCAGGCTCGTCAGGGGCAGTACGGTGCTTCGCAGCGCCTGGGGGATGACGATCTTGCCGATCAATTGGGTGAATGTGAACCCCAGGGCGCGGGCCGCCTCGATCTCGCCCGGGCTGATGGTGTTCATGCCGCTCATCAGGTGCTCCGAACAGAAGGCGGAGGGGATCAGCACGGAGGCGACGATGACGCACATCTCATAGGAAAGCAGCACCTTGAGCCGCGGCAGCGCGTAGACCAGCAGGATCAGCAGAGCCGCGCCGGGGATGTTGCGAAAAACCTGCACGAAAAAATCCCCGAACACCCGAAGGGGCTTCACGGGGCAAACGCGCAGCACTGTTATGACCACGCCGATGACAAAAGCGCCTGCGAAGCACAGCGCCGTCAGCCGCCAGGTGTTCAGCAGCGCATGGAGATACAGGTCGCCGTATTCAGAAAGCAGGGCGGATAGGCTCATGGGACTCCTTTCGGGCACAGGGTCCCGCGCTCAACGCGAGACCCTGCGAAGGGATGGGGGTTATTCGCTGATCACGGGCGGCTCGGGGGCGGTCTCGGCGCCGCCGGTGCGGTCGCCCAGGCTGATCTGCCACAGCTGGGTCCAAAGGCCCGCGTCCTCGATCTGCTTCAGGAAGGCGTTGACGAAGGCTACGCCGTCGGAATCCTTCGGCAGGCCGATGCCGTAGTTGTCTTCGTCGCCGAAGATGCCGGCCACGGCGTATTTACCGGGATTGCGCACGATGGAGCCCAGAATCAGCGTGTAGTCGGTCACATAGGCATCGGCGCGACCCACCTCGACATCCTGGCGGGCGGTCTCGTCGTCGATCTCCTCCTGTACGATGGCCTCGGGGGCGAACTGCTCCAGTATGGCGGGGCCGCTGGAGCCCTGCTGGGTGGCGACCACCTTGCCGGCGAGATCGTCCAGGCCCTTGATGTCCTGATTGTCCGCGGCGATGAGAATGCCCTGCCTGGAGGTGAAGTAGGGGCCCGCGAAGGAGATGACCTCCTGGCGGGAGGGCAGGATGGAGTAGGTGGCGAACACGGCGTCCACCTGGTCTGAAATCAGCACGTCCTCGCGGGTGGAGGAGGTCACCTGGGTGAATTCCCAGGCGTTGGGATCGCCGAGGATGTAGTTGGCCAGCAGCTGGTACAGGCCGGCGTCAAAGCCCCGATAGTGGCCGTCTTCCTCGTCCAGCAGGCTGAACAGGAAGGACTGGGCAGTGGTGCCCACGCGCAGCTTGCCGGCGGTCTTGACCTTCGTTGCCCACTCGCTGGCGGCGATGGCTTCGTCGTCGGCCACGGGACCGGAGGCCACCAGGGCATCGAAGGCTTCCTTGTCGATGGCGTTGCTCTGCGCTTCCTCCGCAAAGGCGGCAAGGCTCAGTACCAGCAGGGCCGCCAGCAGCGCGGCCAGGATTTTGTTCAGACGCTTCATAATCAATACTTCCTTTCTGATCACATGGATGGGGGGGTATGGCGGACGAGGGACAGGACGGATCGGTCACATTCGATCCAGTGTCCGCTTCCAACATCGCCGATTCTCGCATATGTTCATCTTGTCGGCTCCTCCCTGTAGAATCGTTTCAATTCTACTATTTTGATGGATGCTTGTCAAATACGGAAGATTTATTCTCCGTAATAGATTGAAACTATATCGGTAGGCTTTATCGGTCAGCCGATCGCCTTGCTCGCGCATTATTTCCCTGTCAATCCAGGCGGAGATGAACGGTTACCATACACCCTTGCGGCAAACCGCTACGAATATGTGCCAATCGGCTTGAAGGGTGAATGGTAACGATTAACGCACAGACGCCATGAAGATTTTTCTGTTGCCTGAACCGGCAAAGTATGGTAAAATGGAATGTGGATAGTAAGCCGGCGTTATGGCCGACTGCGGCATTGACAACGCGAACGGCAGTGTTCAGACTGCGATTTGAAATGATACACCCGCTGAGAGAATAGCCATTGTAGTTATTGAGGGAAAACTCTATGAGTATAGTGTATTTTGATATATGTTCTATACCGCTCTTCCTGATGATACTGTTTGTTTGCTTTACCCGCAAAATGACAAAGGGGAGCGCAAACCAGTTGTTTATTCTGACTGTCCTTCTGTCGCTGTTCAGCACATTCGCGGATTTGGGCATGGAAGTCACCAGCAACATGGCGCCAATGTCTGAACCGGTCCGAGTGATTTGCAGCGCATCCACCTACGCTTACTTAACCCTTCGAAATGCCAACAATATTGTTCTGCTGCTGTTCCTGCTGGCGCTCACGCGAACGACGTTCCTGCTCAAAAAGAAGTGGGTTCAAATCGCGTTATGCCTTCCGTACCTGTGCATCCTGGTTTTGCTTGTTCAGAACATAATCACCCACAACGCATTTTCCGTCACGGCGGAGGAAGGCTATACGCGCGGTCCCCTGATGCTGGCATTCTATGGCATCGCCCTGTTCTATGGACTGATGGGGCTGGCTTATTGCATCTACTGCCGTCGGTATCTTCCGATGAATAAATGGAGCTCGCTGCTCGCCATCTATCTGCTGGCCCACCTCGCTGTCCTCATTCAGTTCCTCAATCCGGAGCTGCTGTTGGAAATGTTCTGCACCGCGTTGGGCGAGATGCTGATCATGCTCACCATCATGAGACCGGAGGAGCGCATGGACAGTGAGGTCGGAATGCTGAGCTGGGCCTCCTATCAGTCGGATCTTCGAAATATCATACTCTCGGGCGATCGCGTGCAGGTTGTCGTAATCCAGATACTGAGCTGTCGGGAATTGCGCAATTTTCTGGGGGATCATAGCTATAACAAATATATATCGGAGATCGCCAACGGCATCCGCGGTCTGCATTGGAAACATCCGTACCGCATCGAGCTCTACTACGAACGTCCTGGCACGATCTACCTGGTTGCGGACAGGGACGAAAGCGACGTGGGGAATCTCGGCCAGCGCCTGCTGTCCGAGGCGAATGACAATATCAAAGGCTATATAGACAAGGGCGCGCGCTTTGACTCGCAAATCTGCCTGATCCGCTGCCCGGATGACCTTTATAACGTCGACGACATCATCAGTCTCGGACATACGTTCCAGAAGCATGGAAGCCGCAGGCAAACGGTATTCCATGCCCGCGAGATCATCAACTCCCAAACCTTCACCATAGAGGCGCACATTGAGGACATACTTGACCGAGCGATCAGGGAAAACCACATCGCGGTCTATTATCAGCCGATCTTCGACCTCCGCTCAGGCGGCTTTCACTCCGCGGAAGCCCTGGCCCGCATCATAGACCCTGAATACGGGTTAATCTCCCCCGCTATATTTATACCCGCCGCTGAAATCCGTGGTTTCATCGTTCCTATCGGCGATATGGTGATGGAGCAGGTGTTTCGCTTCATTTCAGAGCACGATCTGGACGATCTCGGCCTTTCCTACGTTGAGATCAACCTCTCCGTAGCCCAATGTATGGAGACGGATCTGCCGGAGAAGATTCACAGGCTTCAGCGGAAATACGGTGTCGATCCAAGCTGTGTCAATCTGGAGATCACGGAGACGACTTTTGAGAATATCAACGATATTATGGTTGAAAACATCCAGAAGCTGACCCGGATGGGGTACAGCTTCGCCCTGGACGATTATGGCATCGGGTACTCCAGCATCCAGCGCATCAATCACCTGCCCCTGAAACTCATTAAGATCGACAAGAGCATGCTCGACGAGATTTCCTCCATAAATGGTCAGATCATCCTGGAGCACACGATACGAATGATGCAATGCATCGGCAAAAAACTCGTTGCGGAAGGCGCGGAGACCAAGGCGGCCATCGAGCTGCTCAGGTCCATGGGCTGCGACTACATTCAGGGGTTCTATTACTCAAAGCCATTGCCCTCACCTGAATTCGTTGATTTTTTGAAGAATAACAATCGTTGACAAAGGGACTATCGGTGGGTACAATGTGAAAACAATGGCGAAGGCGGGGCAGGCGCCCCTGCCTGTGTGGAACCGGGAAGGTATCTGTTCAGTCGTGGCGGCCTGGAGACCGCCACAGTAGGTGAAAGTACATAAGGAATGAACAGATACCCGGAAAAAAATACAGGAAGTACTGTAAAAGAGGGTATAAACATGAAACGGATAATCCTGTCGATACTGTGCGCATTCATACTGACCTGCAACACCGCGTTCGCAGAAACCGCCACTGTAACGGTGGATGGCGTCGGTGAGCGCGTCACCGTCACCCTTACGATGGAGGGCGACCGTATTAAGAGCGTGGAAGCTTCGTCTGACTACACCGAGGCCGATGACCGGGGCAAGGAATCGCTTTCCCGCATCGCCGAGGAGATGGTGAATGCGAACAGCTTCTCCGTAGACATCGTCTCCGGCGCAACGTGTACCAGCAATGCTGTGATCGCCGCTGCGACACAAGCCTGGATGCAGATCATGACGGAAAGAATGAGCCAGGAAGAATGGATGCGGGGCTCCTTCACCTACGAACATGATCCGCGGGACAACCCCAGGGCCATGAAGGACATCGTCGTCAATCCTGACGCTGTCTACGGCTTCTCCCCCAGCCCCGATTCCACGCGCCTCAAGGAATACGTCGATGCCATCGACTGGACGAACCCTGAACAGGTGGCCGAGGCCCGCGCGCTGCGCCAGGCCTATATCGACAGCATGTCCGAGCTGTACCGCATGATCGAGAATATGCTCAAGGAAGGCAAGGACGTGGAGACCATCGCCCGCGCGGTCTGCCAGCGAAGAAACGAGATCCGCCTCGAATCCTATGCCAATGATCCCGAGGGCCTGGAAATTGTCAAGAAGAGCAATCTTGAAACCTACGGGGATGAGATGGGTCCCTCCGCGGATTTGCTGTATGGGAAATATGGTTCATGGCAGGGTGTGCTGGAAAAGGCCCTCGGCACCAACATGGGCATGGATGCCTGCCTGGGCTTTTATGACGAGCTCTATGATTACTATGATATCGGAGCCGCCGCAAAGCCGGCCAGCTGGGAAAACGTGCCGCATGAGGCGGTCGAGCTGCCTTCTGACGCGCAAACCGCTTTTGACAAAGCGATTAAAGGCCTGGTCGGCGCGAAGTATACGCCTGTTGCGCTGATGTCTGCGCAGGCCGACGCCGGAATGAACTATTGCATCCTCTGCCAGATCACGCCCGTAGTGCCCGATGCCACACCGACCTGGGCGCTGGTGTATGTCAACGCCGATGCGGAGGGGAACAGCAAAATCACCAATGTCTACGAACTGTACATCGACCGGCACAGCGCGTCGGCGAAATCCGATTGAGATATGAAGGACTTCCGAAAAACGGTTATCCGCCTCTTCCTGGCAACCTTCTTCCTCCTCTTCATCGCATGGGTCGGCATGAAAGCCATGCAGTATCACGGGGACTATGAAAGGATGATCCGGGACGCGCAGCGGTTTCTCCGTGAAAATGACGGGGTTAAGTTTGTTCAGAACAAGCTCATCCCCTTCTTCCGGGTGAAGGTCATCCCTGCGGTTGAGAACGCCGTCAACACGGTGAAGGGATGGTTTGCGTAGCGCTGCCCTGCCTGTGCGTCGGCAATATCCTTAAGATAAGGTTGAATTCTGCTTCATAATCTGTTATCATGGAACCGTGGTAAAATACACGGTTCCATTTCTATAGGTCTGGCATTCTTCCCACGAGGGGATAAAGGCGAACGACACCGCAAGAAGCCATAAATGCCTGACGCCTGCAACTGTGATAATTGGATGTGACTTCGTCACACGGGGGTTTCACTGATGGATATGCGAAGGTTTACCGATTACCGTGACAAGATTGTATCCGCCGTATCCCTTGCCATCGTGGGAAAGCGGGAAGAGATCGAGAAGGTGATCATCTGCTTTGTGTGCGGCGGACATGTGCTGCTGGAGGATATTCCCGGAACGGGCAAGACCATGCTCCTGCGGGCTTTTGCCCGCGCAATCGGCGGCAGCTTCAGCCGCGTGCAGTTTACGCCGGATCTTCAGCCGTCCGACCTGACCGGCATCAACTTCTATAACCAGAAGGAGGGCGAATTCCGGTTCCGGCCAGGCCCGCTGTTTCACGATGTGATTCTTGCGGACGAGGTCAACCGGGCCACGCCGCGCACGCAGGCGGCCCTGCTGGAGGCCATGGAGGAGCGCCAGATCACCGTAGACGGCGAAACCTATCCCCTGGGAGATCGCTTCATGGTCATGGCCACGCAGAATCCGCTGGAGTCCTACGGCACCTTTCCGCTGCCGGAGGCCCAGATCGACCGTTTTTTCATGCGCCTGGGGCTTGGCTATATGACGCGGGAGGAAGAGCTCTCCGTGCTTCGCAGGGCGGATACCACGGATATCCTGCGCGGCATCGACAGAGTCGTCACCGACGGGGAAACCGCCTTCATACGGTCAAACTATCGCGCCGTGCATGTATCGGAGGAGGTCGCAGGCTATCTGATGGACCTGGTGGCGGCGACGCGCCGGGGCGATTTCAGCTACGGGGTGTCCACACGGGGGGCCATCGCGTTGTACAAGGCGGTACAGGCATCGGCGGCGCTGTCCGGACGCGACTTCGCGATACCGGAGGACATTCGGCGGATGGCCCCCAGCGTACTGTCCCACAGGGTGACCGTTGGCGCGGGCTTGAAACGCGCGGACGCTGAAGCGCGCCTGCTGCACATGATCGATCAGGTGCCCGTGCCCGTGGAAGGACTGCCATGATCGCCTTTCTGTTGATGCTTGTGGCGATCGTCGCCGGGGCGGAGTATCTCTCGCTGCGCCTGGGGCTGGATGGCGTGGAATACGATGTCCATCCGTCGAAGGCGGTCGCGGAGCCGGACGAACCGCTCCAACTGATCACCGTCATAGTGAACCGTCGGCGGCGATTCCTGCCGTTCATACGGTTGAACGAGGACGTGCCGGACGCGCTGGACATTGTCGATGATCGGCGACCGCCGACCATCCTGAACAGTCGGGGCGCGCTGGTCAGCACGGCGTACATGATGCCCCGACAGAAGCTGACCCGACGGACGGATTTCAGCGTACATCGGCGCGGACGCTTTCAGTTTCAGGGCGCGACGCTGGAGTCCGGCGATTTTCTGGGCCTGCGAACGGTTTCCCGCCGCTACGACGTGTACAGGGAGCTTGTGATCCTGCCGCATTCGACGCCCTCCGTCGAGGTCGAGCGCTTGATGGGTGGCTGGATGGGGGAGCGCTCCGTGAATCGCTTTATCATGGAGGACCCGGTGCTGACGCTGGGTTACAGGGATTACACGGGCAGAGAGCCGATCAAGCAGATCTCATGGACGCAAACGGCGCGGATGGGCCGCATGATGGTCAGCTGCCAGGACTATACCGTCGAGCGCACGGTTACCGTGATGCTCAATGCCTGTACCGCTGCTTTCGGAACCTACGGCGCGCAGATGCTGGAAGGCGCGCTCTCCCTGTGCAGGGGCGTTTGCGAGGCCTTGGAGGATAAGCGCATTCCGTATTCGTTGATTACCAACGCCCAATTCCTGGGCGCGCCTGACGGCTTTGGCGAGGTGGGCGACGGCCTGGGCCAGGCGCATCTCAATGTTGTCCTGGAGGGCCTGGGGCGGGCGGACTTTGCCGGGAGCGGCGACAGGCTGGAGGGACTGTTCGAACGGGCGCTGTCCCGGGCCGGCATCGGCCGCGGCCATGTGTTTATCACCCCGGTCAAGAACGACCTGCGCTTCGATTTGCTGGAGCGGCTCCGCGCCGCGACGGGCGAAGCGCCTTTGGCGATTTCAGCCGACCAGGCAACCGTCAATGCTCCTGAAGGAGCGTCTGTGAACAAGCCGTGATGTGTGCCCGAGTATAACGCGCATGAAAGGAGGCCTGTCCCTTGCCGCTTGCATATGCGCTGACCTATTTCTGCGACACGATGCTCTATCTTGCGGCGCTTGGCTTCTTTGGGGGGCTCCGCGCGCGAGGCTCCGCCTTCTATTTTGTGCCGGTGCTGCTGACCGTGGGCTGCTGGCTTTGCGGGAGATGTATGAAGCGTGAAAAGCTGCGCTGGTCAGGCCTGGCGGTCATCATACCCTGCCTGTTTCTGGCTGCTTCCGCCGGGAGCGTGGTGGCGGCGATACCCATGATGGTTTACCTGCCGTTGTATGTGGCTAACAACCGTTTCGCCCCGGACTATTACTATGCCTCGGAGCGCTTTCGCTACAGCCTGATCGTCGTGGGCATAATCCTGATATTCTCCATGGCGGTGAGGGCGCAAAGCTGGAAGCTGGGGCTGCCGTTCCTGCTGCTGTACGTCTCCCTCAGCATAACGCTGTTGCGACTGTTGCGCCACGACGATCGCATGGCGAAATCCCGACGATTCAGGATCCTGAATCTGGCGGAGGTTGTGCTGGTGTGCGCGGTCGGCTTTGCGGCGTCACAACCTGAGATCCTCAGGATACTGCGCGCGGCATGGCTATGGTTCGCGGAGCATGTGCTGCTGAACCTGGCGGCTCTGATACTCTATGTGATTCAGTGGGTGATGTTCGCCGTGGCCTGGCTGCTTAACAGGATATTTGGGGATATGGGCATGGACATGGAGGGCATGCCGGCACTGAACCCTGTGGAACCGGCCCAGTCCGGATTGGCCCAGGCCGCGGATTCCGTACAGGCCCTGCCCCTGTTGCTCCGGCTGGCGATACAGGGGATTGGCATAGCGGTGGTGGCCGTGTTTGGGTTCATGCTGTTGCGGGCGTTGTCCGGGCGAATTGGCCGCATTGAACAGGTTGGGGGCAACGATCATCGGGAAGCGCTCGACGACGATGCATCTCCCAGGGGAGGCCGCCTTCGCTCCCGGGATCGCGTGGACGGCGTGCGGCGACAATACCGTCAGGCTTTAATGCTGCTTCGCGCCAGGCACGGGCGCGTTTCCCCCACGATGAACACGCTGCAAATACAACAGGAGAACGGGCATATTGCCGACCCCACGGCGCTTGAGGCCCTTCGGGATGTTTACATTCCCGTACGTTACGGAGGCTATCGTCCGACCCAACAGGATCAGAAGGCCGCCAAGGCCGCGGTGGAGAGAATTCGAAAGCGTGAGGTGACGCGCGAGGCTGGCGTTAAGGAAATACCGCGCGATTAAGGTGGTCGGCGGGCCGGTTACCTTTCTCCCTTCAAGCCGATACGGCGGTTCGCCGCAAGGGTGAATGGTAACGCTGGCCGCCTTGATTGCGCGGTATTATTTTTTCACTCGGGTTGCCGGTCGATCAGCTGCGCGGCAGCGCGTCGCGAATCCTCAGCATTCGGTCCGGATAGTCGCCGATCAGCATATCCGCGCCCGCATTGAGGCATTTGAGAATGTCGGCTTCGTCGTTCACGGTCCACACGTTCACCTGCATGCCCTTGGCATGGGCCTTGTCCGCTTCCCGGTACAGCAGCAGCTCGGAGAAATGCGGGTGAATGGCGTCGATGCCCACCAGGTTCGCCAGGTTCCAGGGATCGATGACCTTTCGGTTATTGAGCATGCCGATAGGGGTCCGAAGCAACCCGACGCGGGCGCTTGGCTCCATGTGCTTGATCAGCAGCAGGCTGGCACTGTTGAAGGAGGAATAGAGCACGCGTTCCGTCATGCCCGTTTCTGCCGCGAGCTGAACGCACTTTGCCTCGATGCGCTCATAGCGTATGCGGCTCGTTTTCAGCTCCGTATTGACCTCCAGGCCGGTGGGCTTCAGCAATTCATAGGCCTCCCGCAGGGTGGGAATGGTCGCGTTCGCGTATTCGGGATGGGTCCTGTTGAAGCGCAGCTTCTTCAGTTCCGCCAGGGTCATGTCACGGATGAAGCCGCGACCATTGGAAACGCGGTGGAGCTCTTCATCGTGGGCGACCACCAGTTCTCCGTCCTTTGTCATGTGAATGTCCAGCTCCACGCCGTCTGCGCCTATTTTTGCCGCCAGCTCAAAGGCTTCGAGCGTGTTTTCCGGCGCATAGCCGGAAGCGCCGCGATGCGCGAATATCTTCTGCATATGTATCATCCTCCCAACAGATCATCGTTCAGGATACGCTCTATCGTTGTCCGAATTCCCCCGGTATCACAGGACGGGGGCTCTCGCTGCCCTTCCCGGCAGCGGCACGGCGTCAACCGGTTCGTGGCCGGTTCAAACCTCCGTGGCAGCCAGCGTTCCCCGGATCGCGAAGCAGCGCTTGCTTTCCCCCGCAAAACCGAGAAAGGAGAAGGACTCGCCTGCCAAGGCCGCCTCCGTTCGAAGCCATTCCCCTGACAGCACCTCCTGATCGTATTCGATGTCGAAGGCGGCGATCCTGCGGCCCTGCAGACCGTCGCTGCCCAGTGCGTTCCAGCACCAGTCGAGATATCTTGCGTTATTGACGTGTCCGTTCAGGTCGAAGTCGGTGTATTGCGGGGTCAGGCTTTGCCTCACGGGGGAATCGCCGACGGGCCGTATGGCGCCGCCAATCCTGACCGAGACGCTTTTATCCTCAATGGGCAGGTTTTCCAGTACGAAGGGGTTGGGCACGGCCTTGCGAAGATTCAGATCCATCAACACCCATAGACCGCAGGCCTCCCCGATGAGATTGCCGTCCGCATCCCGGAATGCATGCGCCCTCGGGAAGAAGAGGTGCCGCGTGGGCATGGCCCAGGTCTCTATGGCGCATGCTTCGCCAATATGGGGGTGGCGAAAAATCTCTACCCGGCAACGGGAAAGCACCCAGGCGATGCCCAGGGAATCCAGTACGGGACGCTCCAAATGGATGGAATCGCAGTGGTCGCTGGCGACCTCCTGCATGGCCTCGAGGATAGAGGACGGTTTCCAATGGCCCGACATATCGCAATCGCGGGCTCGGATGGTGATGCTTTCGGAGTAAGACATGACATATCTCCCTACTATTCGGCGTGATGGTCCCGCATAACGGACGGCCATCCCGCTTGCTTCTTTTCGTTTTCTATTCTACCATAGATTTACCGGCACGGCAACTGTTCTATGGCCGAGATGACAGGCTGTTGGACAACGCAGCTGGTTACAGTTCAAAGTCCTGATTATTCGGAACCCCTCCGCCTCGCTTCGCTCGGCACCTCCCCTTTCAGGTAACACTGTCAACTTTAAACAAGGACGTAACAAAGGATGAAGAAAGAGGAGGTGTAATAATGCACTAAATCTACCAGTAATAGTTGGTATATTTGAGTATTGACAATAACATAAACATAACACAATTGAAGTAGGTAT
>JAZTZK010000320.1:0-9404 GCA_045637485.1 Clostridia bacterium
ACTGCTCAACAAGTCGTTCAAGGATGGCGCCGTCGGCGCCGGTAAAGCTGTTCCAAAACTGGATCGTTATGGGTTCCTCCGCGAATGCGGTGGCGAACAGTGTGCCGCTCAAGGCCATGACGACAACAAGCAGCATGCCAAGGGTCTTCTTCATGTCAACATCCTCCTTATTTGACATTTGACTGAACTTGATGGTTGGTTGCGTACACGTGTAACCATCTGCATGTATAGAATACACCGCTTAACATTGTTTGTCAATACCCAAATTTCTAAATTCTGATATTCCTGCGTATTTCAGCTGTTATATACTCCTGACCTAATAGATGAGAGACTAACATATCTCATTTGGATATTGACACTAAGGTTTTCGTATAATACAATATGCGTACACGTGTTCGCATCGGGGGAGAAATATAATGGATAAGGATAATTACGTTCATACCCGATTCAATCAACCCTTCATCCCTCAGCGGGCGGATCCTTATATTGTTTCTGCCCGCTTAGCCCGTCCATGAACTGCTCCACTTGACTGACACAAAATTGCTCGTTATAATGGCAAAAATGACGAAAAGAAGGGCCATTGCGAGCAGCAGTATGGATGCCATCCAAAAGCTTATACATCTTGGTGTCCTCAATCCTATCCTGAAATATAGAGATGTAATCCCTTTTGTTTTGGCGGCGGGTATGCTATACTGTTGAAAAATCGAAAGAGGTGATCGCATTGAGAATCGGATGCGTAAGGGAAATCAAGAACAATGAGTTTCGCGTTGGCATGACTCCAGACAACGTGAGGGCCTATACGGCAGCAGGCCATGAGGTTTACATCGAGCGCGGCGCGGGCATGGGCAGCGGCTTTGCCGATGAGGAGTACGCGCTGGCCGGCGCGGCAATGCTTGATGATGCGGCTGAGGTATGGCGCCGTGCAGAGATGATGGTGAAGGTCAAGGAGCCGCTGGAATGCGAGTATCCATTGTTCCACGATGGACTGATCCTGTTCACCTATCTGCACCTTGCCGCTGACAAAGAACAAATGGACGCGCTCCTCAAGGGCAAGGTGAAGGCTGTGGCCTATGAGACGCTCCAGGAAAAGGATCGCAGCCTGCCGCTGCTTGCCCCGATGAGCCAGATTGCCGGCCGTCTGTCTATACAGGAAGGCGCGAAGTATCTGGAGAAGAAGTTCGGGGGCGAGGGCGTGTTGCTGGCAGGTGTGCCGGGCACACCGAAGGCGCATGTCGTGATCCTGGGCGGTGGCACCGTGGGCGCAAACGCCTGCAAGATCGCCGTGGGTATCGGCGCGGATGTGACCATCATCGACATCAACCTTAAGCGTCTGGAACAGTTGGATGACATGTTCGGCGCACGTATACAGACGCTGGTATCCACCGACTCGAATATCGAGCGCTCCGTAAAGGACGCAGACCTGGTGATCGGCTCGGTACTGGTGCCCGGTGGCTCCACGCCGAAGCTGTTCAAGCGGGCCTATCTTAAACAGATGAAGGACGGCGCGGTATTCGTGGACGTGGCCATCGACCAGGGCGGCTGCGGCGAGAGCTCCCACGTCACCACTCACGATGACCCTGTGTTCATTGAGGACGGCGTGGTTCATTATTGCGTGGGCAACATGCCCGGCGCAGTGCCGCGCACTTCCACCATTGCGTTAACCAACGCCACCCTGCGTTATGGCTTGCAGATTGCCAACAAGGGGCTTGAGGCCGCCTGTCATGACAGCGAGGCAATCTGTCTGGGCGTCAACACCTACATGGGAAAGCTGACCTGCAAGAACGTGGCTGACGCCTTCGAAGGGTATGATTATACCGATATTCACACACTTATTTAACACCCAGATGCGTATCAGGGAGGCAGCAGACGACAAGGAAGCGATACTTGCTATCGGCTTACAAATAGTATTATGTACAAGGCTTCCGCTTACCGCGCCCGGCTGAAGCGCCTGCGCGTCAGCCACAGCAGCGTGATCGCGATCAGCGCGACGGCGAGGTACAGCGGCAGGTTGGAATCGTCGCCCGTCGGCACCGCGCCGGTCACGGTCAGCGTGAACGCCCTGCCGGTGATCGTCTTACCGTCCGCGTCGGTCACCACGCAGCGGAACCGGCAGCCGTCCCACTTCCGCTCGACGCCCTCGCGGCGCATCGTCGGCTCGGTGAAGCCGGGCAGGTCCACCCACTTCTGATGCTTCTCATCCCAGATCTGCCACTGATAGGCGTAGGGCCGCGCGCCGCCGGCGACCTCCACCGCGAAGGACACGTCCGCGCCCTCCCGCACGGCGGTATCCTCGGGCTCGGAGACGAAGCGGAGCTCGCCGCTGCCGCCGAGGTAGACGGTGAATTCATTGTTGATGAGGGCGCATTCCTCCTCGCCGATCGCGGTGATCTCCACCCGCGCCCGGTTGTGGGCGCCCGGGTCGTCCACCAGCGCGCTCAGGGGCATCGAAATGGTCTGCGTCGCGCGGCTGACCAGCGCCTCGTCGAAGTAGGGCAGGCTGATGTAATAGGGGTCGCTCGCGCCGTCCAGGTACACCGCGCAGGCCAGCTTGAGGTCGTCGTCGAAGGCGGCGTAATTATGCAGCATGATGTCCAGCCACTTCTCGCCGTCCCAGCCGGTGTACACCCGGTGGCCGACGCTCAGGTCATGCACGAACAGCTCCAGGTCCAGCGTGGAGGCGGGGGTTTCGTTGGCGATGGCGCCGGAGCGCGGGGCGTTGGCCGCCGCGCCGTCGGGCTGCTGTAACACCAGCTTGTCGGTCTCTTCGTCCAGCACGTAGGTCAACAGCGCCGGCTCCGCCCCGTCGACGGCGTTGCGCATCGCGCCCATCTGATTGGAGACCACCGAGAGCGCCTTGACCTTGAAGCGCAGCGCCTTCTTGCCCTGCCACGCGTCGGGGATCTTGAAGGAGGTGTTGTAAACGCCGATGGAACCCGGCATCAGCACGTCCGTCTTGACGTAGCGGGTCTCGGAATCCAGCGGCTCCACGGAATCCAGCACGATGCTGTTGGGCCGCACGAGGACCTTGTAGGCCTTCCGCTCCTGGGACAGCACCCAGTCGCGCTGGCGGGCGGTGTAGTCGAAATCCTCGGCGCGATGGGCGACCTTCGCGCCCGTCATCTCCACCTTGCCGCCCTGCATGGTGATCTTGCTCTTTTCGGGATCCAGGCCGTTGACGTGCACCGTCTCGATGAGCGTCTCCTGTTCGCCGCCCGAAGCGCTCTCGCTCACCTCATACATGGCGACGTCGATGGTGGCGATGCCCAGGTTGCCCTCGTTCATGATACCCAGGGAGATGTCCTCAAAGCTGCCTGCGGAGACCGCCGGGGTCTGGGTGATGGCGGTCTTCAGGTCCGCCACGGGCTTGAGCAGCTCGGAGAATTTGCACAGCATCACGGGCGAAGGCGCATCCTCCTTGTATTCCTCGGGCACCTCATTGACAACGACGGAGAAATAGCTGTCGCCTGTGCCCATGAGCATCAGCTCGAAGATCGAAGTATCCGCTATATCGATCCCGGAGTAATGGTAACTCTTCCTGCGAATCGAGCTTCTGTATTCCGGCACCGGGAATTCCGCGAACACAGAGGCGTCGGTCATGGCGTTGGTGGCCGGATCGTAGGCCACGGTCCACACGCGCCAGATGTTGTCCTTTTCATTCTCCTGCTTCGGCAGCGCAGACACCCAGTAGATGTAAGGCGCGCCGCCCATGTAGGCCACCTTGAATTTGCCGTCGGGGATGACCAGGTCGTAGGCGTATTGGGTGGCGATGAAGGTCAGCTCCCGGCCGTCGCGCACCACCGGCTCCAGGTACAGGCCGTACAGCCGGCTCTGCTGTGCGCCGTCGTCGTTGGTCTCCCGCTCGGTGTAGAAGATCATGCGGTTGTACAGCTTGCCCTCCTCGTCCAGGGGAAACTGAACCAGCTCGAAGTGCTGGATGTCGCCCTGCGCCAGCACCACGGACTGCCGGTCCTGATAGCCCCGGACGGCGTTCATCTCAAAGTCGAACACCTCGATGGCGCTGTCTCCCACGCCGTTTCTGGGCTTGCTCAGCGCCACGAAGCCGGGGCTGTGATGCAGGTCCATCTGGCGCTCCTGGATGCCGGGCGCGTCATCCGACAGGCGCACCGCGCCGCGCACGATGGTGCGGTCGTATTTCTTGCCCATGCCGCTCTGCACGAATTCGTCGGTGTAGCACTTGACGGGGACGTCGGTCTTCATCTGGAACGAGGTGATGCCGTAGGCGGGCGCGTCCTCGGAATAAGTGACGCGGTCAAATGTTCCGAATACCTCCAGGCGGCTGACGCGCTTGTTCTGCCACTCCACCTTCGCCCAGGTGATCTCAGGTTTGTCGATGGATTCATAGTAGTACCGCTCGATCTCGGTCTGCGCGCCGTAGTGTTGCTCGATCAGCGCCACGGGCTCCGCCACCACGAAGAAGTGGTCTTCGGTCCGGGTGCTGCTCGCGTAGTAGGCCTGGTCCAGCCTGGCGGTCAGGGAGCCCTTTTTATCCGGCTTCAGGATCAGCAGGTAGAAGATCTGGTTGCACTTATTGTAACGGCCGTCGATGTCCTTGTTGGGCAGGGGCAGGCCGTTTTCATCGAATTTCACGGCGCAGGCCACGGTCAGGAAGATGAGTCCGTCGACCTCGTATACGTCGAAGGCGTATTCGTCATAGCCGTTCAGATTCGGCTGGAACGCTTCGATGGCCGCCTGCGTCGAATCGAACACTTCGTCCTTGTTATAGTCTATCCAGCACACGCGCCAGTGTTCCTTGCCGTTTTTGTCCGCAACCAAACTCAGGAAGAACGGATAATCCCTGTTGTCAACCCTGACCACCTTCATGGATGGCTTCTGGTTTCGGCCCGCGATGATAATATCGAGCTCCGACCTCAGCTCCGGATAGCTCTGGGGGTCCAGGTGCGCGGCCTCCACGACCTTTTCGTCGTTCTTCTCCGCGTTCATGTAGTGCTCCAGCAGGCTGTTGTCGGCGGGACTGCTCGAATACAGCGTCGTTTGCAGCAGGGTCCAGCTCTTTCTGACCGAGAAGAAGAACAGCGTCGCGCCGGCGGACATCTCGATCCCGACGCTCACGTCGAAGTAGCACTTATCAAGCCCGAGCAGTACCATGTGGATCATGATGTCGAACGAGGCCACAAAACGCACCCATATCTCCACGAAGCCCTTGATTCCGATGCCAGCCTGGGCCGCGAAATAGAAGGATATGGAGTAGGTGATCTCGTCGAGGGCGTAGATCTTCCAGTTCTGGAAGTGGCCGTTCACCCAGCAGAAGTCGATCGACATTTGCAGCGACACGCCCGCGCAGACGCCCAGCGTGAAGCATATGTAGGCCGGGACGGGCCCGATCTGATAGTGCATCGTCCAGCTGTACTCATAGCTGAGCGTCGCGCCGAAGCCCAGCGCTACCCGGATGTTGGTGCTCTTCACGTCCTCGTTCTCGTTGTCCAGCTCCCAGCGGCCGGTGGCGACCGCGAATATGCCGACGTCTATGCTCGACGACCCCATGAACTTCGTCGGCATCGACTTGTAGTAGTCGGACGCGAGGGCATACTGGGCCTTGTAGTCGGCCAGCCAGCTCTTCTGCTCGACCCATTCCTGGGCCTGCTTAAACTGCTTCATGTCCTTGCTCTCCCAGTTGAGGGCGGAATCCTCCAGCTCCTTTTCCAGGATGGGCATGCCGATCCACATCACCACCATGCCGGCGGGGTCGATGGACAGGTGGGGCAGGTATTTCGTGATGGGCAGGTTCAGGCTGACGGAGGCGTCGACGATGGGGATATTGAAGGACATGCCAAAGCCCTTGTCCAGCACGCTGGCGTACACGCCGCCCTCCGGGCCGGTGCCCTCGTTCAGGGGCACGGACGTGGCGCTGCGCAGGGCAACCAGCTTGGTGGGATACTTCTTCGCGCCGTCCCTGCCGAAGGAGAAGGCGGGGCGCTGGTCCTCGGAGGCGTTGGGCGAGAAGCGCTGCTTCCACCTCGCCGTGAAGGTGTACTCCAGGTAGCCCTCGGGGGTGACGCTCTTCCATGTGGGCTCCATCCAGTATTGCTTCAGGCTCTTGAAGCCGCCCTCGTTCTCGTACCAGGTCATCACCAGGTCGGGCAGCTGGGCACCGTCTGGCACCGCAAACACCGCCTTGACGGTGAAGCTCCTGTTGTTCGCGGGCGAGTAGATCATCTCGTACTCCGAGTGCATGATGTCCTTACCGTTGAAGGACGCGGAGATCATGTAGGGCTCGTCGGCGTTGGAAACGCTGCCGTCGGTCGCCGCGTCCTCCATGGGCACGAGGGTGTCCATGAAGGTCTGCCCCAGGCCGATCTCCAGGTCCTCGATGATGTAGTTGCGATAGCCCTGCTCCCGGGGGTCTACCTCGACGTAAATGTGCACCTCGTCGTACTTGTCCGCGACGAACAGGTTCGCGGGCAGTATCACCAGGCCGTCCGGGCCGGAATGAACGGGCTCGGACAGGGGATCGTCGGGCTTGGTGGCGTCCCTGTACCGGACGCTCACGCCGGGTATGTTCTGCCGGGTCTGGTTGACGCCGGTCACAAAGGACAGGCAGACCTGATCCTTGGATATGACGGTGACCGTGGCGTCGGCGTCGTTCGACCGGATGCCCACCGCCGACGAGAGCCTCGACAGGCGGGAGCTCGCGCCTGAGACCGCTACGACCGGCGCGCTGTTGATCACCGGCTCCGACTGGGCGGTGAACAGCGACGACAGCCACCGGGCAATGCTGCCATCCTCGCCGCCGAAGGCGCTCCAGAGTTCCCGGACCTTCTCCAGCAGCGCGGCCTTGCCCTCGCCTTCGGGGCCGTAGCGGTTCCACAGCTCCTCAGACAGGGCGTCCAGCTCTGCGATGAAGGCTTCGACGGTGTCGCTGTCAAAGCCGTACCTGCGCAACAGGTCCGTCATTCCCGCGGCAAAGGTGCGGTGGAACTCGCTCTGGGGCCCGTAATCCTCCCACAGCTGGCGCATCAGCGCCTCCAGGTCGTCGATCAGCGCCTCGTCGTCCGCGCCATCCGGGCCGTATTTATCGTAGAGGCGCTTCAGCAGCGCGTGGGTCTGCCGGATGATCGCCGTGCCCGTCTCGCCGTCGGGATCGTACTGCCGCCAGAACTCCCGTGCCAGGACGATGGCGTCGTCGGCGAAGGCGTCGGCCAGATCGCTGCCCGGGGCGTAGTGCAGGAAGCGCTGCTTCAACAGCGCCCTTAGCTCGGCCTTGAAGGCCGCGTCCGAGCCCTCGTCGAGGTTGAAGCGCTTCCACAGCGCGCTCAGGAACGACTTCAGGCTGGTCAGCACGGTGGGATCCGAACCGCCCTCCTGGTCGTATTGCACGGCCTCCGTCCACTCGGCCAGGCTGGAATCCCAGTCCGAAGCGTTCCGGACGATGTACGAGCGGATATCCTTGATCTCGGCCACGGCTGCTTCGACGCGCGCCGAGGCGCGCACGCGCTGGGAGTCGAACAGCGAGACCTCGTCGTATTGCATCCGGGAGCGCATCTCGGAGATCATGTTGATGTCCGTGCGCACGCGCTCCAGCCGATAGTTCAGCTCCTGGCGCAGTCCCTCCACCTGCAGGGCCAGCGCCTGCGCCTCGCCGTAGTACGGGCTCTCCGTAAACACCTTATAGATGGTCGGATACCTTTCCTCCAGCTCCGCCAGGCGGTACCGGGCGCGGGCGAGGACGTCGTCGACGTTGTGCAGCCGGTTGTCCAGCAGATCCTCCAGCCAGCTCGCCAGCTGCGTGGCGCTCATGCTTTCGTTGGACGACATGCCGTTGTGATACAGGCCCTCGCCCGGTGCCAGCCCCGTCAGGGCGTAGGCCCGGTCGAGCTCCTCGTCGGTAAGCACCTTGCCAACGCTCGCGAGCGCCTCGACAGGCAGCGTCTGGATCAGCAGGATGATGAGCAGCAGCGCCGAAAGACATTTCTTCATGGACGATTCTCCCTCTCGTAGCTCGGACGTGTCCAGGCCGCCGATCGCGGCTGTCGGTATTCTATAGTGATAATAATATACTAGAATTTAGATATTATTTCCATTTCCAGACTATTACAAATTCATATCTATTATGCACACTCTGATCGCGGCCACAGAACCAATATAAAAGTGGCGGAAAAGACGCCGCAGGATTGTCTGTATTCGGATTGAGATGAGCATGAGGCGACTTGCCGGATTCATAGGCCTGCACCACGAGGCCAATATGCCCTTGAGGACGGTGGATTTGTTCCCATTTCAGGGAACAGGGCAAAGATTGGGTTAAGAAGCCTCTTTAGTAGAAACACTTACCTAATCAAAAGCAGCGCAATACACTACTTATTCGCAATGAATTGTAATCCATTATCCTGAGAATACTTTTCAGCCATTGTTCCCAACTTCCCGTGGATGATAAAGAATCCTCAATTTGAGAACGCATCATTGCTGATGGTTGCAAGGCTATCAGGTAGATATATCTCACTGATAGAGGCACAACCAGAGAAGGCACTGTCACCGATCAAATCTCGACACACTTCCCCTGTGCAGCTCCATCACTTCCTTGAGCTCCAGCATGCTGTATCTGCCTTCAAATGCCTCTCCGATGTATCTTGGTTCACCACCCGGCCCTATTTGTATGCCATCGGCAGTGACGCTGAAGGAATACCAATCCATGAAAGCGCAATAAGATGGCAACTCCCACCGCTTCAACCTTGCAGATGGCCAGTTACAATTCGCAGAAGGTCACGGTATAATCACTGAGGAAATCGCTCAGGAGTTGCTTGGTTTCGTCTTTCCAGATGAAGCTCGACGCAACCATCGCAATATGCCGGGGTGTATTGATCTGTCGTTTCGTATTGCTTATCTGGCATCTCTGACTCCTTCCACCATTTCCTTGACCCACGTTTCTGTTTCCACTATCGTTATTCCTTTATCAATCGCCTCAGCCAAGGCCTTGATATGATTCATGCTGCTGTACCCGAACCATCCGAACGGGAACAGTTTATCCGCAGCTTTGTCACCCACTTTCATTCCATGCTGGCGTATATATACTACCTCCAGCATGACCTCCATAATAAAGCGGGGTCATAACTTGTTTGCTGCAGCCCCAGATCGATTACTCTAACGCCAGTTCTATCTCTCATCTATAAGAAGTCACCGAGTTTTGTCTCCCTGTGGGCTCAAAATGTTAGTACCCAAAGAACTTATTGAAACCACTGAAGAAATCGGGTAAAAAAGGATGAATCAGCTTGCAGGTAGGTCAATCAGGATAATCTGTGAGACGAAAGCCTGAATAACGCAAGAGACATTGGACAAAATGGAGGAAATCAGGGGTATTCCCGCTGCGTTTTCCTTCATTTTTTGCTCTACCAGCTTCGCGATTCGCTTCAAATTAACCGCTATCGCGGTGA
>JAZTZK010000321.1:0-24940 GCA_045637485.1 Clostridia bacterium
GGCGCTTGATGCGGGTCTGCATGGTGCGGAAGTTGGTCAGCGTGCCGCCCAGCCAGCGATTGTTCACGTAGAACATGCCGCAGCGCTTGGCCTCGGCCTCGATGCTCTCCTGGGCCTGCTTCTTGGTGCCGACGAACAGCAGGGACTTGCCCTCCAGGGCCAGGTCGCGGACGAACATGTAGGCCTCGTCGATCTTGCGAACGGTCTTCTGCAGGTCGATGATGTAGATGCCGTTGCGCTCGGTGAAGATGTACTGGGCCATCTTCGGGTTCCAGCGGCGGGTCTGATGGCCGAAGTGAACGCCGGCCTCCAGCAGCTGCTTCATGGAAATGACTGCCATAGTGGGATTACCTCCTTGTTTTTTCCACCTCCTGCTTCAGCTCCACCCGGCACCATGAGCGTGAACGGCGTCCACACCCTACGGTCAACCGCCGGACGAATCGGCAGAAGTGCGTTTTCCGAAAGATTATAGCACAATCCCGTCACAGGATGCAAGAATATCAGGTTAAGTTTGGGAAATATCCATCCGGCGCGTCAATACATCCGGCAGATAATTCGACCATAAACGATAATTTACCCGGTTACGGTCCATAATTTACCGGTTTGTTGGCGGCATTGCTTGACGAATGTGGCAAAAACCGGCTATAATAATTGGTGTTACCAGCGAAAAATGTTAAGGAGATCGACGGAATGCCGATTGTCGTCAGTATCTGCGGCGTGATTTGCACGCTCATCACAGCCTACTTTGCCGTCACCAGCCTGGCCGGCGTGTTGTTCTGCAAGCGCCGGGAGCGCGAGAGAAGATCCCCCCAAAAGCGCGTCGCCGCCATCATACCCGCCCGGAACGAGGCGCTGGTGATCGGCAAGCTGGTGGAATCGCTGCTGCGGCAGGATTATCCCCGGGAGCTGTTTGACGTCTACGTCGTCCCCAACAACTGCGACGACGACACCGAGGGCGTGGCCCGGGCGGCCGGGGCGAAGATACTGAACGTGACGGGCACGATCCGCACCAAGGGCGACGTGCTTCGCCAGGCCTTTGCCCAGCTGACCGAATCTGGCAATTACGACGCCTACTGCGTGTTTGACGCCGACAACCTGGTGGCGCAGGGCTTTTTCCAGGCCGTGAACGACGCGCTGCTGGACGGCTTCCACGTGGCCCAGGGCTTCCGCGACAGCAAGAACCCCTATGACAACTGGGTCTCCGGCAGCTTTTCCGCCTTCTTCTGGTTCATGAGCCTCTGCTACAACGAGAGCCGCAACCGGCTGGGCATCAACTGCCACCTGAACGGCACCGGCTTCATGGTCTCCGACGAGGCCATTCGCGCCATCGGCTGGGATACCCACTCGCTGACCGAAGACCTGGAGTTCACGGCCCTTTGCGCGCTGAACGGCTACAGGGTGGGCTGGATGCCCGACGCCCGCATATACGACGAGCAGACCACCAGCTTCTGGACCTCCTGCGTGCAGCGGCGGCGCTGGACGGCGGGGTCGCTGCAGTGCATGCGCCGCTACGTGCCCCGGCTCATCGGCAAGGGCAATCTGGCGGGATTTGACATGGCGGTGCTCTTCCTGAGCAACCTGATGGGCATCATCGGCCTCGTGCCCGCCATAGGCACCGCGCTGGGAATGCTGCCCTTCTTCATCTCCCATCCCTGGCGGATACTGGCGCTGGTGCTGCTGGGCGCGGTGTACTACCTGATCGTCTGCGGCGGCGGCGCGCTGATGTACAAGTTCATGGGAAAACTGAACCGGCGGGCCCTGCCCGGGATCTTCGGCTTTCCCATCTTTCTGATGACCTGGATGCCTATCAATATCTACAGCTGCCTGACCCCGCCGCCCACCTGGAAGGCGGTCAGGCACACCCGCGGCATCGACAGCCCCGACGACGGGAGCGGACAGGAGTGAGTGCGATGAAGGTAACCTGGTTTGGCACGGCTTCGCTGGCCGTGGAGACGGCCACCGGGCGGCTGTTGATCGATCCGTTTTTTCCGCTGAAGGGCAGCCCGACCCGTGTCGCGCCGGATGCCTACGCGGGCTATGAGGACATACTGGTCACCCACGGTCACTTCGACCACATCATGAGCCTCCCGGGCATACTTCGGGCAGGCCGCGCGGTGGTCCACTGCACCGAAACGCCCCGGCAGACGCTCATGGCGCTGGACGTGCCTGAGGAACGCCTGATACCCTTCGCGGCGGGGGATGCCCTGGAGCTGCAGGGCATGAACGTGCGCGTGTTCCAGTCCCGGCACGTGGTGTTTGACAGGGCGCTGCTGAGGCGGACGATACTCAATTCCAGGATGCTGAAATATGCCGGAAACGTGGCGACGGTGCTGCTTGGCCTGCGGAATTACCCGGAAAACGGCGAGATCGTGGGCTTTCTGATCGAGGGCGACAGGCGCAGCCTGTACGTGATGGGCAGCCTGGGGCTGGACGACAGCACCGATTATCCCACGGACATGGACCTGCTGGCGCTGCCCTACCAGGGGTCCAGCGACCTGCTGACCCCGGCGAAGAGGATCCTCGATCGCCTGAAGCCCAAGGCCGTGCTGCTGGATCACTTCGACGACGCCTTCCCGCCCGGAAGCAGCGCCGTGGATACATCGGATATCCGGCGGGAGCTGGAGGGAAGGCTGCCGCTGCACATACTGCGGCCGGGGGAGAGCCTGACGGTATAGGCGGCCGGCAAAGCCGCAGCGGCGGCGTTCACGCTGCCACCGTTTCCTGATTTGAGGAGACTGTGGCGGCGTGGACGCCGCCGCTTTTGGCAGGATCCAAACCGCCCCACTTGCGCAAACCGGTCCGTTTGTGTATAATATACTGTAGATTTGTATGCAGTGAGAACTGCCGGGAGGAATGGACATGGACAAGCTCAGCCTCGTGGCGCTGCTGGACGAGGACAAGGAGATGGTGTTGGCCGGCCTGGCCAGGGACCCGTCGATCAGCGCGGCCCAGGCTACGCTGGAGAAGGCCGTCGACCGGGTGATGTATCGCTATGCCGAGGCCTGCGGCGACGAGGCGCTGGCAAACAGCGGCCAGCACATCCTCCAGGCCATGAAGAACACGCTGCCCGTAATGGACACCGTGGGGGAGGCTCGGACCTGGAACCGGCAGGCCCAGGCGCAGAAGAGCGGCCTGAGCTTTACGGCGATGTCGATCGCGCTGCTGGTGGGCGGCCTGGTGCTGGTGATCGCCGCGGTGCTGGGAATGCTGATCAGCGGGCGCTTCAGCGGGGCGCTGGCCTTTGTCAAGGCCATGCTGCCCGCGGGACTGGGATCGGCGGCGCTGTTCTTTGCGGGCGTCCAGGCGGCGCGGCCCAGGGACAGGAGAAGGGCGTCGGAGGGGACTGAGGACGTGCGCACGGAGTTCCTGGTGGACGCCGGGAAGGCGTGGCACTGCCTGCGCGGGGCCATGCTCCAGGCCGATGGCCAGCTGGAGCGCATCCGCGAGGCAAGCGCCGTCGCAAAGCAGCAGGCATCCCGGACCGCGGTCGGTGGAAAGGTCGACCCCAAGGCGCTGGACCTGTTTGCCGAGTTGCTGGAGACGGCCTACGCCGCCAATGACGACGGGGCAAGGGAATCGGTCGCGGCGATACGCTTCTATCTGCACGGCGCCGGGGTGGACGTGGTGGACTACACGCCGGGCAAGGAGAGCTGGTTCGAATTTCTCCCGGCCTCTCGCGCGGGCACGATGCGCCCGGCGCTGGCCGGCGAGGGCAAGCTGATCAAGAAGGGCCTGGCATCAAAATAGACGGCAGTTTACTCAAAAAACGACCAAAGTCCAAAAGGAAAACGCACTATGAACAGATACTATGGCTTTGACCTGGGCGATGCCGAGAGCGCCGTTTCCCGGCTGGGCAAGAAGGACGTCGGCATGCCGGAGGTGTTGGCCGTGCGGGAGGCGAAGAGCTTCGTCACCGCCTACGCCCAGCTTTCCAGCGGCGAGCTGCTGATCGGCGAGAGCGCCTGCTACGACACCAACGCCACCCACCGCAGCCTGCGCTTCAAGAGCAACTTCCTGACCGATTCCCAGAGCGAGAAGGACGTGCGCCGGTTCGCCTCGGGGGTGCTGGCCGAGCTGTACGGCGACGGGAACCTGGTGCAGGGCGAGGACTGCTGCTTCTACATCGGCTGTCCCGCGGGCTGGGACCTGGCGGCGCGGGAGCGCTACCGCAGCATCTTTGAGTCGGTGGGCTATCCGCCCGCCCGCATCGTGTCGGAATCCAGGGCCGCGCTGATCAGCGCCTGCCAGTCCAAGCACTTTCAGGTGGGCTATGACATCATGTCCAGGCCGGTGCTGGTGGTGGACATCGGCTCCTCCACCACCGATTTCGCCTTCATCATGGGCGGGCACGAGGTGGAGCTGCAAACCGCGGGGGAGGTGCGCCTGGGCGGCGGCATCATG
The DNA here is from genome assembly GCA_045637485.1 of Clostridia bacterium. Classification (GTDB taxonomy): domain Bacteria; phylum Bacillota; class Clostridia; order Christensenellales; family Aristaeellaceae; genus UBA2862. Next base: position 4,402 of record JAZTZK010000321.1, read on the forward strand.
GACGAGCTGGTGCTGGAGGAATCGGTGCGCCTCAGCGAGAACCCGGAGGCGGTGCGCAGGGCGCTGGCGGCCAGCGAGCCCTGGCGCAGCTATTGCGAATTCGCGGCCCGAAGGCTGAAGGAGCAGTACTTCTCCGACGAGGCCTACTGGCGGGAAAACGATTGCCGAAAGACCGTGCGCATACTTTCGGGCGGCAATCCCCGGCTGACGCTGCGGCTGAATGCCGATATCGCCGACCGGGTGCTCAACCGCGGGGCGAAGCAGCTGAACGGGAAGTCCTTCCGGGAATCCTTCACCCAGAGCCTTGAACAGCTGAAGAAAAAACTGGGCGAGCACAAGCCAGAGCTGCTGTTCCTGACGGGCGGCGTGTCGAAGCTGCCCGCCATACGCAAGTGGTGCGCCGAGGCCTTCCCGGATGCCGTGGTCATCACCGGGGCGGAGCCGGAATTCTCGGTTTCCCGGGGCCTGGCTTGGAGCGGGCGCATCGACGAGGAGCTGCGCCAGTTCCGCCAGGAGGTGGCCGAGCTGGTGGATTCCAGCGCCGTGGAGCAGATCGTGGACAGGCATATCGACGACCTATACCACCGCATCGTCGATACGATGGTGGAGCCGATACTGCGCCAGGTGGCGCTGCCGGTGTTCGATCGCTGGCGCAACGACGAGATCGAGAAGCTGTCGGACATCGACGGGATCGTCCAGAGGGAGATCGAGACCTGGCTGCATACCGACGAGGCCCAGGCGCTGCTGGTGAAGCCCATCGCCGAGTGGCTGAAGCCCGTGGCCTACGACGTGGAGGAGAAGACCATGCCCATCTGCGTGCGCCACAATGTGCCCTACAAGGCGATGAGCCTGAACTCCTATTTCTCACTGTCCGACATCGACATACGCATCGACGCCCGGGACGTGTTTGCCGTGGAGGGCTTTACCTGGCTGATCAACGCCATCATCTCCATCATCGTGGGACTGGTGTGCGGCGGCAGCGGGCTGGCGATCATCTCCAGCGGCATCTCCGGCATACTGGTCGGGGCCATCGTGTCGCTGCTGATACTGTTCCTGGGCAAGGACCGGATGCAAAAGCTGCTGATGAATCTGGATATCCCCGCGCCGATGCGCAAGCTGGTGCCCCGCAGCCATTTCGAAGCCCGGATCGAGCGCATGACCGAGGAGGTCAAGTCCAGCTTCTACAGCAGCCTGGAGAACGAGAAGAACGCCGAGATCACATCCCGGCTGGCCTCTGAGATCACCCAGCAGATCGAACAGTGCCTGACCAGGATGGCCGAGATCGTGGAGATACCGCTGTAAAGGAAGGGAATACTGCCATGTCCATTGTAAAGCGTACCGTTTCCTTCGACCTGTCCGGAGGCGTCACCCGTGAGGCGACGGAAGGCCTTTCCTGGACCGACGAGGCCGCGCTGCCCAAGGCGGTGGAGGCGAATGTGGTGGGGCTGTACCCGAAGCACACCTTCCAGACCGTAGAGGGCTGGGGCTGCGCCATGACGGAATCGGCCTGCTGGCTGCTCTGGCGGATGTCGCCCGGAGAGCGCAGGTCGGCGCTCTCCCGCTGGTTCGGCCCGGAGGGCATGGACGCCCGGTTCATACGCATGCACATCGATTCCTGCGACTACGCCCTGTCCGAATACCAGTCCGTGGCCGACCCGCTGGCCGATCCGGAGCTCACGACCTTCAACATAGACCGGGACAGGAAGTATACGCTGCCGGTGGTGAAGGAGGCCATTGAAATGGCCAGGGGCAGGCTGCGTGTGCTGCTCTCGCCCTGGTCGCCGCCGTGGCAGTGGAAGACGCCCCCGGAGTTCACCCAAAACGACGCCGCGGTGTACGGCGGGGGACAGTTCGAGATCGACACCACGAAGCCGGGCCGCAGCTTCGGCGGCAGGCTGAAGCCGGAATACTACGGCCCCTGGGCGAAGTACCTGGTGAAGTTCATACAGGCCTATCTGGCCGAGGGCATCCCGGTGGGCATGCTGTCGATCCAGAACGAGGCCTCCGCGGCCACGGCATGGGACAGCTGCCTGTGGTCCGGCGAGCAGGAGCGCGCGTTCCTGAAGGAGCACCTTTACCCCGAGCTGGAGCGGGCGGGCCTTGCCAGGAAGATCGAGATCTTCATATGGGACCACAACAAGGAACGGGCTGTGGAGCACATCGACGCCTTCATGGCCGACCCCGACGCGGCGGCGAAGGTGGACGGCTTCGCCTGGCACTGGTACTCCGGCGACCACTTCGAGGCCATCGACCTGCTGCGCAGACGCTATCCCGACCGGGTGCTGATGCACTCGGAGAGTTGCCCGCTGCACATGCCAGGCAGGCCGGACTCCATGAGCGCCACCGAGGATGGCGTGCTGAACCGAATCGACACCGGCAAGACTCCCCAGCAGTGTGATTACGACGATGCCGTCGCCTATGCCCACGACATCATCGGCGATCTGAACCACGGCATGCAGCGCTGGATCGACTGGAACATGGTCGTGGACCGCATGGGCGGGCCCCGTCGGGTGCCGGGCGGCTTCGCCGCGCCGCTGGTGGTGGAGGACGATGGCAGGCTGACCGAGACCGTCAGCTATGCCTTCCTGAAGGCCATCGCCCGCGCCTTCCGCCCGGGGGCAGTGCGCATCGGGAAATCGGTGTACGGGCGGGACGTGGAGGCCGCGGCCTGTCGCAACGCGGATGGAACGATTGGCGTCGTACTGCTGAACCGGGCCAGGGAGGCGGTTTCGATCAACCTGCGCATGGAGGGGAAGATCGTTCAAAACGTCACGCTGCCCGCTGGAACGCTGACGACGGTGGAGATTGGGTAATTTGTAATCAGGGAAAGGGTTTGGGATTATAAATCAGAATAATGAGGAATTAGGAATGAGGAATGGATGATGAAATCCTTGCGGATTTCTTTGATTGAAAGTGAAAACCTCACTATAGCAAGGTATTTTAGACTTTTGTCAAAACAAATCCCGGAGGGATTTTGCACCATCATTCCTAATTCCTCATTTCTAATTCCTAATTCACTTCTGATTTGTCGAAGCGCGACAAATCAGAAGTTGCAGACACCATCAGGAAAAATACATAAAAAAGCTGCCCGAAGCAGGCAGCTTTTTTGTGCAGACAACCCTTATCCCTTCACCGCGCCGGCAATGAAGCTGTCCTGGATCTGCCTGGACAGGAACACGTAGACCAGCAGGGTAGGGATGGTGGCAATGGACAGCGCCGCGCCGATGGGGCCCCAGTCGGTGGTGTACTGGCCGGAGAGGGCCTGCACGCCGACGGGCAGGGTCTTGAGGCTGTCCTTGCTGATGAACACGTTGGCGAACATCAGCTCGTTCCAGCATTGCAGGAACGTGTAGATGCCCACCGTCGCCACGGCCGGCATCATCAGCGGCGCGATCACGCGCCCGAAGGTGCCCCACACGCCGCAGCCGTCCAGGAAGCAGGCCTCGTCCAGGTCGTAGGGTATGTCGCCCATGAAGCCTATGGAGATCAGTATGCCCATGGCCAGCGAGAAGGCGGAGTAGGGGATGATCAGCGCGAAGTAGCTGTTCAGCATCTTCAGCTTGGCCAGCGTGGTGTACAGCGGCACGATGGAGGCGTGGATCGGGATGGTCAGGCCCAGCATGAAGAACTTGTTCATGCTCTTGCTGAGCTTCCACTCCAGGCGGGTGATGGCGTAGGTAGCCATGACCGAGGCCAGCAGCGTGATCAGGATGGTGGACACCGCCACGATGACGCTGTTCAGGAAGTACAGGGGCATGTTGCCGGTGTTCAGCGCACGGGTGTAGTTCTCCCACACCCAATACTTGGGCAGGCCGATGACGTTTTCACCGAAGATTTCCTCGTTGGTCTTCAGCGAGAAGGTCAGCATCCAGTACACCGGGAACACGCTGATGAACGCCCAAAGCACCAGCACAATGTAGGAGACGATCTGGCCGATGGTCTTCCTGGGCTTGCCATTGTCGGATACCGGAGGATAGCTTGATTTCATTGCGGTATTCATCGTCCCTTATCCTCCTTGAAAATCGCGTTGATGATGATGGCGAACAGGAAGCACAGTATGATCAGCATCACGGCGATGGTGCTGCCCATGCCGTAGCGGTTGCGCAGGAACAGCAGGTTGATCATCAGTGTGCTGGGCACCTCGGTGGCGTGGTTCGGGCCGCCATTGGTCAAAACGTAGATCAGGTCGAAGGATTTGAGCGAGCCGGTCACCGCGAAGATCACGCTGACGCGAAGTATCGGCCGGATGTAGGGGATGATGATGTAGCGGTTGACCTCGCCCTCGGTGCAGCCGTCGATCATGGCGGCCTCGTTCAGCTCCGGCGGCACGCCCTTGACGCCGGCGTACATCAGCAGCATGTGGTAGCCCACGTACTGCCAAAGTATCGGTACGAAGGCGGCCCACAGCGCCGTGTTCTTGTCGCCCAGCCAGACTCTGGTCCAGCTTTCAAGGCCAAGGCTGCGCAACAGCAGGTTCAACACGCCGTAATCCGGGTTGTAGATCTTGATCCACAGCTGGCCGATGACCACCGTGGAGATCAACACCGGCATGAAGTAGACGGACAGGAACGCGCGCTCGCCAGCGGGCTTTTTACTCAGCTTCAGGGCCAGCCAAAGCGCGAAGGGCAGCTGGATGCAGGTGGAAAGCAGGGCCAGCAACATGGCGTTTTTAAGGGCGCGCATGATGTTGATGGACTTGCTGGTGAACAATTCCTTGTAATTGGCCAGACCGATGAACTGCGGAGTCGTCAGGCCGTTCCACTCCGTCAGGCTGTAGTAGCCCGACATGATGATTGGCGCGATCAGCACCCCGATGAACAGTATCAGCGCGGGCAACAGAAACAGGAAAATATTCAGCTTGTAGCTAAATGGTCTTCTCATGGTCTGCGCTCCTCTATTTTATTAAACGTGAAGAGGAAGACGGCCCCTCGCGGGAAATCCCCGGAGGGACCGTCTTCCCATCAGCTCAGGATCGGTTCAATCCGGAACTGTGCCCTGTGATATCAGTCCAGGTCGGAGTCCAGACCGGCGGCGAACTCCTCGGGGGTGATGTCGCCCGCCCAGGCCAGGCCGATGTAGTCCAGATAGGTGTTGGCTTCGTCAGCGGACAGGAAGTTGTCGCCGAACAGCACCATGCTCTCAGCCTTCGCGGCCATGTCGGCAACGGACTTCACCAGGTCGGAAACCTCGGCGTTCGGGTCAGCCGCCCAGCAGGGCAGGTTCGCGCCGGACTTGTAATCGGCGTCGGAGAAGAACTTGGCCAGGTAGTAGGCGGCCTCGATAGCCTCCTCCTTGTGCTCAGAGGTCTCGGTCACGGCCAGGGTGTTGTTGGGGCCGCCGATCATCTGGTACAGGCTGACGTCGGGGTTCAGCACCGGGAAGGTGCCGGCCTGGACGGCGAACTGGGCCTTGGAGCCGATGTCCGCGTTGTTCCAGGAGCCGTTCTGGTAGAAGGCGTACTTGCCGGCGATGAAGTTGTTCTTCACTTCGTCGTTGCCCAGGGCGTCGGCGCTGGGATCGAAGTAGCCCTTGTTCTTCATATCCTGGAAGGCGGCGATGGCGGCGATGACGCCCTCATCGTTGCAGGACTTCTCGCCATTGTACATGGCCTTCAGGTTCTCGCCGCCCACGGACTTGATGACCAGGGGCTCGACATACTCGGACAGGCACCACAGCTCCTTGCCGGACACGCCGAAGGGGATCTTACCGGCGGCGACCAGCTTGTCGCAGCACTCCATCATCTCTTCGTAGGTGGCGGGGATGTGGTCGTAGCCAACCTCGGCCAGGATGTCCATGTTGGCGTACAGGATGACCAGGGACATGGTGTAGGGCACACCGTACATCTTGCCGTCATAGGTCACGTTGGTGGTCATGGCCTTGGGCAGCTCGTCAGCGTAGGCGGGATAGGACTCGTCCAGGCAGACCACGCGGCCGGCGTTCACGAACTCGCCCAGGAAGCCCATGCCCCAGGTGAAGAACAGGTCGGGCAGGTCTTCGCCGGAGCTCATCGCGGCCTTGATCTTGGTCTTGTAGGCTTCGTTCTCGGTGGCGTTGTGCTCGATCTTGATGTTGGGATGATCGGCCTCGAAGGCGGCGATGGCGTCGACATAGGCCTGGTGGCTGGAGTCGCTCTCGGTGGCGATGGACCACAGCTGCAGGGTGATCTGCTCCTCAGCGAAGGCAGAGACCAGGCTGAGCAGCATCAGGGCGGTCAGCAGGACGGCTAACAGTTTCTTCATGGGTGTTTCCTCCTTGTCGATTGTTCCGATGCATTGCCGCCGGAGCCGGTTGGCACGGGCCTTCCCGCGTCCGCGGCAATCGCTCGCATCAGTGGCATTATAGCACACAATGCCGTATTTGTAAAGAACGCAAGAAGAGAATATATGGTCAATTCTTGCGATTGAGGCGGATTTGGTGCTCAATATTTTCCCGAAAAGGTTTTATATTGACAGAATTGTGTTAAAAATCCCCGCGCCGTGAAAGCGCGGGGGAAGGGAACGGTAATATTCTCTACATCATGCTGCGGTACAGGGCGGCGATCTCCTCGACGCTGGTGTCCCGGGGGTTGCCGGGGCGGCAGGCGTCGGCGAAGGCGGATTCGGACAGGAACTGCACGTCCTCCTCCTTCAGTATGCCCTTCAGGTCGGCGGGGATGCCCACGTCCTGGCTCAGCTGCTTGACGGCGGCGATGGTGGCCTTTGCGGCCTCGTCGTCGTCCATCATGTCGATGCCGGGCACGCACATGGCCTTGCCGATGGCGCGGTAGCGCTTGCCGGCCACGGGGGCGTTGTACTCCAGGCCGAAGGGCAGTATGATGGCGCAGGCCACGCCGTGGGGGGTGTCATACAGGGCGGAAAGACCGTGGGCCATGCTGTGCACGATGCCCAGGCCCACGTTGGAGAAGCCCATGCCGGCGATGTACTGGCCCAGGGCCATGCCCTCGCGCCCCTCTGGGGTGTTCTGCACCGCGCCGCGCAGGCTGGCGGCGATCAGGCGGATGGCCTCCAGGTGGAACATGTCGGAAATGGCGCAATAGCCCTTGGTGATATAGCCCTCGATGGCGTGGGTCAGGGCGTCCATGCCGGTGGCGGCGGTCAGGCCCTTGGGCATGCTGCTCAACATGTCAGGGTCGACGATGGCGATTTCGGGGATGTCGTTGGTGTCCACGCAGACGAACTTGCGCTTCTTCTCGACATCGGTGATGACGTAGTTGATGGTGACCTCCGCGGCGGTGCCGGCGGTGGTGGGCACGGCGATGGTGAACACGGCGTGCTTTTTGGTGGGGGCCACGCCCTCCAGCGAGCGCACGTCCTCGAACTCGGGGTTGTTGATGATGATGCCGATGGCCTTGGCGGTGTCCATGGAGGAGCCGCCGCCGATGGCGATGATGCAGTCCGCGCCGCTGTTCTTGAACGCCGCCACGCCGCACTGCACGTTTTCAATGGTGGGGTTGGGCTTGATGTCGCTGTAGATCTCATAGGCAAAGCCGGCCTTGTCCAGCAGGTCGGTCACCTTCTTGGTGACGCCAAACTTGATCAGGTCCGGGTCGGAGCAGACGAAGGCCTTTTTATAGAGGCGGGCGGTCAGCTCGGGCACGATGTTTTCTATGGCGCCGCTGCCGTGATAGGAAATGGTGTTCAGAACGATGCGATTGGCCATGGGAATGCACTCTCCTTTGATGTTGGATGGTTTGGCGCGGTAAACGCCGCTGTGTTCATATTAAGACAATTATTGCCCATTGTCAAGCATGAAATGCGAAGAACTTGGCCGGAACGCGTCTTTACCGGATTTCAACAGGCTCGGGCTGGAGAAAAAACAGTGATTGCAGTATAATTTGAATCGAATTCGGGAGGATGACAAGCACTTGCAACTGTCACAAAGGCAAAAGAGAAATACGCTATGGATCGTGCTGGGGCTGGCCTGGCCCACGATGCTGGAGCAGATGCTCCAGGTGGCCGCCCAGTACGTGGATTCGGCCATGGTGGGCAGGCTTGGCGCGGCGGCGACGGCGGCGGTGGGGGCTACCAGCACCATCAACTGGATGGTGGGCAGTACGCTCTCTTCGCTGGGCGTGGGCTTTTTGGCCTTTATCGCCCGGGAATACGGCGCGGAGCGCTACGAGAACGCCCGCCGGGCCGTGGCCCAGTCGGTGCTGGTGACCATCGTCGCGGGCCTCCTGTTCACGGCGGCGTCGCTGTCCCTGGCCCGCTACATTCCCGGTTGGATGAATGCCGACGTCGAGATCCGTCCCACGGCCGCCCGGTATTTCTTCATTATCTATTCGCCGATGCTGCTGCGGGCGGCGATGGTGGTCTTCGGCACGGTGCTGCGCGCCTCCGGGGACACCCGAACGCCGATGAAGGTCAACGTGCTGATGAATCTGGTGAACGTGGTGCTGAACTTCCTGCTGATCTACCGGACCCGGGATATCCGCCTGTTGGGCGCGACCCTGCGCGTGCCCGGGGCGGGGCTGGGGGTCACCGGCGCGGCCGTCAGCACCGCGGCGGGCTTCGCCGTGGGCGGCGCGGCCATGACCGTCGCGCTGTGGCGGCACCCCCGCATCTCCCCGAAGGGAAGGCGGCTCAAGCCCGACCCGGCCATACTGAAGCCCTGCCTCAGGGTGGCCATGCCCGCGGCGCTGCAGCGCTTCGGCACGTCCTTCGGATACGTGGCCTTCGCCTCGCTGATCAATTCCCTGGGCACGGTGTCCACCGCGGCCCACACCATCGCCAACACCGCGGAATCCGCGTTCTACATTCCGGCCTACGGCATACATACCGCCGCTGCCACGCTGTCCGGAAACGCCAGCGGCATGAAGGATCAGGATTACATGCGCTCCATCACCCGCACGCTGCTGATCCTGGAGCCCGCGATGATGGCCGTGTCCGGCGCGGTGCTGTTCATATTCGCCCCGAGGATGATGGCGCTTTTCACCCCGGATGCGGAGGTAATTTCCCTGGGAACGAAGGTGCTGCGCATGGTGGCGGTCACCGAGCCGCTATACGGCATCGCCGTGGTGCTGGAGGGCATCTTCATGGGCGTGGGGGATACGATGTATGCCTTTGTCTGCAACATCGTGAGCATGTGGGGCGTGCGCGTGCTGGGTACGTTCATACTGGTGCGCGTGTTTGGCCTCGGACTGACCGCCGCCTGGGGCGCGATGATCGCCCACAACATACTGCTGTGCATACTGTTCGCGCTGCGCTACCGCAGCCAAAGGTGGAACCCCCTGGTGAGCGGCGAGAAGTTTTAAATATTTAGGGTAATAGCTATGCAGGCGTTTCACAACGAAATGCCTGCATTGTAATATAATATAGAAATAAAACAGACAAAACTATGCGCAAAAATATTATGCTTGACAAATTTGTGACATAGTTGTACAATAGTATAGAAATATAAAACGCGATAAGTTGTAATCAGGAGGAAAGAATCATGCGATTGACCAAATGGCTTGCGCTGTTTTTGACCCTCTGCATGCTGACGGCCGCGCTGCCGACAGCCCTGTCGGAGGATAGCGGATTGGATATCGTCGACGCGAACGCCGGGGAGGCCGACGTCGTTCCGGCGCTGGACCTGGACCTGGACAGCCTCGATCTCGGCGAGGACGACCTGTCCCTGGATCTGCCGGACCTCGAGCAGGAGGAGATCTCCGGGGGCGTCGAAGCACCCGATGAAGCGGCGGAGGATGACGGGGAGTGGCCGGCGCCCAACTCCAAGAACTATACCGAAATGAGCAACAGCACCGCCTTCACCCTCAACGGCGTCACCATACGGGCCGGGGACGAGGGCACGAAGGGCGCCCACAACTGCTGGAAGTGGGCCCAGGCAATCTATAAGAAGGTCTGGGGCTGCAACTTCGATTCCACCTTTGTGGGCACGGCGGCCAAGGGCCACAACCTGCTGCGCAATCTGACCGACGACGAGCGCAGGCTGACGCCGGAAAACCTGAAGTATTTCATCACCCATTCGATTCCCGGTGCGACGCTGCGCGTGCAGTCCTGCCCGTCCAGCTGCTCCGGCTTCAACACCGACGGCTGCGGCAAGCACCAGAAGCACAGCCTGATCATCGCGGAGATCCGTGAGGACGGCCTGGTGACCATGGACGACCAGGGCAGCGTGCACACCCGCTACTACACCTGGGAGGGATTCTGCAATTCCTGGGGGCCGAAATGGGTGTTCGTCAAGTACATCAAGTGGCCCAATGCCCCTGCGCTGAACTCGGCCCAGTCGGTGGATGGCTACGGCGTTTCCAAGGTCAACGAAACCTATCGCGCGCGCGCCACGGCCACGAAGGGCGTCGGCATATACTCGCTGCCGGAGAACGGCAGGGCGCTGGGCGTGCTGAAATATCCGGCCAGCTTCGCCGCCACCTGCAGGACGCTGAAGAAATACGGCGGATACACCTGGGTGAAGGGCGCCTCCAGCACCGGCGTCACCGGCTGGATGCCCCTGACCAATGCCGTGGCCGCTTCCGGGGAGAGCATCGCGGTCACCGGCGTGGCACTGGACCAGGCCACGCTGATCATGGCGAAGGGCGGCACGGCCACGCTGAAGGCGGTCGTGGCCCCCGCTGACGCCAGCAACCAGGGCGTCAGCTGGTCCTCCAGCGACACCTCCGTCGCCACCGTCAGCGGCGGCGTCGTCACCGCCAGGGGATCGGGCACGGCCACGGTCACCGTTACCACCGACGACGGCGGCAAGAGGGCGTCTTGCACGGTAATGGTCGCTAACGCGGATTACAGCAAGGAGCTCACCAGGACCGGCAGCAACGGCACGGTGACGCTGAAGATCGGCGCGAAGCTCCAGCTGATCCCCACCTTCGCCACCTCCAGGGGATGGAAGATCAAGAGCGTATCCTCCTCCAAGAGCAAGTACGCCAGCGTGAACAAGTACGGCCAGGTCACCGCGAAGAAGATCGGCTCGACCACCGTCACCGTCAAATGCAAGAACGGCAAGAAGGCCACCCTGACGGTCAAGGTGGTCAAGTCCTCGGGCGGCGGGTCCTCCGGCGACACCCCTACCGGAGAAGGATCAGATGAGGGCACCGGATCGACGGAGGTCAGAAAGATCTACCTGAACAAGACCGGTAACGTCACCCTGAAGAAGGGCAAGACCATGCAGCTGTATATGGAGCTGGAGCCTTCCAACGCCACCACGGCGGTGAAGTGGCTGTCCAGCGATGAAAAAATCGCCTATATCGACAATAAAGGCAAGGTTTACGCTCTGAAGAAAGGCACCTGCTATGTGGGCGCCATGGCTGAGAATGGGGTCTACGCTTCGGTAAAGCTCAAGGTGGAATAATATAAGATGTCTATGGCGCGGACCGATCGGGTCCGCGCCTTTTTTCACAAATTCTCTTCCGGCACTTGGCAAAGGGCGCGGGGATGTGGTACAATACAGGCGTAAACGCACAGACCGATCTGCACACAGGAGGATGCCTATGCCTTTCGAGATTGTCAGGAACGATATCACCAGAATGCGGGTGGACGCAATCGTCAACGCGGCCAACAGCAGCCTGCTGGGCGGCGGCGGCGTGGACGGCGCGATCCATCGCGCCGCAGGGCCGCAGCTGCTGGCGGAGTGCCGCACGTTGGGTGGGTGCGAAACCGGCCAGGCCAAGCTGACCCAGGGTTATGAGCTGCCCTGTAAATACGTCATACACACCGTAGGCCCCATATGGCAGGGCGGCAGTGCGGGCGAACCGGCGCTTCTGGCGGCCTGCTATCGCAACGCGCTGGCCCTGGCACGCCTGCAGGGCTGCGATTCGGTGGCGTTTCCGCTGATCTCTGCGGGCGCTTACGGCTATCCGAAGGCCCAGGCGCTGCAGGTGGCGAGGGCGGAGATTACCCGCTTCCTGGAGGAAACGGACATGATGGTCTACCTGGTCGCCTATACCCGGGGCGCGATCGAGCTGACCGGCGGCCTGTACGGCGAGGTTGCGGCCTATATCGACGACGTGTACGTTCATGAGCGCCGCGACTTTAACCGCGAGGCCCGGCGCAGCCAGTACCTGCGGGACGGCACGCCCCGGGGTGTGCCCGAGCCGGGCAGCTTGTTCCGCCGTCCCCACCGAGAGGACAATGCCCGCAATGAGACGGTGTTCTCCGAAGCGAACGTAGAACGGCTCACGGCAACGCTGGGCGATGAGCAACAGTCGGCCCCGGACCGCACGGGCGAGACCTTTGCGGGTATGGTGGCCCGAAAGCTGGATGATAGGGGCATGACCGACGAGGCGTGCGCCCGCCGGGCGAACCTGGACCGCCGCCTGCTCGGAAAGATACGAAACAACGAGGACTACAGACCTGCCAGGCAGACCGCCCTGGCCCTCGCCGTGGCACTGGAGCTGTCCCTGGAGGAGGCAAAGGCGCTGCTGGCAAAGGCCGGCTACGCGCTGAGCCACGCCAGCAGGGTGGATATCGTCGTGGAATACTGCCTGATGACGGGACATACCGACGTGGATGAGATCAACGGGGTACTGTTCAAGCTGGATCTGCAGCAGCTGGGGTATTGATGAAACGACCGTTGCAAAAGGGGTGAAATGAATGTTCTGTTCCAATTGCGGTATACAGCTGGCGGCGGGCGTCAATTTCTGTCCGAACTGCGGCACGCGGGTCAACGCCCCTGTGGCTGCGACAATACAGGGAAACATGGTGATGCTCGTCTCCGTTGGCGCCAGCAACCGAGCGACCGCGGCTGCGCTGCTCTCGAGAATCTGCGGCTACAGCGAGGAAGAGGCGCTGCTGATCGTGGACAGCGCGCCCATCACCGTGGCCCGCGGGCTGAATGACGCCCAGGCGCGCTATCTGGCCCAGGCCCTGGCCGAGTATGGCATCGAGGTATCCGTGTACGACGGCAGCGGTTGGCGGGAATGGGAATCCTCCAACACCTCGGTGTGGGATCAGAAGGGCGCGCTGCTGGCCAGCGTGGCCTCCGCCCTGGGACTGCTGGGCATCGGCAACCGCATCACCCGGGATATGATGCGCCGCACGGATTATCCCTATCGCACGACGGGCGTCCGCCCGCCGGTTTTCAGGGTAAACAGCGCCCTTCGCGCCGCGCCGCGGCCCCCTGTGCACCATGCGCCCCCGCCCCCGCCGCCGACGGTGGCGAGGCCCGCCCCGCAGCCCCCGAGGCCTGCGCCTGCGCCTGCGCCGGGGCGTCCGGCGCCTATGCCCGCAAGACCCGCGCCCCAGTCAGCGAGGCCCGCGCCTCTGCCCGCGAGACCAGGCCCCCAGCCCCCAAGGCCCGCGCACCAGCCCGCAAGACCGGCGCCCCAGCCTGCAAGGCCAGGTCCCCAACCCCCGAGGGCCGCGCCGCGCCCCGCAGCCCGACCCGACGATATACCCGGTCGGAACAATCCCGGCGGACGCCCCGGCGGCGGCATGGGACGCAGGGGATGAGAGAAAAGACGCTGAACCGCATAGCGGTTCGGCGTCTTTTCGAAGAATCCATGATTCCTTACATTGTCCTGATCGGGCTTGTCTGCCAACGATTATCTCGCCCAGTTCCCGTTCCTGAATATGGGCACGGTCCGACCGTCACGGGTTTGGGCGTCGATGTTCATGTCGGCGGTGCCGATCATGAAATCCTCGTGGAGCATCGAGTCGTTGATACCCAGGGCGCGGCATTCCTCGAGGGTCTTGTTCTCAAAGCCCCTGATGGTGTCGGCAAGGCCCATGCCCAACGCCAGATGGCAGGCGGCGTTTTCATCGAAGAGGGTGTTGTAAAACAGTATGCCGCTGTTCCGGATGGGGGAGTCGTAGGGCACCAGCGCGCACTCACCCAGATAGGCGCTGCCCTCGTCCATGGTGATCAAGTGGGTGAGGGCCTCATTGTTCACGTCTGCGTGCCACTCTACGGCCTTGCCTTCGTGGAAGCGGATCCAGAAGCGATCGATCAGCTGCCCCTCCCAGCTGAGGGGCATGGAGGCATGGACGATGCCCTCGGCCACGCCCTTCATCGGCGAGATGAAGCACTCCTCGGTGGGGATGTTCGGGTTGAAGAAGACGCCCTGCAGGCTCGTCTCGCCGCCGCCCTTGAACTCGGCCTCGGGGATCATGCCCACGGTGAAGTCGGGGCCGTTGCCGGCGGTGTAGTGAAGGCGTTCGATGCCCAGGCCGTTCAGCCAGGCGCAGTGGTCGGAGAGCGCGTGGTTATGCGCCTCCCAGGCCGCCACGGGGTCGTCGTCTACGCGGCTGGTGGCCAATATCGCCGCCCACAGCTTCTCGATGGCCTGGTTGCGGGTGAGGCTGGGGAACAGCTTCTTCGCCCAGGCTGTGCCGGGCACAGCGGCGATGCACCACTGGTGCCTGTTCTCGATCTGGTCACGGTAGCCCTTGATCAGCGGATACCTGCGCTGGCGGGCAGTGGCCAGCTTCTTTTGGTTGATGCCCTTCAGGCCGTCCGGGTCATCCGATTCCAGGTAGATTCGGCAGGGCAGCTTGTCCACGTAGTGCTTCCAGCGGGCCTCCTGCCAGTCGGTCAGCTCTGAGAGGGTGCGCAGGGATTGGTGGCGAACGTGCAGCTTTTCCAGCGGCTGGTATTCCCAGTCCACCACCACCCGCGCCGCGCCGCGGCGATAGCAGGCGTCTACCACCATGGTCACGAATTCGGGCTGGTCGAGTCCGGCAGTGATGAAGACCTCCTGGCCCTTCTGCACGTTCGCGCCGACGGCGGCGATCAGCTGGGCGTATTTGCGAAGTATCGTCTTGTTCATGTTCTTTTCCCCCGACTGCACAAAAATGGAGCCCTTGCGAGCTCCTAAATATCCCGTGAGTGCCGTCTGTCGCAGCTTTTTCACCCGCCGCTCAGGCAGGGCGGAGACCTGCGGCTGCTTACTGCCTTCCTCTGCGGGGAGGCATGGCATCTGCAAAACCGACCCGGAATCCTTTTATGAATCTGTGGGTAAAAGCATTGACTAACGCACACCCCAGGATAAGTTCGTCGTTATCGCGGTAAGCCGCGCTCAACTGTGTCTATTATAGCGGCAAAAGACCTGAAAGTCAATGGTATTTTGCTAATTTCGCATTTTTATTTTGCGCGAAGCCGGCACTCGGGGTTTGCGCTGTGAGCTCCTTCCGAACAAGCCTGCGCGGGTATCTGAAAAGGGCAGGGAAAAGAACTCATTCAAACACCAGCAGGTTGATCTCCGGTCGCACGCCGACGCGCAGCTGCAGGCGGCTGGCGCCGATGCCCTTACTGACCAGCAGCTTCATGCCGTCGACGTCGTGCAGGCCTGAGATGGCCGCGGATGCGCGGCGGGGCACGACGAAGCGCTCGAAGCCGATGGCGAAGGGGGTCAGTCCCAGCAGGTTGAACTGTCCGCCGTGGGTGTGGCCGCTGAGCATCAGGTCAGGCTTCACCTTCGGAAGCACGGGGTAGTGGGACAGCAGTATGCGATAGCGATTGTCGCTGTCCTTGCCGGGCCACAGCCTGTTCATTTGGACATTGCCGTAGTGGTATTCATCGATGCCGCCTATGCAGAGCTTGCCGCCGGACAGGGGAATAGCGATGGAGGCGTTGACCAGCAGTCTGCATCCGGCCTGCGACATGGTTTTGCGCAGCGCTTTCAGGCGGCCCTGCCAGGCCTCGGCGTCGTTGTTGCCGAGCACGCCGCAGGCCCCGAGGGGAACGGCGAGTCTTTTCAGGGTCATGAAGAATCGTGCGCAATCCTCCGCGAAGTCGCTGTAGTCGCCGCCGAGCAGCAGCAGCTGGGGCGAGGCTGAGGCGATCCGATCCGCCAGCGCATCCAGCTCGGCCTGGGTGGTTTTGGGCCGCACATGCACATCGGAGACGAACATCGCCCGGAATCCCCGCATGAAGGCGGGCGCGCCGCCGATGCGATGCTCGGTCACGGTCGCGTCCAGGTGGCCGCAGCGGCTGATATACAGGTCCGGCTTTGAAAAGCGCTGAATCAAGGTGGATGCCTCCGTTGATATCAGATAGCGTGGCAAAGGCCACGCTATCTGATATATTTATACCCGATGGGTCCTGACAAATTCCCTGTAGAAGGCCAGATGGCCGGGCAGCGTTTCAAAGGGCTTCAGTCCGTAGGGACATTTCTTCGCGCATTCCCCGCAGTGGACGCAGTCATCGATGCGCTCCATCTCCCTCTGCCACTCGTCCCTGACCCAGCTCTTCCAGGGGGAGCGCTGCAGCAGCTGGGTGATGCGGTTGGCGTCGTTGATGGGGATGCCGACGGGGCAGGGCATGCAATAGCCGCAGCCCCGGCAGAACGCGCCCACCAGCTCCCGCCGATCGGCCTCGATCAGGGCCAGGCTCTCCCCGTCCAGCACCGGGGGATTCTCGGACATTGCCAGGATCTCTTCCAGCTCGCCCATGCGCTGTATGCCCCAGATGGGAACGATGTGGTCAAACTGGCCCAGCCACGCAAAGGGCAGCCTCGCGTTGGTGATCAGCCCGCCGGACAGGGCCTTCATGCAGATGAAGCCCACGTTCTTCTCCCTGCACAGCTTCACCAGCTCGATCTCCCGGTCGGCAGCTAAGTGGTTGAAGGGATACTGCACCGTGTCGTACAGGCCGGAGCTGACGGCCTCGAAGGCCCGGTCGAGGGAGTGTTGGGTGATGCCGATGAAGCGGATCCTGCCAGCCTCGCGGGCTTTGACGGCGGCGTCATACAGCCCGTCACTGTCGCCGGGACGGGGCACGAAGTCGGGGTTGTGGAATTGGTAAATGTCGATGTGGTCGGTGTTGAGCATCCGAAGGCTCGTTTCAAGGTCCCTTTCAAGGCCCGCCGCGTCCCTGGCGCCGGTCTTTGTGGCCAGTATGTATGCGTCGCGGCGATGGGAGATGGCCCTGCCGATCTTCTCTTCGCTGTCGGTATAGGCCCGGGCGGTGTCGATATAGCTGATGCCGCCGTCCAGCGCCCGGTTCAAAAGCGCCGAGGCCTCGTCGAAGCTGACCCGCTGTATGGGCAGCGCGCCGAAGCCGGTGCGGGAGATCTCGAGGTTTGTCCGGCCGAGTGTGAAGTGCTGCATGCGCATTCTCCTTTGACGGTTTCAGTGTAGGTCGTTCATGGCTCCGTACAGGACGGAATAAGCCGTTCCGGGCGGCGAAGGGCTTACGGCACCAGCAGCGCCGCGCCGATGACCTCGGCCCGGTCGCCCAGCTCGCCGGGGAGGAATTTCGCCGGGTATTTCTGGTCGATCAGGGAATGGTGGCGGTACGAGGCGATCATACGGTCGATGAAGCGGTGACCCAGCTTGGTGATCCCGCCGCCGTAGATGAAGATGTTGATGTCGAAGATCTGGTTCAGGTTGTGGAACATGCGGCCCAGGTATTCCGCGCCGCGGTTCACCACCTCCAGCGCCAGGGGGTCGTTCATCTGGAAGGCGCGGCCCACGGCGATCATGTCGATGTTGGAGAGGGTGCCGGCATAGTCCAGTATGCGGCTCTCCTCGCCCTCCTTGATGCGGTCCATGGCGTAGCGGGCCATAAAGAAGCCGGAGGCGATGGAGTGGACGCAGCCGATCACGCCGCAGCCACAGGGATAGCCGGTGGAATCGGAGATGAAGGTGTGGCCGATCTCGCCCGCCATGCCGTGCATGCCCCGGTAGAGCTGGCCGTTCAGTATCAGGCCACCGCCGATGCCGGTGGCCAGCGTGGCGTAGATCATGTGGTCGTAGCCCCGGCCCGCGCCGTACTTGTGCTCGGCCAGGGCGGCGACGTTGCCGTCGTTGTCCACGTAGACCGGCGCCTGCAGCCGCTGGCGCAGCATATCCCGCACGGGCTGCTCGTTCAGCGAGACGATGTTGCTGCTCTCCAGCGTTACGCCCCGCTTGAAATCCACCGAGGAGGGGAATGCGGCGCCGATGCCCCTGACCTGCTCCAGCGTCATACCCGCCTTGTCCACCAGGGCCTCGGTCTGCTGGGCCAGGAAGCCGATCAGCTCGTTGGCGGTGGCATCCTTGTCGGTCAGGTACTCCTGCTCCGAGATCAGCTGCATGCCGCTGTCGAACAACCCCATTCGGATGCGGGTTCCCCCCACGTCGATGCCGATGACATAATCCCGCATTTTTTCATACCTCCTACGGATGTATTTCTATAGCTTTATGCTGCCCATATCCAACGCCTCGTACCCGGCGAGGATCGGGTCGACGGTGTGGGTCAGGAAGCGCTCGGTCTGCTCGGCGGCGCGACCGGTGTACTTTTCCGGGGCCAGCAGGGCGGTCAGGCCTTCCCCGCTCAGCGGGAAGGCGGGGTCGGCGGCGATGCGCGCCATCAAGTCGCTCTCAAGCCCCTCGGCCTTCATGCGATTGGCCGCCGCCTGGGAGTGCACCCGCACCCGCTCGTGGATCTCCTGCCGGTCCGCGCCGTGCTTCACCGATTCCATGATGATGTCCTCGGTGGCCATGAAGGGCAGGTTCTCCATCACCCGCTTTTCGATCATCTTCGGGTAGACCACCATGCCGTCGGCGATGTTGGCGTACAGCTCCAGCACCGCGTCGGTGGCCAGGAAGGCTTCCGGCAGCGAAAGCCGGCGGTTGGCGGAATCATCCAGCGTGCGCTCGAACCACTGGGTGGCGGCGGTCATGGCGGCGTCCTGCACCAGCGCCATCACGTGCCGCGACAGCGCGCAGATACGCTCGCTTCTCATGGGGTTGCGCTTATAAGCCATGGCCGAGGAGCCGATCTGGTTCTTCTCAAAGGGCTCCTCCACCTCCCGGAAGGATTGCAGCAGCCGTAGGTCCTGGGCGAACTTGTAGGCGCTCTGGGCGATGCCGGACAGCGCGTCCAGCACCCGGGTGTCCAGCTTGCGGGGATAGGTCTGCCCGGAGACGTCGAACACCTTTTCCATGCCCATCTTTTCGGCGATGCGCCTTTCCAGCTCGTCCACCTTCGCGCCGTCGCCCTCGAACAGCTCCATGAAGCTGACCTGCGTGCCCGTCGCGCCCCGGTTGCCCAGCAGCTTCAGCGACGACAGGGCGAAGTTGACCTCCTCCAGATCCATTGTCAGGTCCTGCATCCACAACGTGGCCCGCTTGCCCACGGTGGTCAGCTGGGCGGGCTGCAGATGGGTGTAGCCGAGGCAGGGTAGGCCCCTGTATTCCCACGCGAATTTGCGCAGCCTGC
This sequence comes from Clostridia bacterium, assembly GCA_045637485.1. GTDB lineage: Bacteria > Bacillota > Clostridia > Christensenellales > Aristaeellaceae > UBA2862. Next base: position 23,494 of record JAZTZK010000321.1, read on the forward strand.
GCAGTACCTCCACCAGCTTTTGCCGGATCAGCAGCAGCGCGTCCCGCAGCATCAGGATATCGGCGTTGTCGGTGACATAGCAGCTCGTCGCGCCCAGGTGGATGATGCCCCTGGCGTTCGGGCACACGTCGCCGTAGGCGTGGACGTGGGCCATCACGTCGTGACGCACCCGTTCCTCGTGCCTGCGGGCGGCCTCGTAGTCGATGTCGTCGATGTGGGCCTTCAATTCGTCCACCTGCGCCTGGGTCACGGGCAGGCCCAGCTCCATCTCGCTCTCCGCCAGCGCCACCCATAATTTGCGCCAGGTGGTGAACTTCCTGTCCGGGGAGAAGATGTACTGCATCTCCTTACTCGCGTAGCGGCTGTTCAGGGGGGATTCGTAAGTGCTCTTGTTCATGGCGGCCTCCCGGGTATTAATCGTCTTTATGCCTCTTGACTTCATCCATCTCGGCAATCATTGCTTCAAGGGGGCGATATTCACCGCCCCACCATTCAAACACGCGCATGCCTTCATCTTCAAGAACGGATTCCTTGAGCGTCATTGTAATTCCCAACTGCTTCAGGAGTCCTTCGCGATCCACTGCCTGATAATCGAAGGGCAGCAGCTTGCAGAATTCCTTGTAGGAAACCCCGCACACGATGTTATGAACGCCCAGAGACGCAATCGCGGCGAGACACCTCTCGCAGGGGGCGCAGCTGGTATAGACGATGGCCTTTTCCATGATATCATCGGAGTATTTGTTGGCGCATTTGTGCACCAGATTGAATTCGGCATGACCGAATATCCTCTTAGTATAATCGGCGGTATTCTCCGCTTCTTCCAGGATTTTCCCGTCATGGACGAGTACCGCGCCAAAGGTATCATGCCCTTTTTTTCCGGCGCTTATCGCCAGCTCGTAGCACCGCTTCATGTATTTGGAATAATCGCTGTTCACTGCGTTGCCTCCTATAGATCGGCTGAACCGTGTGTTTGGAACGCTACCGTATGATCAGCGCTTCCCGCTCCGCGCCCACGGATACGTACTTGATCGGGCAGCCGACCCGCTCTTCGATGAACAGCACATAGTCCTGCGCCTCCTTCGGCAGATCCTCCCACTTCCGGGCCTTGGAGATGTCGCAGCCCCAGCCGGGGAGGGTCTCGTAGACGGGCTCGCAGTCGTACAGGTCGGGGGTGTAGGGGAAGCGGTCGATCCGTTCGCCGTTCAGCTTATAGGCCACGCAGACCGGGATATCCTTGAGATAGGAAAGCACGTCCATCTTGGTCAGCGCCAGTGCCGTCGCGCCCTGGAGCTTCGTGCCGTAGCGGGTGGCGGGGATGTCCATCCAGGCCACGCGGCGGGGACGACCGGTGGCCGCGCCGTACTCCGCGCCGGCCTCCCGCAGGTCGTGGGCGGCGTCGCCGTCCAGCTCGCCCACAAAGGGACCCTCGCCCACGCAGGTGGAATAG
>JAZTZK010000322.1:0-15696 GCA_045637485.1 Clostridia bacterium
TAAGGGCCTTTAGCTCAGTGGTTAGAGCAGTCGGCTCATAACCGATCGGTCCGGGGTTCAAGTCCCTGAAGGCCCACTGTATGGCGCGGTAGTTCAGTTGGTTAGAATGCCAGCCTGTCACGCTGGAGGTCGAGGGTTCGAGCCCCTTCCGCGTCGCCACAAGGGAACGTTGACACTGTCAGAGTGTCGGCGTTCTTTTTTCGTCTGACAGCACTCGGTTATTCAGAAGCAGGCTGACTTTGGCCAATGTTCGGGGAAAAGCCTATTTCATTTATGCCGTCAGGCGGGTTTTAGGGCGCAATCGCCAAAATACCCGAACTTTCATGTCGTTTCAGTTCATAATTTACAATTAATGACGTGCAAAAGTAACCTTAATTGTGTATCATTGTAGCATAGCTCTCGTGAGAGAGCGAGAACAGATAAGGAGACATTGATTATGAAGAAGATCGCATCCGTCCTCCTGATCGTTGCACTGCTGTTCTGCGCTGTCGCCTCCGCCGAGATCGCGAAGGAAGACATGAAGATCGGCTTGATCTGCCTGCACGACGAGAACATGGGCTATGACGCCAACTTTATCGACAGCATGAAGCAGGCCCTGGTGAACCTGGGCATGGACGAGAGCCAGCTGATCATCAAGACCAACATCCCCGAGAGCCAGGAGTCCTACGACGCCGCCGCCGACCTGGCGGACATGGGCTGCCAGTATGTCTTCGCCGATTCCTTTGGCCATGAGGACTACATCATCCAGGCCGCTTCCGAGTTCCCGGAGGTTCAGTTCTCCCACGCCACCGGTACCAAGGCCCAGACCGCCGGTCTGGACAACTTCCACAATGCCTTCGCCTCCATCTATCAGGGCCGCTTCGCCGCCGGCTACGCCGCGGGCCTGAAGCTGAACGAGATGATCGAGAGCGGCGCCATCGCCGAGGACCAGGCCGTGGTCGGCTACGTGGGCGCGTTCCCCTATGCCGAGGTCATCAGCGGCTATTCCTCCACCTTCCTGGGCATCCGCTACGCCTGCCCCTCCGCCACCATGGTCGTGAAGTTCACCAACAGCTGGGGCGACCAGGCCCTGGAGCAGGAAGCTGCCAGCGCCCTGATTTCCACCAAGGGCGCCGTGTTGATGAGCGAGCACGCCGATACTGTCGGCGCGCCTACCGCCTGCGAGGACAACAACGTGCCCAATGTTGGCTACAACATCTCCTTTGCCAGCGTGGCTCCCAACACCGCGCTGATCTCCTCCAAGATCAACTGGACCCCCTACATGCAGATGGCCATCGAGTCCATCATGAAGGGCGAGAGCTTCCCCACTGACATCTCCCTGGGTATGGCGGAGGGCGCCGTGGAGCTGACCGAGCTGAACCCCAACGTGGCCGCTGAGGGCTCCGCAGAGAAGGTTCAGGAAGTTCTGGCCAAGCTGGCTTCCGGCGAGCTGCAGGTGTTCGATACCGGCACCTTCACCGTGGCTGGCATGACCGCCGAGGAGTACGTCCAGACCGACGATTACCTGCAGGACACCGCCAACGGCGGCTTCAACGCCGCGGTGCATCAGGTGGCAGCCGGTTACGTCAAGGACGGCTACTTCCACGAGTCCGAGTTCCAGTCCGCCCCCTACTTCGACCTTCCCATCGACGGCATCACCATGGGCTGATCGGCACATTGAAGAAAACCCCCTGTCCCCGGCGCGAGCCATCGCGCCGGGGCATTTTGTGGGGGATTTGCACATTCCCCATATATGCGGTATAATACCATTACATGAAGAAAGGGTGTGGGTACACGATGAAGCATGCATTCCTTCGCTGGCTGGCGCTGGCGCTCTGCCTGGCGCTGTGGGGAACGGGGGCGCTGGGCGAGGCGTCCGGGCTGCCGGAGGGTGAATACGCTCCGGACGGCTTCACCTTCTCCGGCGGCACCGGCAAGGTGACCATCACATGCCCGAAGCTCGTGGTGGAAGGCGGCGCGGTCACGGCCACGCTGGAATTTTCCAGTCCGAACTATCCCAAGCTGACGGTGGACGGCGTGGAATATATCGCTGTCCATGAGGAGAAGAATTCGATCTTTGAAATCCCGGCCCGGGTGAACGAGGATATAACCGTGGTGGGCACCACTACCGCCATGTCCACGCCCCACGACGTGGAATACGTGATTCACATCTGGGTGGGCGAGACGCCCTCGGAGGTTCCGACGACGGCGGAGGCCGACGCGCCGGCGGAGAAGCTCGCCTCCGTCGCCCTGGCGGATCGGGAGAAAACCCTGCCGGGGCTGACCTGGCAGTCGGAGATGGCCCTGAGGTACGCCCACGAGTTTGCCGTGGACTATTATGAGGGGGGCTATAAGCTGCTGACCATCGGCGACGGCAACCGTTACCTGGTCGTGCCCGAGGGCGGCGACATCCCGGCGGGGCTGGACGACGACGTGGGGATCATCCGCCAGCCGCTGAACAACGTCTACCTGGCGGCCACGGCGGCCATGGCGCTGTTCGACGCGGTGGACGGGCTGGACGTCATACGCCTGTCCGGCACACAGGCTGAGGGCTGGTACATCGAAAACGCCGCCGCCGCCATGAAGCGGGGCGACATGGTCTACGCCGGCAAGTACAGCGCGCCGGATTACGAGCTGCTGATGGGCATGGGCTGCCCGCTGGCCATCGAATCCACGATGATCCTGCACACCCCCAAGGTGCAGGAGATGCTGGAGCAGCTGGGCATCACCGTGTTCATCGAGCATTCCAGCTACGAGAGCCATCCGCTGGGCCGCACCGAATGGGTAAAGCTGTACGCCGCCATGCTGAACAGGGAGGACCGGGCCGAGGCCTTCTTCGAGGACCAGGCAAGGGTGATCGACGAACTGAAGGACTTTCCCAACACTGAAAAGCGGGTGGCCTTCTTCTACATCTCCACCGACGGCAGCGTGGTGGTGCGCGGCGCGAACGACTATGTGACCGGCATGATCGAGCTGGCCGGCGGCCGCTACATCTTCTCCGACGCCGCCGCGCTGGACAACGCCCGGGCCGCCGTGACCATCAGCATGGAGGACTTCTATGCCGCCGCGGTGGACGCCGATTACCTGATCTATAACGCCTCCATCGATGCGCCGCTGAACAGTCTGGACGACCTGCTGGGCAAGAGCGCGCTGTTTGCCGACTTCAAGGCGGTGAAGGACGGCAATGTGTGGAGCACCGACAAGTACCTCTATCAGGCCACAGACATCGTGGGCGAATTGATCACCGACATCAACCGCATGCTCACCGGCCAGGCGGAGGGCATGACGTTCATTCACAGGCTGCAATAACCCAAAACTTTTCACAATGTTCCCTTGTCCGACGCGGCAAATTGTTGTATAATAATTGTTGGCGCATCCTTGCCACGGTTAACCGGCCGTGGCCGAAGTCCATAAGGAGGTGAAAGTAAGTATGAACCAGTATGAAGTCATGTACGTGATCGATCCTGCGCTGGAGGACAGCGCCAGGACCGAGCTGATCAACCGTTTTTCCGACCTGGTGGCGAAGAATGGCGGTGAAGTGGATCGCGTGGACGAGTGGGGCAAGCGCCGCCTGGCCTACGCCATCCAGTACAAGACCGAGGGCTACTATGTGCTGATGTACATCAAGGCCCCTGCCGAGCTGCCCCGCGAAATCGAGCGCAACATGCAGATTTCTGACAGCGTCCTGCGCTATCTGACCGTGCGGTACGAGGGTGAGCTGCCCGCCAAGCGCGAGCCCCTGAAGCCCTACGCGCCCCGCGAGGCCGCGCCCGCCGCTGAGGCGCCCGTCGAGGCCGCCGCGCCCGTTGAGACGCCTGTCGAAGTCGAAGCGCCTGTGGCTGAAGCTGCGGACGACGAGAAGCCTGAGTCTGAGGCTGAATAAGGTCATCCCACAAAGGATGGTGTGAAGTATGAATAAAGTCATCCTGATCGGCAATCTTACGAGAGATCCCGAAGCATTTACCACACAAAGCGGTGTTTCACGTTCGACGTTCACAGTTGCAGTGCAGCGGCGCTTTGCCAATGCGCAGGGTGTGCGTGAAGCTGATTTTATTCCCGTGGTCGCTTGGCGTCAGAATGCCGACTTTGTCAACCGCTACCTCACCAAGGGCAGCAAGGTTGCAGTGGAAGGCAGCATGCAGGTCCGTTCCTATGATGCGCAGGACGGTTCCAAGCGCTATGTGACCGAGGTTATTGCCGATAGTGTCGAGTCTGTTGGCAGCCGTGGCGACAGCCAGGGCCAGGCCCGTCCCCGTGACAACGGCCCCACCCCCCCGCCCGCGCCGCCCGCCGGCCCCGCGATGAACGACTTCACCGAGGTTGAAGACGACGAGCTGCCCTTCTGATGAAGGCAAGCCTCGCCGGTCGTCGACCCGCCGCGCCTGCGGCGCAGCCGCAGGTCAATTCTTCTTTGGGAGTGCGCCTCGCGCACGCCCTATAATCCAAAAAGGAGGAACGCAATATGTCTGAGGATAGAGGCGAGCGCATTCGCCGCCCCCGCGGCCGCAAGCCGCGCAGGAAGGTGTGCGCGTTTTGCGTGGATAAGATCCAGCACATCGATTACAAGGATGTGGCCAGGCTCCGCCGTTTCACCAGCGAGCGCGGCAAGATTCTGCCCCGCCGCATGACGGGCACCTGCGCAAAGCACCAGCGTCAGCTCTCCACGGCCATCAAGCGCGCTCGCACGATCGCCCTGATGCCCTATGTGTCTGACTGAAAAATTTTTTGATACTTGAAGAGGCGCCGCTTGGTTGCGGTGCCTCTTTTTTCAGGATGCGGCATTCTGCCGCCATCGTGACGCCGCCTCCGCCCCTCAAACGCCCTACAGATTCAGCGTCACGCCGCCGAAATCGGCGACGTCCTCGGGGTCGTGGGTGACCAGCAGGGTCGTTCGTCCGGCCAGCATCGACAGTGTGAAACCGACGGCACGCCTGCGGGTGTCGGCGTCCAGCCCCTTGAAGGGCTCGTCCAGCAGCACCAGCGGCGAGGGAAACAGCAGCGCACGGGCCAGGGCGACCCGCCGTCGCATGCCGCCGCTGTACGCCCTGACGCTCTGGCCAGAGGCCTCCGACAGGCCCAGCGCCGCCAGCGCTTCGGATATGCGCCTATCCCGGGAGGGGTCTTTTTTCAGTACGCAGCGCAGGCAGTTCGCCGCGTTCAATTGGGGCGGCAATCGGTCCTCCTGAAACACCATCGATATGCCGCCCTCCGGAACGCCGGATATGCCGCCCCCGTCCGGCGCCTCCAGCCCGGCGATCAGCCGCAGCAGCGTGGTCTTTCCACTGCCCGAGGGTCCCGTGACGCAGGTGACGGCGCCGTGGGGGAAGGTGTGGGTCAGGCCGTCCAGCACGACGTGGTCATCGTAGGCTTTGCGCAGGTTTTGAAGTATCAGGTCCATTGATGACTCCTTTGGAATTTCTGACTTGCCATCGGGGCGTAATATCAGAGGTTACCCTTTTCCCATATTGAATTGAGAGATTTCAGCCCCGCCCGCAACACCTTCGCGCATATCGCGCTGACGAGTACGATGGTCAGGGTCCAGGCGAACAGGTCGGGGGTGGCCAGGTATACCTTGGCCTTGTACAGCCGCTCGCCGATGGAGCCGGTGGGGATGCCGATCACCTCCGCGGCCACGCCGGACTTCCAGGCCAGGCCCATGGACACCGAAAGCGCCGAGGTCAGGCTGGGCATCAGCGCGGGCAGCGTCACACATCGCAGCCGGTTTCTGCGGGACATGCGAAACACCCGGGCCATCTCCGTCAGCTGGGGGTCGATCTGTCGCAGCCCGTCCAGCGTACCGGCGTACACCACGGGCAGCACGATCACCGCCACGATCAGCAGGCTCAGCCGGCGGGAGGGGACCCAGATCAGCGCGGCGATCACGAAGGACGCCACGGGCACCGAGCGCATGGCCGACAGCAGCGGCGCGAGGAGGTCGGCCACCAGGGCGTGGCGCGCCGCCAGGGTCGCCAGCGCGATGCCCAATCCGCAGGCCAGCGCATAGCCCGCCAGTATGTGCCCCAGCGTGAACAGCACCGAGCGCCAGAAGTCGCCGGTTCGAACCAGTGTTCCCAATCGCAGCAGCGTATCCACGGGCGAGGCCAGCAGTATGCCCTGGCCCACGGCCATGGCCGCGATCTGCCACAGGGCCACCCAGAAAAGGGCGGCCAGCATGAGCCGCAGGGGGCGACTTCGGCTTGTGTCTCTCTTGTCCATCATCCAATACCTGTCGCAGTGTTTTTCCCTATTATACACGAAAACCGCATCGGTGTAAATTCTCAGCCAATCATCATCGCATATGAAAAACATAACACTTAGTACGTTGTTTCTGCCCATGCATTACGATAAGATATATTTGGATACGTAAAACAGAATATTATGATGGAGCAAGTATGAACATATTCAATATCATCTCGCTGTTCGGCGGGCTGGCCATGTTCCTCTATGGCATGCGCATGATGGGTGACGGCCTGAAGGAGAGCTCCTCCGGCACGCTGAAGCGGGTCATGGAGCGGGTCACCGACACCCCCCTGAAGGCTTTTTTGCTGGGCCTGGGCATGACGGCGGTGATCCAGTCCTCCACGGCCACGATCGTGATCACGTCGGGCCTGGTGGGCGCGGGCATCATCTCGCTGCACCAGTCGCTGGGCGTCATCATCGGCGCGAACGTGGGCACCACGGTCACCGGCCAGATCATCCGCCTGCTGGATCTGAATGCCTCCGGGGGCGGGGTCTCGGTGCTGGAGTTCTTCAAGCCCTCCACGCTGGCTCCGCTCGCGCTGATCATCGGCGTCGTGCTGATCATGAGCAAAAAGGGCCAGGATAAGACGGGCCGAATTGTGATTGGCTTCGGTATACTGTTTACCGGCCTGTTGAATATGACCGACGCGGTCAGCTCTCTGACCGAAAGCGGCATCATCGAGACCTTGTTTTCCCGATTGGGAGAGAATCCCCTGATCGGCTATCTGGTCGGATTGGCGGTTTCCTTCGTGCTGCAAAGCTCGTCGGCTTCCATTGGCATATTGCAGGCGTTCTCAATGTCGGGCATGCTGACCTTCAACGCCGTCTATCCCGTGCTGATGGGTATATACCTTGGCGATTGTGTGACCACCGCTATCGTCTGCAATATCGGCGCGAAGCCCGATTCCAAGCGCGTGGGTATTGCCAACATACTTTATAATCTGGGGAAAACGGCGCTGATATTGATCGGGGTGAATATTGCCCACAGGATGGGCCTGATGGACGCGCTTTGGAGCAAGACGGTCCATTCGGGCGATATTGCAGATGTCAATACCGTGTTCAATCTTGCCAGCGCGCTGTTGCTGCTGCCGGCGATGGGATTGTTTGAAAAGCTGAGCCTGAAGCTGGTGAAGGACGAGCCCGCCGAGGCGCTCGCCTCGTCCCATGCCACGGAGCTGCGGGTGCTGGACGGCCTGAACCCCGTGTTCCTGGACACTCCCGGACTGGCCTTCAACGCCTGCTACGATGTGCTGATGGAGATGTTCAGGCTGGCCCAACGGAACATCAACCGCGCCTTTGACATCGTCCGCAGCTACGACGAAGGGCTGATGGCGCGGATCCGCGAGGATGAGGACGCGCTGGATACTATGGCGGACCGGGTCAGCGGCTACCTGATGCAGATCTCGGCCCACATCACCTCGGACGATCAGACGGAGATCATGAACCACTACTATTCCACCATCTCCGAGTTCGAGCGCCTGGGCGACCACGCCATGAACATCGCCGAGGATGCCGAGGAGATGCACAAGGCGGGCGTGAGCTTCTCAGAAACCGCCCTGAAGGAGCTTGGGGTGGTGCGGGATCTGCTGCGGGCGGTGCTGAACTACACCGGCAGGAGCTTTGAGAGGTGCGACGCGAAGGCCGCCGCCCACATCGAGCCACTGGAGGAGGTCGTGGACGACATGGTCAACGCCCTTCGACAGAACCACCTGGAGCGCCTGCGCCTGCACCAGTGCTCGGTGCTGGCCGGCACGGAGTTTTTGAACATGCTCTCCGACATCGAGCGCATATCGGACATCTGCTCCAACGTGGGCGTGTTCACCATCGCCCGAGTCAGGCCCGAGATCAAGCATGAGATCCACGACTACGTCTCCCGGCTGCATTCCGGCAAGGACGAGGCCTTCAACCGGGAATACGAGGCGGCCCACGACCACTACTTCGAGCTGCTGAAGGCCGAGGAGGCAGGCGCATGAACATCCAGATTTTCGGAACCAAAAAGAGCAGCGACACCCGCAAGGCGGAGCGCTGGTTCAAGGAGCGCCGCATCCGCGCCCAGGTGATCGATCTGCTGGACAAGGGCATCAGCAAGGGCGAGCTGCGCAGCGTGGCCCAGGCCTGCGGCGGGTTGGACGCGCTGCTGGATGAGAACGCCCGCGACCGGGACGCCCTGGCCCTGGTGAAGTATACCGCCGTCGCCCAGAGGGAGGACGCCCTGCTGGAGCGCCCCCAGCTGCTGCGGCAGCCCATCGTTCGCAACGGCAGGCGGGCCGCGGTGGGGTACTGCCCCGAGGTATACGAGCAGTGGCAAAGGGAGGACAAGTGATGCTTTCGGGGCCATGCCGATAAAACCGGCATGGCCCAAAATAATGCCTATCCCAGCGCGCAATCCAGGGCCATCATCACCGTAAAGCCCAGCGCGAACATCAGCGTGCCCAGGTTGGAGTGGGCGCCGGCCTGGGTCTCGGGGATCAGCTCCTCCACTACCACGTAGATCATCGCCCCGGCGGCGAAGGCCAGCATACAGGGCAGCGCCGGCACCACCAGCGAGGAAAACCAGATGGTCAGCAGCGCCCCGATGGGTTCCACCGCGCCGGAGAGTACGCCGTAGGCGAAGGCGCGGCCCTTTCCGGTTCCCTCGGCCCGCAGGGGCATGGAGATGATCGCGCCCTCGGGGAAGTTCTGTATCGCGATACCCAGCGCCAGGGCCAGCGCTCCGGCGGCGGAGATGCCCGCCCGGCCCTGCAACAGGCCCGCGTAAACCACGCCCACCGCCATGCCTTCGGGCAGGTTGTGGATCGTCACCGCCAGCACCAGCTTCGTGGTCCGCGCCAGCGTGTTGCGCGGGCCCTCCTCCTGGTTCAGAGGGGCGTGCAGGTGGGGGACAACCCTGTCCAGAAGCAGCAGGAGCAGCACGCCCAACCAGAAGCCCGCCGCGGCGGGGAGGAAGGCCAGCGGCCCCATGGCCGTAGACAGGTCGATGGCGGGCAGCAGCAGGCTCCACACCGACGCCGCCACCATCACTCCCGCGGCAAAGCCCGTCAGCGCCCGCTGGACCATGACATTCAGCCTGCCCCGCAAGAAGAATACGCACGCCGCCCCAAGCGAAGTGCCCAGAAAGGGGATCAATATGCCCCGAACGACCTCAATGCTCATGCTCAAGCCTCCCTTGGTTTTCATTGAGGACAGTATAACAGCGCACTTAAGTTAGATATATCTAACTTCTGTTAAATCGTGAAAATATTATTGCAGACATTGACAGCCTATGCGGGTTTGAGCCTGCGGGTGCGGAAATTCAATTCTGATTTGTCGAGCTCTGCTCGACAAATCAGAATTTCTCTCCACAGCCTCACGCATTCCAAAAAATCCCCCACTCCCTGAACGGAGTGAGGGATCCTTCGTGCTGAATCGGCGATACGGTTACCTTCCCAGAATCCCCTTCAGCGTGCCCAGCAGGCCTGCGGCATCCTTGACGTCGAACTTGCTCAGGTCGATCTGGCTCTTAACGCCCTCGATGACCTTGTTGATCTGATCGTCGGGCAGGTCGATGCCGAAGGTCTTTTCCAGCAGCTGCACCGGGTTGCTGATAAAGCGCTTGATCAGGTCGGGGTTGCTGGTCAGCTTGGCGACGACATCGGCGATGATCTTCTGGATATCCATTGTGTTGTTCGCTCCTTTACGTTTTTGCAGGGGCGGCTCGCCCCGAAGCATTATAACCCTTGCCGGTGGGAATTGCAAGCTTTTTCGCGGGGATGTTAATCGGGTGAGGCACAGAAGCGACACAGCGCAATTTTACATTTCTGCCATATTAAAAAAGGATTCTTGTGGGTATTCTGTGCCTGTACTGTGATAGAATAGTAATAGTCAAATTTGTATCATAATTGATTGCTGATTGTCGATCTGTGAAAGGCGGTACAACGATGAAGAAAAAGCTCTGCTTTATGTTGATCCTGCTGCTGGTGACGCTGTGTCCGGCTATGGCGGAGACGGGGGACGATCCCGTCGTGGTGCGCGTGGGCGACTTTACCTATACCCAAAGCATGCTCCAGGGCTCGCTGGACAGCGTGATCGAACTGTCCCGGATGCTCAGCGGCGACGCGCCCACCGACGAGGAGAAGACAGCCCGGCTGCAGGGCACCGTGGACAGCTTCGTGGGTCTGGGCGTGATCGAGAACAAGCTGACCGAGGCCGGGAAGAACGACTTCACCGACGCCGAGGCGGAGGCCATGAACCAACAGGCACGCGCTAAGTACGAGGAGCTTTGGCAGCTGCTCTACCAGCAGATGCAGCAGAGCGACGCCTCCGTTTCCGAGGCGCAGGTTACCGAGCAGCTGGAGCTGATGGGCTACACCTTCCAGGCCATCTACGACGAGCTGGTGCTGCAGACCCGCCAGAATCGGGCCATCGAGACGTTTGTCGGCGACATCATACTGACCCAGGCCCAGGTGGACGCCTACTATGATGAGCAGTTCGTCGGCCCCGACCGGGCGGACTATGAGAACAACATCGACAGGTACGATCAGGAAATCCTGATGAACAACAACGAGGCGTTCTACACGCCCGAGGGCTACCGCTACATCCACCAGATCGTGCTGGAGATCCCGGAGGAAGCCCTGAAAGCGGCGCGTACCGAGCAGGTGGCGATGAACCGTGCCGCCCAGAGCATGGCCACCGCCCTGCAGTCGCTGACCCTGGCCGCCACCACCGCTGAGGGCTGGGATGACATGACCGAGGCCCGGGCGCTGTACGACGAGGCCGAGGCGGCGCTGAAGGCGACCCAGGCCGACTATGCCGCACGGCTTGAGGCGGCGGCGCTTCCGCTGGTGAAGGAGACCACCGACGAGATCGCTTCCCAGTACGCCGCCGGCATCGACTTCAAGACCCTCATCAGCCGCTACAGCACCGACAAGACCGAGCGCAATGTGAACGGCGACGGCTACCCCTTCCACCCGGATTCCAAAATGTGGCCGGAGAACTTCATCAGGGCCGCCTCGGCGCTTCAGAAGGTGGGGGACATCTCCCAGCCCTTCGTCACCGAGCAGGGCGTGCACATACTGTGCTACGCCGGCGACGTGCCCGCCGGGGCGCACGTGCTGACCGACGAAGAGCGGGAACTTCTGAACGCCGCCGCCCTGCGCCACTACCAGCTGGAAAAGCTGAACGAGCTGATAGACGGCTGGCAGGCGGATTACGATATCGAAACCCATCCGGAGCTGTTGAAATACTGATTTGTCGAGCTGGCGGCAGGGGAAGGCTTTTATGAGTGCCTTTTTCGATAATCTGTTACCTTTGCCCTCTTGAAATTGTCCCGGTTGTGTGTATAATATGACACATAGAGTTTCGAGTTATTTTTGCGCGTGGATGCGAGGGAGTTTGGAATGAGCCGAAATAGAGAGAAAGATGAAGCTGAGAAGGCCGTCCGAAGGCAGAGGGCGATGGAGTACGGATTCCGGCTCTTCGCCGAGAAGGGAATCGACCCGGTGACCATGTCGGACATTGCCGGGGACAGTGGCGTCGGTCGGCCCAGCCTGTACCGTTACTTCTCCTCCAAGGTGGAGCTGGTGATCGCCATCGGTACATGGAAATGGGAGGCGTGTTTACGGGAATATACCCGGCGGGTATCGGCAGAGCAGCTGGCAAGGATGAACGCCAGGGAGCATCTACAGCTCTATCTTGATTTCTTCCTGGACCTTTACCGGAACCATCGGGACGTGCTTCGCTTCAATCACTATTTCAATTCCTATATTGAAAACGAACATGCCGCGCCAGAGCAGATGCAGTCTTATATGCAGGTGGGTGAGGCATTGGCTGCCGGATTCCATGCAGTGTATCAAAAGGCCATAGAGGATGGTACGCTGCGGACGGATGTGACGGAGGCGACGATGTTTTCCAGCGTACTCCATATCATGCTGGCGGCGGCGACGCGCTATGCAGCCGGGCTGATCTATGTAATGGAAGGCACAAACCCGGAGGATGAGCTGGTCCTTCTGCGGAATGCCCTGCTCCGGGAATTTTCCGCAAGATAGCAAGGAGAATGTGTTATGTGCAATATAGCATTTAGTATTCCGAATGAAATATTATATGACACCAGGCAGAGCGAGGAAGAAGCACTGCAGTTTGTGAAGAGATATGCGGCATTGAGCTATTATACCCGAAGGGGAGTGTCTTTGGGTTATGCGGCTCGGATAGCGGATATGGATAAGGAATCTTTCATCAAATTCCTTGGCGAGAATGGTGTGTCTATCTTCCGGTTTGATAATGAAAAGGAATTTCTGGAGGAGATTGCCAATGCGTAAGGTGGTCGCAAACACGACTCCGCTGCTTGCCTTGGTGAATATTGATCGGCTTGAGCTGCTTCGTGAGCTGTATGGAACGGTCCTCGTTCCGCAGGCGGCTTTGGATGAAATCATCCGTGAACCTGCAAGATAAAGAGTGCGAGGCGCAGAATGGATAAAGGTGGAATCCATTCAGGATTCATCACAGAGGGATATTTTTCGGGCAAGGCTTCATGCCGGAGAAGTCGAGGTAATGATTCTCGCCAGAGAACAGAAGGCAGACCTTGTGATCGTTGATGATGAAGCTGCGAAGAAAACAGCGAAATTCATGGGACTCAATGTGACCGGCACACTGGGCATCCTCCTGAAAGCAAAAAAGGAAGGATATTTGGAAAGCGTGGAACCGATAATGAATGAACTGATCCGCGATGGGTTATATATCAGTGATACTGTCAAAAGATTTGTGCTGAAGGAAGCCGGAGAGTCAATGTCAATCACTTAGGCTACACGTCGTCTTTAGCATGATGCCATTATTTCGTGTTACTGATCTATCGGATTTGGCTTAATGATATTTACGACAGTTACAAGCTAAGATCTATTCACGGATTGTTTACATGGAGAGGAGTTGACAGGTTTGTTCCGCAGCGCTACGCTCAGGCAGGCAGGCAGGCAGGCAGGCAGGATAAGTGCGCCCTCGTGTGCCCTCTTGTGCCCTTTAGGGTATCAGGGTATTTTGCGCCTTGCGGCCGAGAGCCGTTTGAAACTGGATGGATAACCGTCGGATTCTGACGGGGTAGGTATACCCTGTCAGGTTCGGCGGTTTTTGTTGTTCAGGTTCATGGCGCCGGGAGGGTCACAGATCATACTTCGTTCGCCGCCGGGCGGCTTCCCGGTACACCAGATCGTCTGAACGGGCGGACACTACGATGATTCTCATTCGGGAAACAACCATTTCCGTCTTATAGACGACGCGAAGCCCGAGATCGCGGAATTTGATCTTGAAAAGGCCGGTCAGGTCGACGCCGTTATGATGGCCGAGGGGTTTTCCGTAGCCGCCCTCATGAGCGGACACGGGGTTTTGCGCAACCTTCCGGATGCCCTTCAAGACCTGAATCTGGGCGCTGTGGTCGAGCCGTTTCATGTCCTGTCGGGCTTCCTCGATGAATTCAACGTTCCAGTTCATTCGATCACCACATCCTCGGCGGCGTCGATTTCATCCTCGGTAATGCCCAGCTCGCGCATCAGGCTGTCCATCGGCGTGGCGGGCGCGGCGTTGTTTGCAAGGCGCGCCATCGCCTCGCGGAGCAACAGGTAATCCTCCTCAATTTCGCTGAGGCGCTGGAACTCCGCCGGAGAGAGTATGACGGCGGCGGGCTGGTTGTTCTTCAGCACCACGAGCTGGCTCTCGCTGTGAAGCCGGTCGAAGATGCGCGCTGCCTGGCCACGGTTGAACTGGGTGATGGGCACGAGGCTGTTCAGAACATTGGCTGCATGTGCCATGAGAATTCCCCCTTTGCGTTATCTTGCATCTATTATATACCGAATGGCAGGAAAATGCAACCCTATATGACGATAAATTGTAATGACAATTATACACAGAATAACAGCAGCCGCGTGCGGCAGAGAATAGGAGGAGAACACACTATGAAACAAAGAAACAACCGACTTTTGAGCTTCCTGCTCACCCTCGCGCTGGCGCTGGGGCTGATGGTGGGGATGAGTGTGACGGCGGTTGCAGACGGTGAAAAGACGATAACGGGTTTAGGCACGGGTGCAATCGGGAATCCGATTTTCGGTGCAGGAGGATGGAACTATGTTTATTATGGGAAGTTTAATTCTAATCCGGTAAAATACAGAGTATTAAGCAAGGACACGACTGACTACAGCAAGAATGGAACCCATACGTTGTTTCTGGACTGCGATAGTATCCTGACAAATATGGCTTTTCATGGCAGCTCTAGTGTTTGGAGCAGCAGCTCAATCAGAAGCTGGCTTAACGGTGATACTTTTCTGGAAAACGCAAGTGTTTTTTCAGGGCAGGAGAAGGCGGCAATAATAAAGAGCCAGGTTGATTCGCATCCACTGACGCAGGGAAAGGGTGATAAAGACGTTTCACAATGGACGAAAGGCGCCTTCCAGAATTATGTTGCACTTGATGATCATATATTTGCCCTTGATGCGGAGGAAGTATCCACTAATTCATATGGATATCTTACAACAGACGGGACAGATAGTAACACCAGTAAAACAGGAGCTGGCTCGTGGTGGTGGCGGCGGTCGCCCGGTTCCAATTATAATTATGCCGGCTCCGGCTACGTGGACCGCGACGGCACTGTGCGCGTCGACTATGTAGGTCTCACCGGTGGTGGAGTGAGTCCCGCTTTTAATGTCAATCTGTCATCTGTAATCTTCTCATCTTTAATCTCTGGAGCTGCCGGTCAGCCGGAGACGGAGTATAAGCTGACGCTGAAGGACACAGCTCTTAACGCGTCACCCGGAACCATAACAGGAAAAGGAAAGACTATAACAGTTCCATATTCCAATGTAAGTGGCAGTCCTACGCAGCTTTCCGTGGTGATGACGGACGGTTCATGGGATACGAATAAGGGATGCTGGAGAAGCGGAGCATCCGTTAAATACTATGGAAAACTGAATATTACTGACAGAATCGGTACGGAAGGGACAGGAACCTTTGACCTGCCGGATGGTTTTTCTCTCTCAAATGGATGGAATGCCTATCTTGTAGCGGAAAAGGTAAACGGAGAGCAGGAGACCGATTATGCCGGCATACCTGTTGCATTTACCATCCCGAAACTTGATCCGGTATGTAATGCACCCACCGGCCTGACGGCAACCTACGGCCAGACGCTGGCCGACGTGACGCTGACGAACCCGCAGGGCAACACGCCGGGCACGTGGGCATGGGCGGACGATGCGCAGAGCGTGGGCAACGTCGTCTCCCCTGCGGCGACCTTCAAGGCGAACTTTACCCCGAACGATACGACGAATTATAACAACAAGACGGACGTGGATGTGACCGTGAGCGTCAACCCTGCAGCCCTGACCGTCACGGCGAACCCCAAGACCATCACCTACGGAGACGCCCTGGCGAACGACGGCGTGGAGTATTCCGGCTTCGTGAACAGCGAGACGGAAAGCGTTTTGACTGGGACGCTTGCCTATGCGTATAGCTATGAACAGTACG
>JAZTZK010000323.1:0-20068 GCA_045637485.1 Clostridia bacterium
TCCCTCCGTCGTTTTTTCAATCCTATGACAGGTCCGGCGAATCAATGCCAAAATTAATTATAAATTTACTCTGATAAACTGCTAAATCGTTGAATATTCATATCGATATTGTATAATATAATATATATTTCATTGGATGGGGAGATCAATATGAATTTAACCGAACTGATTGTCTTTATCATCTACCTTGCGTTTATGATCGGCATCGGCGTATACTTCTTCGTACGCTCGAAGGGCGCCAACGAGAAGGACTACTTCCTGGGCGGCAGGAAGATGGGCGCGTGGGTGTCGGCGCTGTCCGCCGGCGCCTCCGACATGAGCGCCTGGGTGCTGATGGGCCTGCCGGCCTCCGTGTACGCCGCGGGCATGGGCCAGACCTGGATCGCCATCGGCCTGGCCATCGGCTACGCCCTCAGCTGGATCTTTGAAGCGCCGCGCCTGCGCCGCTTCTCCATTGAGGCCAACGATTCCATCACCATCCCCCAGTACCTGACCAACCGCTTCCTCTCGAAGAGCAAGGCGCTGCGGATCATCTGCGCGGTGATTTTCATATTCGCCTACACGATCTACGCGGCCTCCAGCATCAAGGCCTGCGGCACGCTGTTCAACACCGTCATCGGCATGAACGCCACCGTGGCCATGTACCTGGCGGCGGCGATCATCATCGGCTACACCTTTTTGGGCGGCTTCTCCGCCGTGTGCTGGACCGACTTCTTCCAGGGCCTGCTGATGCTCGCGGCGCTGCTGATCGCGCCGATCTTCGCCCTGGCGATGATCAACGGCAGCACGGCCCAGACCGTGGCCGAGCTGCCCGAGAACTACTGGCGCTTCACCGGCAATTGGAAGGAGATCGCCTCCGGCCTGGGCTGGGGCCTGGGCTACTTCGGCATGCCCCACATCATCATCCGCTTCATGTCGGTGCGCTCCCAGAAGGAGCTGCGCAAGTCAAGCGTGATCGGCATCTCCTGGACGCTGATCATACTGACCATGTCGGTGGCCGCCGGCGCGGTAGGCCGGGTGATGTCCTCGAGGGGCATCATCGAAATCACCGACTCAGCCACCGTGTTCATCCAGATGACCCGCGCCATCTTCCCGGCGCTGATCTCCGGCATACTGCTCTCGGCAATACTGGCCGCCTCGATGTCCACCGCCGATTCCCAGCTGCTGGCCTCGGCTTCAGCCTTCGCCAGCGACGTCTACAAGCCCGTTTTCCGCAAGGATGCCTCCGACAGGGAGATGCTCTGGGCCGGTCGCGTGGTGGTCATCATCATCGCCGTGATTGCCCTGATCGTCGCCTCCAACCCCAACAGCGGCACCATCATGGGCCTGGTGGAGAATGCCTGGGGCGTGTTCGGCGCCGCCTTCGGGCCGACCATACTGCTCAGCCTGTTCTGGCGTCGGCTAAACTTCGGCGGCGCGGTGGCCGGTATATTGGTGGGCGCAGTGGTGGATATCCTGTGGCTCGCCCTGCTGAAGGGCACCGGCCTGTATGAGATCATCCCCGGCTTTGTCGCCGGTCTGCTCGCCGCCGTGATCGTCTCCCTGGTCACCCCGGCCCCCGACGCGAAGGTAAACGCCCTGTTTGACCGGGCTACGAGAGCGCTGGACGAGTGACACATCGATGCGCCGCGAAAAACGGACAAAGAAGCCGGAACGCGGAAAGTGACCCTCAGCTTTACAAAAGAACCACCGCGATACGAAGCGGTGGTTCTTTATAATAAATCGATTGAGAAGCGCATTATTTTAGCCGGCGCGCCTTCCTGTCCCTGTAGGCGATATTCAACGCAGCGCCGACGAATATCGCCTGGCAGATCAGATACAGCCACAGCATCATCAGGATCAACGAAGCCAGCGACCCGTACACCAGGGAATACCTGGCCGAGGATGCGATCAGCCTGGAGAACAACGTGCTCATCAGCACCACGCCCACCGTCGCGAGCACTGCGCCGGGCAACACCAGGTATTTGTCGTTTCGAGGCCGGGTAAAGCCGAAAATTCCCCAGAACAGCAGAAACGCGACGCCGCCAAGCAGTATGAAGCGCGCCGATATCCACCAGGTATCCGCCACGCTGACGGAAAAGCTCCGCTGCAGCCAATCCAGGAACCGACGTCCGGTGAGCAGCACGACCATCGAAAGGTATACCGCCAGCAGCAGTGCCACTGCCAGCGCGAAGCTGACAAAATAGTCCGTCGTGGCGCGAAAGCGTTGCCCGCCCTGCATCTCGCCGATGGTGCCCTGCAAAACGCGAACCGCCGCGGATGCCGAGACCGCCAGCATCGTAATCGCCGCGATCAGCACCGTGCGGCCACCGGCGCCGGCGACGTGCATCAGAAAGGACCGAATCAGCTCGGCAGCCGAGGGCGTCAGGAATTGTTCGAGATAGTTGAAGACGTTCATCGCCACCTGATAGCTCTGTCCAAACAGCGCGTAAAGGCAGATGATCAGTGGAAAGATGGTCATGGTCAGGTAATAGGACAGGGCTGCCGATGCGCGGGGCACCTTCCTGTTCACATAGATGTTGTAGATATCCTTTACAAGCTCCAATGCGGAAGTCACGGGCTTCCTCCTCGTCACACAGTGTCGCCGGGTCGATATACAGTATGCGCAGAAACTAACCGTTTACGCCCCGCGGGTGTTTAGTATTCTACCACATCCGCTGCAAAAAGGCAAATCCGCGAATGATACAGATGCCTGTTGCAAACCCCTGGCGTCTGTGATAAACTGATATAAAGCATATCACCGCAGTATAGAAGGGGGCCGGCTTATGGCAAGCATCTACCAAATCTACGGAAAAGACGCCCATGATATGACGCTGCGCCTGCTGGAGGCGTCGGGAGCCATCGAACGGGTGCCGCCGGGCGGAAGTGTGGCGCTGAAGCCGAACCTGGTGATCGACGACGTGGCGGAGAACGGGGCCGTCACCCACCCGGGCGCGTTATCCGGTGCCATCGAATACTTCCGGGAGCACGGTGTCGGCGATATCAGCGTCATCGAGGGCAGCTGGGTCGGCGCAAGGACCGACCGGGCCTTCCGCAGGGCGGGCTATGACGCCCTCTGCAAGCGGTATGACGTGCCGTTCCATGACCTGAAAAAGGATGATACCCGTCCGGTGGAAACCCCCGTCGGGAGGATCGACATCTGTCGCAGGGCACTGGACGCGGGGCTGCTGGTGGACATGCCCGTGTTGAAGGGGCACTGCCAGACGCGGATGACCTGCGCGCTGAAGAACCTGAAGGGCTGTCTTCCGGACCGCGAGAAGCGGCATTTTCACGCCCTGGGGCTCATGAAGCCCATCGCGGCCCTTGGCGCGGCGCTCAAGCCGGGGCTGATCATCGTGGACAGCATCTGCGGCGACCTGAACTTCGAGGAGGGCGGCACGCCGGTGGAGACAAACCACATGTACGTGGGCTTCGACGCCGTGCAGGTCGACGCCTACAGCGCAAGGCTGATGGGCCTGGGGCTGGACGACGTGCCCTACATAACCCTTGCCGAGCGCTTCGGGGCCGGTCAGGCTTCCTTCAGCGCGGAGGACATCGTCAGCCTGAACGCCCCCAGCGACGCGAAGGCCTATCCGAAGCCCTCCGGCAAGGTGGCCCGGCTGACCCGCCGCGTGCAGCAGGACAGGGCCTGCTCGGCCTGCTTTGCCAACCTGGTGCGGGCGCTGTACGCCACCGGGCAGGACGGCGAAATCGACATCTGCATCGGCCAGGGCTGGCAGGGCAAAGCCTTCGAGGGGCTGGGCATCGGGAAGTGCTGCAAGGGCGCGAGCCGATGCGTCATGGGCTGTCCCCCCACCGCCGAGGCCATTGCCACGGCATTGAGGCAATAACCCGCGCCTGAAGGGCGGGATAATGCGGTATTTCCTAAAATACATACAGCGAATCGCCCGGCGCTTACGCCGGGCGATTCGCTGTCATACTGTCCTCTTCAGCCGATGGACGCGTACTCGAAGTTCACGTGGCCGATGGGATTGGCGATCACGCCGTTGACATTGGGCTTGACCAGGAATTGGGTCTCCATCGACATCACGGGCATGGCGGGCATCTGGTCCACCAGGTACTTCTCCGCCTCGATCAGGGCGGCCTCGCGCTCGGCGGGATCGGTCATGGACAGGGTCTTGTTGAACATCTCGTCGTAGACCGGATCGTCCCAGCCATTCTCATAGGCATTGGAGCCGGTGATGAATATCTTCAGATTGGCCGAGGGATCGGCGTAGTCGCAGGTGTAGCCGTTGCGATCCACGGAGAAGTCGCCGGCGTCCAGCTCGTCCCAGTAGACGGAGGACTCGCGGCTCTGGATCTCGTAGTTGATGCCCAGGTTGGTCTTCCACATGTCGCCCAGCACCTGGGCCAGTATGCCCTGCTGAGTGTTGTTCTGCACCTTAATGACGATGGTCGGGAAGCCCTCGCCGTTCGGATAGCCAGCCTCCGCCAGCAGCGCCTTGGCAGCCTCGACGTCCTCGGCGAACATGTCGCCGGCGATATCGCGGTAGCTCTTGGCGGGGTCGGTCAGGGAAGGCTGGGCATAGGGCACGAAGCCGTATACGGGCCGCTCCACCGAGCCCATGGCCTGCAGCAGCACAGCGCGGTTCACAGCCATGGCAAAGGCCTGGCGCACCCGCTTGTCGGAGAACTCGGGCAGCTTGGTGTTGAAGTCGCAGTACTGGATGCCGATGCGGGGCAGCTGGGTCAGCTCATCGGTGCCCGCAAAGTCGCTGATGCCCTGCTGATCCAGATTGATGGAGACGTTGAGGTCGCCGTTCTTGTAGGCCAGCAGCTCGGTAGCCGTCTCGGGGATGATGGAATACTGCACGCCGTCCAGCTTGACCGCGTCGGCGTTGTAGTAATTGGGATTCTTGACCATCACGATCTTGTCCAGCGACGCGTACTCCTTGAGCATATACGGACCGTTGCAGACGTAGGTCTCGGGACTCCAGGCCCAGTTCTCATTGGCCTCGACAGCGGCCTTGGAGACCGGCAGGAAGGTGGTGGTGGAGGTCAGCATCAGGAACCAGGGGGTCACGTCCTTCAGTTCGACCACGAAGGTGCGCTCGTCAACAGCCTTGATGCCCACTTCGTCGGCGGCGCAGGCGCCGTCGTAGAACTCCTTGCCGTTCTTCACAATCCACATGTCGCTGGCGGCCTTGCTGAGCACGTTGGGATCCAGCACGCGAAGCCAGGAATACTCGAAGTCATAGGCGGTCAGGTCGGAGCCGTCGGACCATTTCAGGCCGTCTCGCAGCGTAAAGGTATAGGTCTTCTGGTCATCGGAAATCTCGACGCTCTCCGCCATGGCGGGCACGATGGTCGCGCCGTCCGCATCCAGCTTGTACAGCCCCTTGAACAGGTTCTGCAGCACCTGGGACGAGCGGGAATAGGAATTGAGGGTCGGGTCCATCTGCTGGGGATCGTCAGCAATCGCGGTGATGACCATGTTGCCCTCCGCCATCGCGGGTACGGCCAGCATGGAAATCGCCAGTGCCAGGATCAGAAGCATCGAGAAGCATTTCTTCATTGCGGGTTCCTCCTTCATTGGATTCTCAGTCAGACTATTCTGACATCGATATGCTTATATTAAACCATCCGCCTCTGTCCTGTCAAGGTGCAAATCTCCATCTTTTGAATCGTTCCGAGAATTATTATGCTTATTTCAGTCAGTATTTGCCCTTTCACTGTTTATTTTATATTAAATATGCAATCGCAATCGTTTTTGATTGCATTTATCGGGTCCGAGGGTGTAAAATGGAGCGTATATTGAGGATATAACCGTATGGGAGGCATTCCATGCTGAAATACGTCATCAAACGGCTGTTGGCCGGCGTGCTGACGATGGTCGTGCTGATCACCGTGGCCTTCTTCATGATGCACGCCATGCCCGGCGGCCCCTTCAGTCCCTCGGAGGAGAAGAACGTGCCCCCGGAGGTGCTTAAACGCATCGCTGCCAGCTACGGACTGGACCAGCCGGTGTGGAAGCAGTACCTGACCTATTGGAAGAACCTGTTGAACGGCGACCTGGGCATCAGCTACAAGACGGTGGGGACGGTGCGGGAGAAGATTGCCGGCCATTTCCCCTACTCTGCGCAGGTGGGCGGCCTGGCGGTCCTGTTCTCGCTGCTGATCGGCATACCGATGGGACTCATTGCCGCGCTGCACCGGGGCAAGGCGGCCGACATGGCGACATTGGCGCTGGCCACCGTGGGCATATCGGTGCCGGTATTCGTGCTGTCGCTGCTGCTCAGCTACCTGTTCTCGGTGAAGCTCAAATGGCTGCCCACCTACGGGCTGGACAGCTGGGCCTGCTACATACTGCCGGTGGTCTGCCTGTCCATGAACCCCATCGCCTACATCGCCCGGCAAACCCGCTCGTCGATGCTGGAGGCGCTGGAGCAGGACTACATCCGCACGGCCAGGGCCAAGGGGGTCAGCGAGCTGATGGTGGTGGCCAAGCACGCGCTGAAGAACGCCCTCACCCCCATCATCACCTACCTTGGGCCGCTGGTGGCCGGGCTGCTGACGGGCTCCTTCGTCGTGGAGAGCCGCTTCGCCATCCCCGGACTTGGCTATTACTTCGTGCGCAGCATCTCCGACCGCGACTATACGATGATCATGGGCATCGTGATCTTCTTCGGCCTGTTCGTGGTGATCTGCAACCTCGTCAGCGACATACTGTTGGCCATCGTGGATCCCCGCGTGAAGCTGGCGAACGAATGACATCGTCAAGGAGGAGTATACGTTGAGCGTTCAGATATTGGACAACGAAGCCTACGCATCCCTGCCCCCGGAGATGTTCGTCATCGGCGTTGACGAAAGCCATGCCGAGGACATTCCCCGTCCCAGCACCACCTACTGGCACGACGTGTGGCAGCGCTTCCGCCGCGACAGGCTGGCTGTGATCGGGCTGGTGGTCATCGTCATCATGACCCTGATGTGCATCATCATGCCGATGGTCTCGCCCTACACCTACGACGGCTCGGACTATATGAACATGAACGCCGGGCCCAGCCTGCGGCATCCCTGCGGCACCGACCAGCTGGGGCGCGACCAGTTCATTCGCATCATGTACGGCGCGCGCATATCGCTGACCATCGGCTTCGTGGCCGCGGCCATCAACTTCCTGATCGGCGTGCTCTACGGCGGGCTGTCCGGCTACCTTGGCGGGCGGGTGGACATGGTGCTAATGCGCATCGTGGACATACTCTCCAGCCTTCCGAGCCTGCTTTACATCGTGCTGATCATGCTGATATTCGGCTCGAA
The DNA here is from genome assembly GCA_045637485.1 of Clostridia bacterium. GTDB lineage: Bacteria > Bacillota > Clostridia > Christensenellales > Aristaeellaceae > UBA2862. The sequence goes on from JAZTZK010000323.1 coordinate 7,255, forward strand.
CATGGGCTCGGTGATACTGGCGCTTTGCTTCACCAGCTGGATCGGCACGGCCCGCGTGGTGCGCAGCGAGGTCATGTACCTCAAGCACTCGGAATACGTGCTGGCCGGGCGGCTGGCCGGGGCGAGCACCTGGCACCTGCTGATCCAGCACCTGATCCCCAACGCCATGGGGCCCATCATCGTGTCCACCGCGTTCCTGATTCCCGGCGCGATCTTCTCCGAAGCCTTTCTCTCCTTCCTGGGCATCGGCATCCAGGCCCCCAGAGCCTCCTGGGGCTCGCTGGCCAACGCCGCCATACCCGTGATGCAGATGTACCCCCACCTGATGTTGTTCCCGGTCATCGCCATCTGCGTGACCATGTTTTCGTTCAACTTTATCGGCGACGGCCTGCGTGACGCGCTGGATCCGCGCCTGAAGAAGTGAGGATATCGTCGATGAACCTGTTGGAAGTCAAGAATCTGAACACGTCCTTTCACATCGGCGTGGGCACCGTCCAGGCCGTGCGCGGCATATCCTTCCACCTGTCCCAGGGGGAATCCCTGGGGATCGTGGGCGAATCCGGCTCCGGCAAAAGCGTGACCATGCTGTCGGTGACGGGGCTTCTGCCGGACTACGCGGACATCTCCTCGGATTCCATCACCTTCGACGGCAGGGAGATCTCCGGGCTCGGCAAAAAGGAGATGCGCAGGCTGCACGGCAGCGAGATCGGCATGATCTTCCAGGACCCAATGACCAGCCTGAACCCGCTATTCACCGTGGAAAACCAGCTGACGGAGCCCCTGAAGATCCACCGCCAAATGGACAAACACAGCGCACGGGAGAGGGCCCTGGAGCTGCTGCGCCAGGTGGACATCCCCAACCCGGAGGCCCGGCTGAAGCAATATCCCCACGAGCTGTCCGGCGGCCTTCGGCAGCGGGTGATGATCGCCATCGCCATCGCCTGCGCCCCCAAGCTGATCATCGCCGACGAGCCCACCACCGCCCTGGACGTGACCATTCAGGCCCAGATCCTGGAGCTGCTGCAGGGACTGAAGCGGGATAGCCAGGCCTCCATCATCATGATCACCCATGACATGGGTGTGATCGCCAGCATGTGCTCCCGGATCCTCGTGATGTACGGCGGCACCGTTTGCGAGCAGGGCGACGTGCGGGAGATCTTCTATGGCGCAAGGCATCCCTATACCTGGGGGCTGCTGAACTCCATCCCGAAGGTCCACCAAAAGCGGGGCGAAAAGCTTGTTCCCATCCACGGCACGCCGCCGGACATGCTCCAGCCCCCCGCCGGGTGCCCCTTCGCGCCACGCTGCCGCTACTGTATGCCCGTGTGCCGGGCCTACATGCCCCCGGTGACGGCGCTGAGCGAGACGCACAGTGTAGCCTGCCACCTGACGCACCCGAAGGCGCCGACAGTAACGAGGGAGGATTGACCATGGACCAGCCCCTGATCGAAGCCAGATCCCTGCAGATGTACTTTCCCGTCGGCAACAACATCCTTGGCAGGCGCAGGCAGCTGAAGGCCGTGGACGGCGTGAGCTTCAACCTCTACCCCGCCGAGACCTTCGGCCTGGTGGGCGAATCCGGCTGCGGCAAGACCACCGTCGGCCGCGCGCTGGTGCGGCTGTACAGGCCCACAGGCGGCCGGATCATATACCGGGGCGACGATATCACGGATCTGGACGAAAAGGCGGTGCAGCCCTACCGCAGCAAGATGCAGATGATCTTCCAGGATCCCTACGCCTCGCTGAACCCCCGCATGACGGTATCCAGCATCATCGCCGAGCCGATGAAGCTGCACCAGGTACCCCAGGCGGAAATCGTCGCCCGGGTCAAGGAACTGGGGGCGGAGGTCGGCCTGAAGCAGGATCACCTGAACCGCTATCCCCACGAGTTCTCCGGCGGCCAGCGCCAGCGCATCGGCATCGCCCGCCCCCTGGCCATGCGCCCGGAATTCGTGGTCTGCGACGAGCCGATCTCCGCGCTGGACGTGTCGATACAGGCCCAGGTGATCAACATGCTGGAGGAGCTGCAGGAGCAGATGGGCATGACCTACCTGTTCGTCAGCCACGACCTTTCGATGGTGCGCCACATCTCCCACAGGGTGGGCGTGATGTACCTGGGCCATATGGTGGAGCTGGCGGAGGTGGAGGAGCTGTATTCCAACATGCAGCACCCCTACACTCAGGCGCTGATGTCCGCGGTGCCCATCGCCGATCCGGACCTCGCCGCCCAGACTCGGCGCATCGTGCTCCAGGGCGACGTCCCACAGCCCATCGACCCGCCCCCCGGCTGCCCCTTCGCCTCCCGTTGCCGCCATTGCAAGCCCGTGTGCAGGGAAGCAATGCCCGACATGCGGGAGGTTTCGCCCGGACATTTCCTGGCATGCCATCTATAGTTTAAAGGAAGAATAACGATGACCGTAAACGACCTGTATAGAGAAGCTCAACAAATTGCGCCCTGGATGATCAAAACCCGCCGGGCGCTGCACCGCATACCCGAGAAAGGCTTCTGCGAATTCAAGACCCAGGCGCTTCTGATGGAGCATCTGACGGAGATGAGCATCCCCTTTGAGACCAACCGCACCTGGATCGTCGCGGATATCCACGGCGGACACCCCGGGCCGACGGTGGCGCTGCGGGCGGACATGGACGCGCTGTCCATCACAGAGCCACAGAGCTGCCCCTTCCGCTCGGAGCACGAGGGCTGGATGCACGCCTGCGGCCACGACATGCACATGGCCGTACAGCTGGGGGCGGCGCGACTGCTCAACGGGATGAGGGAAGACCTGCGGGGCAATGTGCGGCTGCTGTTCCAGCCCGCCGAGGAAACGGTAGGCGGCGCGATGCCCATGGTCGACGCCGGTGTATTGAAGGGTGTGGATGCCGTTTACGGCATGCACGTACAGCCCTATATGAACGTGGGCCGGATCGACACCCGACCCGGCTGCCTGAACGCCTCCACCGACGAGCTGAAGATCGTGATACATGGCGTATCCGCCCATGCGGCCAGGCCCCATCAGGGCGTGGACGCCATCGTGTGCGCCGCCCAGCTGATCACGGCGCTTCAAACCGTGGTCTCAAGGAGCACTTCGCCGCTGCAGAGCGCCGTGATATCCCTGGGCGTCATCCATGGCGGCGAAGCGCCGAACATCGTTTGCGACCGCGTGGAGATCAACGGCACGATGCGCACCGCCGATACCGACCTGCGCGCCCAGCTGAAGCAGCGGATTCGCGAGATCTGCGACGGTGTGGCATCGACCTGTGGAACGACCATCGAGCTTGATATCGTCACCGGCTATGCCGCCCTGATGAACACTCCGGCCGAAGCCGAGCGTGTCATACGCATCGGCAGGCGATTGCTGGGCGCAGAAAACGCCGCCTTCCGGGATTCCCCCAGCATGGGCGGCGAGGATTTCTCCTATTTCGTCGAAAGGGTTCCCGGCGCGTTCTGGCAACTGGGCTGCGCCTCAGCGCAGCCCGCCCCTACGCTCCACAGCCGGGACTTCGTCCCCGACGAGCGCTGCCTGCCCATCGGCGCGGCCTTGCAGGCGGCGCTGGCGCTGGACCGAATGGGAATGTTGGACTGAAAACAACCACCGGCAATCGGATATAACCGATGGCCGGTGGTTTGTTACTAATTATTCCTCCAGCGCCGCCTCGGTGATCGTCAGCGTTCCGGCCTCGGCGTCCACAGCGCAATTCACGCCCAGTGGCACGGTGATCTTGGTGGGCGTGTGGCCGATGGACAGGTTTGCCAGCACGGGCTTGCCCGCGGGTACGATGACATCCCGTATGACGTCCTCCAGCTGCAGGGCATATTTTTCATATTCTTCATTGCAGTTGGTGAAGCCGCCCAGCACCACGCCGACGCACTTTTCAAACATGCCCGCCAGGCGCAGCTGGGTGAGCATCGAATCCAGTCGATAGACATATTCGCCCACGTCCTCCAGCAGCAGCACCTTGCCCTCAGGATTCAGCTGGTAGGGCGTGCCACAGAGCGCGGCGACCAACGACAGGTTGCCGCCCACCAGCCGGCCCTCGCAGCGGCCCGGAACGTAGCATCGGGGCTCCAGACCCTCGGGGTTGGCGATCGCCCCCAGCGGCTCGGTGCTGCTCAGCGCCCGCAGCATGCTCTCGCGGCTGAAGTCGTCGAGGTCCACCCATGAAGCGTCGGGCATCGGACCGTGAAAGGTCACCATGCCCACCTTCTCATGGATGGCGGTATGCAGGGCAGTGATATCCGAATAGCCCAGCAGAAGCTTTGGGTTGGCGCGTATCACGTCGAAATCCACCAGGTCCAGCATCCGGGTCACCCCGTAGCCCCCGCGCATGCAGACCACCGCGTCCACCCGGTCGTCCCTGAACATCCGGTTCAGGCCCTTGGCCCGAGAAGCGTCGGTGCCGGACAGATAGCCGTACTGCTCCCGGCAGCTGTCAGCGACAATCACCTTATATCCCAGCGCATCGATGGTCTCCAGCATCTTGTCAAAGCGGGTCTCCGGCTCGTGGATCGCGCCGGATATGCCCACGAGGCCAATGGTATCTCCACGCCGCAACGGCTTGGGCTTGATCATATTCATGTCATTTCCTCTCTCATTGATTCATTCGACCGCAACCGCCCCGCCACCCCGGATATATATCCGGGGCACCCGCCGGCCAATGCGGGTCAGCGCCTCGTTGCGATTGGCGCCCGTCCAGGCGGCATACTCTTCGAGTGTTATGCCGTCGCCCAGGAGCGTCACTTCGTCGCCAGGGCAAACGCCGGGTATCTCCGTGACGTCCACGGTCATCTGATCCATGCACAGCAGCCCCGCGATGGGGGCGCGCCTTCTGCGAATGCATACCTCCCCCACGCTGTTCACCCTTGGATAGCCGTCGGCATAACCGGCGGACAGCGTGGCGATCACCCGATCCCGATCCAGGGGATGGCTCTCGTCGTAGCCCAGGTATTCCCCCTTCGCCACGTTGCGCACCTGGACCACGCGGGTCTTGAACCGCACGGGCAGGCGGCATTCCCCGTTGGCGTTGGGATAGCGGCTGGGCACTACGCCGTACAGCCAAGCGCCGATGCGCACGGCGTCGAAGCGCCACTGGGGATGGCGTACCATGCCGATGCTGTCACAGGCGTGCAGTAGCCCGAAGTCCCTGCCCCGCCCCCTTAGGGCCTTCGACACCTTCAGAAAGCGATCGATCTGTTCGGCATCCGAGCTGTCCTTTCGCAGCGCCAGGTGGGTGAACAGGCCCTCTACCTGTATGTGAGGCAGTTCGAATACCGCGTCGATACCGTCGATGCGGTCCGTGTCGAAGCCCAGGCGGTGCATACCGGTGTCCAGCTTCACATGGACCCTGGCCTTTTTGCCGACGCGCGTCGCCGAGACATCCAGCCGCCGCGCCTGGTCAATATCATAGACAGTGACGATCACGCCCTCGCGAACAGCGATTTCCATCTGGTCTGGGGCGATCATACCCAGTACCAGCGCGTCGCCGCCGCAGCTCCGCCTGAGCTCAAGCGCCTCGCCCAGCTCCGCCACGGCGAACAGCCGCGCGCCAAGGCCGTACAAAAGCCGGGACAGCGCCCCCGCGCCGAGGCCGTAGGCGTTCGCCTTCAGCACGGGTATGACCTGCACATCCCTGCCGCAGATGGCCCTGGCGGAGCGGTAATTGGATTCGACGATGTCCAGGTCGATCTCCACCCAGCACCTGGACCGTGCCAACCCGACGTTCACGGTATGCTCTCCCCAAGGGCGAGTTCCCGCGCCGTATCCTGCATCAAGCGCTCGAAGGCGGGCACATCCACATGATTGGACAGCATACACAGCACGAATGGCCTTTCGGAATAGATGATGCCGACATCATGGGTGATGCCGTCGTCCTCGCCGGTTTTGTGGGCGCAGCGCACACCCTTGCTGTGCAGGAAGAAGGGCAGCTTGCCGTTCAGCCGCTGGTTCAGCAGTATGCCGATCATGCGATCGTCAAGGTCCTTGCCCAGCAGCGTCCCCGCGGCCATGCGCTCCAGAAGCATGCCGACGCCTCTGGCGGTGACGGTATTATTGATGCCCCGTTCAAGCAGCGCCCTGTCAAAGAGCCTGCGCTGCAGGGCAATGCCGGGGATGCCCAGTGCTTCCATCGTCCGGTTGACGTAATCCGGGGACAGCCGGTCGATCAGTATGTTGGTGGCCGTGTTATCGCTGAGTATGATCATCAGCGTGATCAGGTCCGCCAGTGTCACCTCCAGCCCGTCGTGCATGTAGGTCAGCGCCCCGCAGGAGGGCATCTTGTCCCCGTGCTTTATGGAGATGATCTCATCGGCGTCCAGCTTGCCTGCGGCGATATCCCGAAACGCCGTCACCATGACGGGGATCTTGATGACGCTGGCGGCAACCAGGGGCAGGTCCGGGTTGTGCGTTTCCGCCCAATCCTCCCCCAGCGCGCGATAATACAGCCCGACATCTCCGGGAAAGGCCCTGATGGCTTCAAAGCATTTCATCTTTCTGTTTCACTTCTCTTTCGATCATCCGTTGCCGGACGAGCTGGAGGATCCAGAGGAAACCGACACGCTGTTCGCGCGATCCTTCATCATGTGGATCAGCGTGACCAGTATCGCCACCACGATCTTCTCGAGCTCCGGGCGATAGATGTCGATACAGAACTTATCGTGCAGGGAAATCGCCTTTTGCCCGATCACGGCGATGATGCGCTCATCCCGGTCGTACAGCTCGAAATTGAGGCCCGCGATGTTGCCGCGAAGCTGCCAGCCCAGGCCTTCGATGTTGGTGATATCCTTGATCAGGTGAAAAAACTCGTTGGATATCTCAAAGCTCTCGCCGTTTGCCATGGTGACGTAGTGGCGCTCGTGCAGCGTGAAAAACTTGCGCTCGATGTGGGCGACCGGGCCGCCCTGGGCGTCCACGATGTCCGTCTTGTCCCTGATCGAGAAGAACTTGCTGTTCGCCTGGTAGACCACGCGCTCCCGGTCGTCGGTGATGTCGATGTGGTGGTGCAGCGAGAACACCTTGGACGAGGTGAACAGGGAATGATCCGGCTCCCCGAAGCGCTCCACATTGTTGACATTGGCGGCTTTACCCGCCTCGTGAAAGCGATGATACTTGGAAAAAACACCCATTCTGCTGCCTCCAGTACTGTCAGATCGTCCGTGCCTGCGGCCTTATGGCACATAGAGGTGGCTGATTGAAACCACCCTGCCGCCCTCAACGGTCACGCGGGTATTGTTTTCATCGAAGACGGAGCCCTCTTCGGACTTCGCAATGGCGTCCACGATGTCCGCGCCACGAACGATGGTCGGGTTTTTGGTGGGATCCGAGACGTCCGTGTAGGCGGTATTCTCATCGATCATCAGCGTAGTCACGCCGTGATCGGTGTAGGCTGCGCGACTGTCAAGGCCCGACATGCGGTAGGCGTCGGCTTCCTCATCCAGCTGCAGCGTGACGCCGTCATCCCCTTCGAGACCGCCGTTGATGGACACGCTCCCTCCGGATTCGACGGTCCTGACCTCGATGGTCACGCCCCCCACCACGATGCTGTCGCCCACCGCCAGCGCTTCCACATCCTCGGGCGTATACCGATCTTCGGTGTATACGTGCACGCCGTTCAGGTAGATGCCCGAGGCGCCCGCGAAGATGTCACCCTTGTCAAAGGCCACTGGCCATACGCCGTCCGGCAGTCGGTTCACATCGATGTCGACGGGGATGGGCGCAACCGTTCTCACCAGGGCCTCGGTCTCGTTTGCGCAGGTCACCGCATTGCTCAGCCACTTTTCGCCGGTCACCTCGTCAATGGCCAGGGCCGCAAAATGCAGGCTGCCCTCGCCCCACTCCATGTCCGCGGTAAAGCTGCCCGTCGCGCTGTTGTCGGCATTGGCCCTCAGCTCAGCGCCGTCCAATGCCATCACCAGGTCCTCCGAGCGGAAATCGGGCGTCTCCCCGAAGGACAGCAGCAACGCCGTAAAGGTGCAGCGCTTGCCGCCCAGGTTGGTCAGCGACCAGCTATAGGTCACCATGCCGCTGTCATCGGCTCCGTCGTTGGGGGTAACTGTCAGCGCCAGATTCACAGGATCGCCACCCCGGCCCTCGCCCTTCCATTCGCCATCGGGCAGGGCGTCCAGCCAGGCGTTTACCACTGCGTCCACGTCGGCGGGGCGAATGACGCCATCCTCTGCCACCAGCTCACGGTCGGCGGCGAAGGCCGCAAATGCCGCGTCCAGCTTTTTGCCGTAGATCCCATCGAAGCCGCCCGCGTCATAGCCCAGCTGCTTCATGATCTGCTGCAGCGCGCGAACATCCTCGCCCCGGCGACCGCGCTCAAACCACGGCTGGGGCTGCACCCTCTCCCGCTGCTCGTAGCCGCAATCCCGGCAGGTACGAACGCGCTCGCCATCCTCCGTGCGGGTCATCTCCTTCACGGTCTGCCAGGGACCGAAGTCGTGCTGGAGGCGTTTGAGGGTCTGGGGCCAGCATACGCCGTCGGACTCAAGGCCCTGATCCATCTGAAACTGCGCGACCGCCTTCTCGGTCCCGCCGCCGTAGATGCCGTCCACGCCGCCGGTGTTCAGGTAGCCCTGGTCCACAAGCAGCTGCTGGAGCGCGCGCACCCCTTCGCCCCGATTGCCCGGGCGCTGCGTGCCCTCGGGATCAAAGGATTCCTCGCCGCCGTTGTGACCGCAAACCCTGCAGATCCTTGCCCGGGTTCCCGCGGAGTGGTCGGTGGCTTCCTCGATCACCTTCCACTCGTATTCGTGGGGCAGCCTGTCCAGCTCCTGGACCTCCACATAGCCGCAGACCTTGCACTTGCGCTCCCGCTCGCCGGTCTGGGTACAGGTAGGCTCCTCGGTCACCTTCCACTTGCCGAAGGTGTGATCCGCCAGATAGGTCTCGGTCTGCCTGTAGCCGCACAGCTTACAGGTGCGCTCCCGCTCCCCCTCCCTTACGCAGGTGGCTTCCTTGATGACCTTCCACTTGCCGAATTCATGGTCCAGCCGCTTCAGCTTCTCGGTCTGGACCGTGTCGCAGACCTTGCAGGTGCGCTCTCGCTCGCCGGAGTGGGTACAGGTGGGTTCATCGGTCACGCGCCACTTGCCCCACTGGTGCTTGCAGTACTTCGGGGGCATGTCGTCCGCCAGGTATTTGGTCAGCACCCAGGCTTCCAGCTGTCCGCCATGCCGGGTATCCTCCAGCAATATGGAGGTATACTTGCTGCCAAACAGCACGTTGCCGCTGAGCAGGACCCGGGAGCCGCCCTTCAGCTTCCTGATCACCTTGGAATCGGGCTCGGGCTTTTTATAGGCCTCCAGGGTATCCTTGTTTACGTACTTCGTGTATTCATCCGCGCTCGCGGGAATCGCAAGCAGCAACGCCACGGCCAGCGCCAGGACGGTCATCCACGCGGTCAGCTTCCTCATGCTCGTCTCCTCCATTCCACTCACAGGATGGCCATTTTTACCTCAAAGCCGTTGACTTCAGGTAAACTTCAGGACAATTAATAGTATAAACTGTTTCGCCCGCATTGTCAACAATGCCATTATATATGCAAGGGGCCGTCGTGGCGCGAAAGGCTCTGACGGGCTGCTGCGCGAAGCGGACATGCCTGCGATCCATCGGACAATCCTGCAATGATAAAAAAATACCTTGCACGGCCGGGAATGCGCTTCCGGCGGTGCAAGGCTTTTCATACCGTTGTGTTTCGTTCCGATCAGATCTGGGGCTCGGCGTCATTCTCCAGCGCCACGTTCTCCACCGAGCGAATGGCCCAGCGAGCGATGACGATGGTATTCTGGAGGGAACCCATGGTCAGGGTGACGGTGTCATCCTTCAGGGCCGCGATGGTGCCGTACAGGCCGCCGATGGTGCAGATCCTGTCGCCCACCTTCAGGGCGGCCAGCATGTCCTTCACCTGCTTGTCCTTCTTTCTCTGGGGCCGGATCAGCAGGAAATAGAATATGGCGATCATGGCCACCATCATCACCACGGTGCTGATCAGGCTGCCGGTACCGGCAGCGGCAGCGGCTGCGCCGTCAGCGGCCGTGGCAGCGGTGGTCGTGGTCGTGGTCGCAGCGGCGGCTTCGCCGGTGGCGACGGAAACAGACTGATTGGCCTCTGCCAACAGGTTCAGAAAACTCATGAACATTCCGATTATCTCCTTTGCATGCTTGTGAAACAATACAATTATAACCGAGTCCGGGGAGAATTACAACTTTTTGACGGATAAATTAAGGCGACAGGATGTAAATTTTCGGTAACCGTTCGAGCAAGCATCACCGCTCACCAATTATCCCGCCCATGCCTGGCATAGAAGTCGTTGGCCCAGTCCATCAGGCTGTCGGCCTCAATGGCGGCGCGCATCTGCTCCATCATCTTAGTCAGGAAGTGGATGTTGTGGATGCTGTTCAGCCGAAGGGCGAGTATCTCCCCCGCCTTGAACAGGTGGCGGATGTAGGCTCGGGTGTAGTTTTTGCAGGCGTAGCAGTCGCAATCCGGATCGAGGGGCGTAAAGTCCTCGGCGTACTTCGCGTTGCGCACCACGAGGCGCCCGTCGTGGGTGAACACCGTGCCGTTTCGGGCCACGCGGGTAGCCAGCACGCAGTCAAACATGTCCACGCCCCGAAGCACGCCCTCGATCAGGCAGTCCGGCGAACCCACGCCCATCAGATACCGGGGCTTGCCCTGGGGCATGTAGGGCATCATGCGCTCCAGCATGTCGTACATGATGCTCTTGGGCTCGCCCACCGACAGGCCGCCAATGCCGTAGCCCGGCAGATCCAGCTTGGCCATCTCCCTGGCGCACTGAACCCGCAGGTCGGCGTAAAACGCTCCCTGCACGATGCCGAACAGCGCCTGGTGCTCATGGGTCCAGGCCTTCATGCAGCGCTCCAGCCAACGCAGGGTGCGCCCCATGGCCTGTTTGGCGCGGTCGTAGTCGCAGGGATAGGGCGAACACTCGTCAAACTGCATCATGATGTCAGAGCCCAGGGCCTGCTGTATGGCAATGGATTCCTCCGGCCCAATGAACATCTTCGAGCCGTCCAGGTGGCTGCGGAACTGCACGCCGCGCTCCTCCACCTGGCGCAGGTCGGCCAGCGAGAACACCTGGAACCCGCCGCTGTCGGTCAGGATCGGCCTGTCCCAGTGCATGAAGCTGTGCAAGCCGCCTGCCCTTCGCACCAGCTCCTCGCCCGGGCGCAGGTGCAGGTGGTAGGTATTTGACAATATGATCTGAGCGCCGCAGTCCTTCAGCTCCTCCGGCGTCATGGTCTTGACGCTGGCCTGGGTGCCCACAGGCATGAACACCGGCGTCTCAATCACGCCGTGAGGGGTGTGCAACCGCCCGCGCCGCGCGCCCGTCTGTCTGCAGACGTGCAGCAGTTCGAATTCAAAGGGTTTGCTCATGGAACCTCCTGTGTAAAGACATTAATCAGGGGCGTCACGCGGACGCCCCTATGAATCAATATGCTCTATATGTCGCTCAGACCCTGGCACGGCGTCTCAGCAGGAACACCAGCGCGCCGGTGCACAGCAGGATGGCCGTAAAGGCGATGCCCACCGGCATCGAACGGTCACCGGCCTGAGGCACGGTATCCTCCAGCACGCGGGCGGCAATGTCCATGCTCAGCAACATCTTTCCGTTTGCGTCAAAGGCATCCATGCGGTAAACGCCGGTGTCCTCCGGCTTCGCATTGACGATGTTGAAGACCTTCTGGTTCGCGCCTTCGATGGGGACGTCGTTAAAGTACCACTGGTATTGAGCGGGTTCAACGCCGTCTATGCCGACTTCGATGGACAGATCCTCGCCAGCCTTGACCACAGCGTTCTGCGTCATTCTGGAAACGCGCATCACCACTCTCGTGGAGATTGAGCTTTCCGCGTGCGCGCATACAGAGGCCAACAGCATGATGGCCATTAAAAGTACAGCCAACCTGCTCATAACTCTGTTCATGCTGAACCCCTCCAGTAATTTCAAGTGCATTGGTAGATATGGTCATTTTACTGCACGCCTTCCCAAAATTCAATAGATTTCCGCATATATGCACACTATTATCTAATTTCAGTCATAGATTTTCGAACATATTGCATAAATCGTAATAGTGTTGTAATTTATTGAAATATATGAGCAATATACTTAGCATCAATCTGAAATATTTGATTTTTCATCACCCGGAGTCTTCCCAAAGCCACAGGCAATTGACGACTTTACAGACAATTGTCCGTGGTGCTATAATGGGCGTGTAATTCATCGTCTCTCGTTCCGGAGGTTCTCTATGATTGGATATCTGATGCTTGCCGGCTTCCTGCTGTGCGGCTGCGTCTGCATGGACGCCTTGCTGGCCCGCAGGGACCGGCTCGTGCGGCTGTGGCTCGGACTGTGCGCAGGACTTGTGATGATGATGTGGTTGCCCGCGCTGTTTGCCTTTGCGCTGCGCTTTACCAGGGCCGCCCAGCTGCTTGGCCTCGCCGCCGCGGCAGCGATCGCCGGAGCTTGCGCTTTTATCGGAAGGAATCGCCCTCGATCGCGCCTTACCGACATGCCTCTGTGGCTGCTTCCGGTGCTGCTGGTACCGCTGGTGCTCCTTGGCGGCTATCTGCAATACACTCACATACTGCGCAATGTGAACGACACGCTGCACGTGGGCCAGTCCACCTACGGCGACCTTTGCCTGCACCTGGGCATCGCCACCAGCCTGAGAGGCGCGTCCTTCCCCCCGGATTACTCGCTGCTGCCCGGCACGCTGCTGGGCTATCCCTTCCTGGGCGACTCGATGGTCACGACGATGCTGCTGTTTGGCAGCGACCTGACGCACGCCTTTGTC
>JAZTZK010000324.1:0-2771 GCA_045637485.1 Clostridia bacterium
GGTCATATCATTGAACACCGTACGCAACGATCTTCGCAACATCGCCATCATCGGCCACGTCGACCACGGCAAGACCACGGTGGTGGAGGTGATGCTGAAGCACGCCGGCGTGTTCCGCCAGAACCAGCAGGTGGCGGACCGCGTCATGGACTCCAACGACCTGGAGCGGGAGCGCGGCATCACGATCCTGTCCAAGAACACCGCCGTTCACTACAACGGCGTGAAGATCAACATCGTGGACACCCCCGGCCACGCGGACTTCTCCGGCGAGGTGGAGCGCGTGCTGAAGATGGTCTCGGGCGTGCTGCTGCTGGTGGACAGCTTCGAGGGCCCCATGCCCCAGACCCGCTTCGTGCTGAAGAAGGCGCTGGAGCTGAACCTGAAGGTCATCATCGTGGTGAACAAGACGGACCGCCCGGACGCCCGCTGCGAGCAGGTGGTGGACGAGACGCTGGAGCTGCTGATCGACCTGGACGCCAGCGACGAGCAGCTGGACAGCCCGGTGATCTACGCCTCGGGCCGCACCGGCACCGCCACCACCGACTGGACGGTGCCCGGAACAGATCTGCGGCCGCTGTTCGACTGCATCCTCGAACACATCCCCGCCCCCGAGGGCGACCCGGACGGCCCGCTGCAGCTGCTGGTGTCCACCATCGACTACAACGACTACGTGGGCCGCATCGGCGTGGGTCGCATCGAGCGGGGCCGCATCGAGGCGGGCCAGATGGCCATACGCTGCGTGTACGACTCCGCCTTCGTCTCGCCCCCGGCGCGGCTGGCGGGCCTGTTCGAGTTCGACGGACTGAAGCGGGTGAACGCCGAGCGGGCCGAGGTGGGCGACATCGTGGCCGTGTCCGGCTTTACGGACCTGCTGATCGGCGACACCATCTGCCCCCCGGCGATGGCCGAGCCGCTGCCCTTCGTGAAGATCGACGAGCCCACGATCTCGATGACCTTCTGCGTCAACGACAGCCCCTTCGCCGGCACCGAGGGCACGTATGTGACCTCCCGGCACCTGCGGGCGCGTTTGGAGAAGGAGGCCCTGACCGACGTAAGCCTGCGGGTGGAGGAGACCGACAGCACCGACGCCTTCCGGGTGTACGGCAGGGGCGAACTGCACCTGTCGATCCTCATCGAGACCATGCGCCGCCAGGGCTACGAGTTCGCCGTGACCAAGCCGGTGGTGCTGTACAAGGACATCGACGGCGTGCGCTGCGAGCCCATGGAGCGCCTGGTGTGCGACGTGCCCACCGAGTACTCCGGCGCGGTGATCGACAAGATCGGCCGCAGGCGCGGCACGCTCCTGTCGATGAACGGCGAGGGCCGGATGCGCCTGGAGTTCATCGTGCCCAGCCGGGGCCTGTTCGGCTACCGCAGCGAGTTTTTGACCGACACCCGGGGCGAGGGCGTCATGAGCGCCGTGTTCGAGGACTACGAGCCGGTCAAGGGCGACATCCCCACCCGCAACGTGGGCGCGCTGGTGGCCTGGGAGGACGGCATTTCCACCCCCTACGCCCTGTTCAACATACAGGACCGGGGCGAGCTGTTCATCGAGGCGGGCGTAAAGGTGTACAACGGCATGATCATTGGCCGCAACTCCCGCCCCGGCGACATCGACGTGAACGTGTGCAAGAAGAAGCACATGACCAACAGCCGCAACTCCGCCGCCGCCGAGGAGGCGCTCAAAATTACCGGCGTCCACATCCCCACCCTGGAGGAGGCCATGGAGTTCATCGACGACGACGAGCTGGTGGAGATCACCCCGAAGTCCATCCGGATGCGCAAGCGCGTCCTGGGCACCGAGGCGCGGAAGAAGCTGGAGGCAAGGAAGAAGAACGGGTAGTATTGAAGACAGGCAGGGGAGGCTGTCTCAAAATATTGTACATCAACAGCGGAGAAAGATCGGCTGATAGACGTATATAATCACTTGTATTTGCGGGGTTTCTTGACATTTGCAAGTGAAAAAATATCTCAGGAAAAGGAAGGAGTTCGAAGCATGAAAAGAGAATTCAAGGATCTGCTGGTTTTCAAGCCTTACGAGTGCCTGAACAGTGAAATCACGGGGGACTACGACAAGGCCCATGCCGTGAAGTGCGTGAACGGCACCTTCGTCGGCACCGAGGAGCACGGGGTCGCGTCGTGGCTGGGCATCCCCTTCGCGAAGCCGCCCGTGGGCGAGCGCCGCTTCAAGGCGCCGGAGTATGTGGACGCCAGCGACCGGGTCTTCGAGGCCAGGTACTACGGAAAGAGAGCTTACGCCGTGCACAACGATGCGGATTACATGCAGAAGCAGGCCTCCGAGGACTGCCTCTACCTGAACATCTGGGTCAACACCGACGACAAGACCGAGAAGAAGCCGGTGATGGTCTGGATCCACGGCGGGGCCTACGTCGACGGCTCGGGCACGCAGGTCTGCTACAGCGGAGCCAACCTCGTCCAGGCGCAAAGTGACATCATCATGGTGAACCTCAACTACCGCCTGAACATGTACGGCTTCATGGACTTCTCGTCTGTGCCCGGCGGCGAAAACTTCGGGACGGCGCCCTGCAACGGCCTGCTGGACCAGGCGATGGCGCTCCGGTGGGTGCACGAGAACATCGCCGCTTTCGGCGGCGACCCCGACAACGTGACCATCTTCGGGCAGAGCGCCGGCGGCGGCTCCGTCTCCATTCTGCCGGTCATGAAGGAAGCGAACCAGTATTTCCAGAAGGTCATCGCCCAGAGCGGCTCGACCACCCTGGCCTTCCCGGTGGAATGCGAGTCCGCGCAGG
>JAZTZK010000325.1:0-8311 GCA_045637485.1 Clostridia bacterium
GTGCCCTAAAGGGCTAGCTTCGCGTCGCAAATCCCTTCGGGATTTGTTTGATTCTATGGAAAAGACACGGGTTTCTACGCTTCGCAAGCCTTTGAATATAAAGAAATCCGCAAGGATTTCATCCTTCCCTAACCCCTAACCCCTAAAACCTAACCCGTCAAATTCTGATTTATCGAGCAGAGCTCGACAAATCAGAATTTGAACGCCATATTTAGAATCGAGGTTAACACCATGAACAAAGGTATCGCCGTCGCCGGGAACATGATCGTGGACATGCTTTACCCCACCAACGGGCTGCCCGGGCCGGGAGAGCTGGTGACGATCACCGGGGACATGACCCTTTCCACCGGCGGCTGCCTGTGCAACGACATCATCGACCTGGCGGCGCTGGACCCGACCTTGCCGCTGACGGCGCTGGGTCGCGTGGGCGAGGACAGCGAGGGCGATTTCGTGCTCAACAAGCTGCGGGCCCGGCCCAACATCGACCTGAGCCAGATCCGGCGCGGCGGCACCACTTCCTACACGCTGGTGATGGCCGACGAGGTGACAAAGCGCCGCTCCTTCTTCGTGTGCCGCGGCGCGAACGCGGACTTCTGCGAGGCGGACATCGACTGGGACGCGCTGGACGTCGACCTGCTGCTCGTGGGCTACATACTGCTGCTGGACGCGCTGGACGCGCCGGACGAGGTCTACGGCACGAAGATGGCAAGGCTGCTGCACGATGCGCAGCGGCGGGGCATCAAAACCGCCGTCGACGTGGTCTCCGAGGCCGGAGAGCGCTTTCGCCACATCGTCGTGCCGGCGCTGAAGTACACAGATTATTGCGTCATCAACGAGCTCGAGGCCCAGGCCACCACCGGTGTCGAGCTGGTGGACGGTCAAGGCAGGCTCATCCGTGAAAAGCTGCCCGAGGCGCTGAAGCGGATGAAGGCGCTGGGCGTGTCCACCTGGGCGGTCATCCACAGCCCGGAGGGCGGCTTCGGGCTCGATGAGAACGACAACTATGTGGCCATCGACAGCCTGAAGCTGCCCGAGGGCTACATCAAGGGCAGCGTCGGCGCGGGCGACGCCTTCTGCGCCGGCGTGCTGTACGCCGCGTGGCGGGGTTGGGCCCTTCCCAAGGCCATCGAGCTGGGCACCGCCGCGGCGGCCTGCTCCCTCAGCCAGCCCGACGGCACCGAGGGCATGCGCGACTGCGACAGCGCCATGGCGCTGTACCGGGAAATGAGGCAAAGGACAGATATGAAAAACGCCGTGGTATACGGCTCCGGCAAGATCGGCCGGGGCTTCATCGGCAAGATCTTCGCGGAATCCGGATACCGGGTCTGCTTCCTGGACCGCATACAGGCGCTGGTGGACGGCCTGAACGCCGCGGGCGGCTACCGGGTACGCATCGTATCCAACGACGACGCCGTCGAGAGCGTCGTCCCCGTGCACAGGGCGCTGATCTCCACCACCGGCGAAGCCCTGGAGGCCCTGGCGTCCTGCGACCTGATGGCCACCGCCGTGGGTGTCAACGAGCTGGAGAACATCGCCCCGATACTGGCGAAGGCCGTCGCGCTGCGCATGGCGCGAAACGGCGGGCCGCTGGACGTGATACTGTGCGAAAACCAGCTGGGCGCGGACGTATTGATGCGCGGCTGGATCAACGAACACCTGGACGACGGCCAGCGCGCCTGGGCTGATCAAAACCTAGGCCTCGTGGAGGCCTCCATCAGCCGCATGGTGCCGCCCCTGACCCCCGAGCAGCTGGCGGAGGACCCGCTGCTGGTACGGGTGGACCCCAGCAGCGAGCTGCCGGTGGACAGCGCCGCCTTCCGGGGGGAGATCCCCGACCTCAACGGCATCATCCCCTACACGCCCTTCGAGTTCTACATGATGCGCAAGCTGTTCCTGAACAACGGCAGCCACGCGCTGTGCGCCTACCTGGGCTATGAGAGGGGCATGGAATACATCTGGCAGGCCATCGGGGATGCGGAGATCCGCGCCGCCGCCCGGGCGTCGATGCAGGCGAACGCCGACGCGCTGGTGGCAAAGTACGGCGAGGGCGTGCGCCGGAACGTGCATGACTACATCGAGGACCTGCTGGCCCGCTTCCCCAACCGGGCGCTGAACGACACCGTGGCCCGCGTCGGTGCGGACCCGGTGCGCAAGCTGCGGCGGAACGACCGCATCGTCGGCGCGGCCCTGTTCGCCATCGAGCAGGGCGTGGACCCCGCCCCCATCGTCAAGGGCATCATCGCCGCCCTGCGCTTCGACGCCCCCGGCGACCCCACCGCCCCCCTCATCCAGAGGGCGCTGAGGGAGCAGGGCCTCGAATACGTGATGGCCCGGTTCATGGGCCTGAAGCCCGAGGAGCCGCTGTGGGACATGATCCAGGCCGAGTGGGCGCGCAGGTTGCAGGGTTAGTCCATCCCAAGGCTCGGCAGCGGGCGTTTGCGCGCCCAGTCATTTTTTCGCCGCCTCCCGCACAGTATGAACCAATGGTCATTCTGAGCCGGAGGTGTTTTTTATGCGCAAGACCATCACCGCGTTGCTCTTGTCCGCCCTGCTGCTGTGCGTCCCGCTGGCAGGACGCGGCCAGGAGATCGACCTGTCCCCAACCACGTCCCCCGCGCCGGAGGCCGTCGCCCTGACGCCCCTCTCCGACGCGCCGCTGCTGGAGTCGCCGCCCATCCACCCGGCCTGCGCGGCGGTGCTGCTGGCGGAGATGGACAGCGGGCAGGTCATCTTCCAGATGAACGCGGATGCCCCCCGCCCGGTGGCCAGCGTCACCAAGGTGATGACGATCCTGCTGGCGCTGGAGGCGCTGGAAGCGGGACGCCTGACGCCGGAGCAGGTCGTCACCGTGTCCCAGTCGGCAGCGGGCATGGGCGGCAGCCAGGTGCTGCTGGACATAAACGAGCGCCAGACGGTGGACACGCTGCTGCGCTGCATGATCGTGGGCAGCGCCAACGACGCCGCGGTGGCCCTGGCCGAGGCCATGTACGGCAGCGAAGCGCTGTGCGTGGACGCCATGAACCGCCGGGCCGAAGCGCTGGGCATGGCGCATACCCACTTCGAAAACTGCACCGGCCTGCCCGCCGAGGGCCAGCACACCACCGCCCGGGACGTGGCCGTCATGTCCCGCCAGGTGTTTTCCCATCCCCATTACTTCGACCACTCCGCCATCTGGATGGAGGACATCGACCACGGCGACGGTCGGGTGACCCAGCTGGTGAACACCAACAAGCTGCTGCGGCTGTGTGACGGCTGCGACGGCGGCAAGACCGGCTCCACGAAGGAGGCGGGCTACTGTGTCGCCGCCACTGCCAGGCGGGGCGACATGCGCCTGGTGGCCGTGGTGCTGGGGGCCGAATCCGGCAAGGAACGCTTCGCCATCGCCCGGGAAATGCTGGAATACGGCTTCGCCAACTACCGCCGCTATCCCGTGGCCGTCCGTGGCACGAAGGTCCGGGGCCGGCTCCCCGTCACCGGCGGCGTGGCGGAGGGCGTCGCCCTCGTCCTCGACGGCAACCTGACGCTGCTGATCCCCCGGGGCGACGAGCGGCGCGTCACCCTCGAGCCCGCCCTGCCTGAAGCCCTGCCCGCACCCGTCGAAAGGGGCCGGCAGGTCGGCTGCGTGCGCGTCCTCGTGGACGGCCGGGAAACCGCTCAAATTCCCGTCGCCGCTGCCGAGGATGTGGCGGCCAAGTCGGCAGGCTTGCAAAGGATCATCGATCGTTGGCCAGGGGTATTTATCGTCCATTCCTGATTTCTGATTCTCCGTTATTCCGGTTTATCGACCGCCACCCGCACCGGCACGTCGATCACGACCTCGCCCGGCCTGGCCGCGCAATCCACGGCGAGGACCTCCACCCCTGCCCCTTGCGCCTCGACGAGGGCCTCGCCGAACTCGGGCTGGGTATTCCAATTGGGCGTGAATACGCGCGCGCCCTTCATCTGGATCACCACCAGCAGCACGCACCGCCAGCCCTCTCCCGCCAGCCGGGTCAGTTCCCGCACATGCTTCAACCCCCGGAGGGTCGGCGCGTCGGGGAACCGCGCAACGCCGCCCGCCTCCAGCGTACAGCCCTTGACCTCCACGGCCACGGGCCTTCCATGCTGCGAAGCCACGAAATCAAGGCGGGAATCCCCCACTGTAACCTCGGCGCGAATATCCGCGAGCGTCCCCAGTCCGCCCGCCGCAAGCCATTCCCCCGCCGCCCGGTTCGGGGCCATCGAGTCCATGTTGACATACCGCGTGCCTCCGGGCACGGGCTTGTCCACCCCGATCAGGTCATACGCCGTCCGGCGCGTGGGATTGCCGCGCTTCTCCAGATACACCGTATATCCCGGGACCAGCAGCTCCGCGCACCGCCCGGTATTCTTTACGTGGACCCTTTCGACATTACCGTCGATCTCCACCTCCGCCACAAAGCGGTTCACGCGGCGAACGAATGTCGCCGCGTGAATGTTGTCGTATGTCATAGTATACGCTCCCGCCAACCGCCAGTCAGTCGTCAGTCCTCCCGCACCATGCCCTGGCTCTCCAGCCTGTTGATCTTCCTCTGGTTGAAGATGGAGAAGATGATGGTGCCCACGGACACCACGAAGAAGCCGATGGCGATGGGGTGATGCAGTATTTCCCAGAAGTTGCCCTGATTCAGGTCCACGAACCGCACGAAGTTCTGTTCGCACATCGGCCCGAGGATCAGCGCCAGCAGTATCGGCGACAGCGGGAATTCGTACTTGTTCATCAGCCAGCCGAGCACGCCAAACAGCACGCACACGCCCACGTCGAACACGCTCTTGTTGATCGAGAACGCGCCCAGCAGCGACACGACCAGTATGATGGGATACAGCATCTTCTTCTCGACGGACACGATCTTGGCGAACAGCCGCACGCCCAGGCAGCCGACCACCAGCATGCCCAGGTTGGCCAGCATCAGCGCGGCAAACACCCGGTACACGGTGGGCAGCTCCTCCACGTACATCATCGGGCCGGGCTGTATGCCCTTCATGATGAACGCGCCCAGCAGCACGGCGGTGACGGCGTCGCCGGGCACGCCAAGCGACAGCAGCGGTATCATCGCGCCGCCAGAGCAGCCGTTGTTGGCCGACTCGGTGGCCGCCACGCCGTTGGGTATGCCGGTGCCCCACTGCTCGGGGTGCTTCGAGAAGCTCTTGTTGAAGCCGTAGGACACGAACACGGCGATGTCGCCGCCCGCGCCGGGTATGGCCCCGATGAAGGTGCCGATGATGCCGCCGGAGAGTATGTTCGGCCAGATCCTGCGGATGGTCTTGCCGTCCGGCAGCACGTTGGTGATCTTCTCGTTGTTGTGGGCCTGGGTCTCCTCGCCTTTGATGATGCGCTCCACGCCGGCGATGACCTCCGCGATGGCGAACAGGCCGATCAGCGTCGGTATGAAGCTGAAGCCCGACAGCAGCGGCTTCATGCCGAAGATGTAGCGCTTCACCGAATAGGTCGGGTCGAGGCCCACCGTGCACAGCAGCAGCCCGAAGAAGGCCGAGATCAGGCCCTTGGCGATGCTCTTGCCGGAGATCGACACGATGACGGACAGCCCGAAGAAGGCCAGCATCAGCATCTCCGCCGAGGTGAACTTCATGGCCACCCTGGCCACCAGCGGGGAAAGGAACGTCATGATCAGCGCGCCGATGATGCCGCCGCAGAACGACGAGAACATGGCCACCGACAGCGCCTTGCCCGCCTGGCCCTTGCGGGTCATCGGGTAGCCGTCGATCAGCGTCGCCGCCGCCGCGGGGGTGCCCGGCGCGTGGATCAGTATGGCCGATATGGAACCGCCGTACATGCCGCCGCAGTAGATGCCCAGCAGCAGCCCGATGGACGGTATCAGATCCATGCCGTAGGAAAAGGGAATCAGCAGCGCCACGCCCATCGTGGCCGTCATGCCGGGAATCGCGCCCAGCAGCACGCCGCCCATCGCGCCGATCAGCGTCATCAGCAGCACCTGCACGTTGGTGAACACGGCGCCGTAGCTCTGGAACAGCAAGCTCCAATCCATGCTCTTCGCCTCCTTACAGCTTGTCCACCAGGTCGCGCAGCGGCTGCAGCACGCCCATGGGAATGTTCACGGTGAGCAGCTTGTAGAATATGAACCACATCACCAGCGGCACCAGCACCGATACCAGCACCACCGTCACCGGCTTGCGCTTGCCGATCATCCACATGATGATCATCGAGATCAGCGCAGACACCAGCACGTAGCCCAGCTTCTCGAACAGCGCCACGTATAGCACGCACAGCACGATCACCACCAGCGCCGCGCCGACGCCCTTGTCCTTGATGGGGTTCAGCGTGGGGGCCGGGGCGTTGTCGAAGTCGTCTGGCTTCATGCCCGCGGCCAGCTTCACGATGCTCTGCACCAGCAGCGTCAGCGTGAATATCGCCATGCCGATAATCATGATCTGGGGAAACGTCGAGGCCTGCACATACGCGCCCTTCACCTGCCGGAAGCCGTTCGCCTGGATATACGCCCACGCCTCGAAGGCCAGCAGTATGATCGATATGATCAGGTTGGAAAAGGCCTTGGTCTTGGTCTTTGGCATGTACTCACGTCCTTTTTGAAACAGGGGATGGGCGGGCATGGCCCGCCCATCCCTCTGAATGGTCGCTATCCTGTCGAAGTATTACAGCAGGCCCACGGCCTCCATGGCGGCGGGCACGTCCACGGCGGCCTGCGCCAGGTAGGCGGTGTACTCCTCGGCGTTCATGTAGGAGATGGCCTGGCCCAGGCTCGCCATGGCCGCGACGAAGTCGGGGTCCTCGATGGCGGCCGCGCAGGCCTCCTGCAGCTTGGTGCGGATGGCGTCGTCCACGCCCAGGGGCAGCGCCAGGCCGCGCTGGGTCACGTACACGGCGTCAACGCCCTGCTCCTTGCAGGTGGGGATGTCCTTGAAGGACTCGGCGGGGTTGCGTTCCTCGTCCATGACGCCCAGGCACTTCAGGTCGCCGGACTCGATGAAGGAGCGGGCCTCGGCCAGGGACACGGTCACGCCCTCGATCTCGCCCTGGGCGGCGGACTTCACGGCGTCGGCGGCGCCGTCGGCGTAGGTGATCATGCGGATCTCGATGCCGGTGGCGTTCATCAGATAGCCGCCGGCGATGTGCCACACGGAGCCGGAGGAGGAGCCGCCCATGCGGACCTCGCCGGGATGCTCGGAGCAGTAGGCCACGAAGCCGGCCAGGTCCTCGATGCCGTTGTCGGCGGCCCACTTGGCGTTGACGGTGACACCCGCGGCGTCGGTGTTCACGCGGCACAGCGCGTCGTAGTTCTCATAGGTGTAGTCGGACATGTCCAGCGGCTTGTAGGTCGCCAGCTCGAAGGTGATCATGCCGAAGGTGTAGCCGTCAGGATCGGCGTCGGCAATGGCCTCATGGCCGGTGACGCCGGAGGCGCCGGTGCGGTTGTCCACGGTCACGGTCTGGCCCAGCTGCTTCTCCAGCGCCGCAGTGAACGCGCGCAGGCAGCTGTCGGTTCCGCCGCCGGCGGACCAGGGGTTGATGGCCGTCAGGCCCTTGGTGGGATAGTCCTCGGCCACAGCCGAGATCAGCGCGCAGGCCATGATGATCGCCACGACGAGTGCAAGCAGTTTCTTCATAATCATGTCTCCTCCTTTGAGTTGATGGCGGTACACAAACCGCTATCTTGACTTTAGTATTGCACAACTTTACCGCGCTGTCAATAGGATGGAGAAAATATTTAAGAAGCGCAGGGAAACAATTGGGGGTTCAGGCGATGCCAGGAACACGCGGGGACGGTTCTCTGTGCTTAACAAGCGGGGACGGTTCTCTCCGACTTCATGCTCGTGACGTCACGATGAGGTCAAACAGAACCGTCCGAGGCCACTGAAAAAGTCCGCATACTGTGAAATGTTGAATCATCACGAATGCAGATATGCATTTCCTCTGTATCTGATCAGTCAGGTATATTTTGATTTAATGTGGAGACGCCACAAAATTGTAGCGGCGACTATCAGTCGCCATGCCATCTTCTGTGGCGGCAGATTGCCGCCGCTACGGTGCATAATTATTCCGTCTGTTGATAATCCGATTCCATAAATAGATGACATTGCCCCACAGGGTAACGCTGTCAACTTTGAACAAGTTGTTAACAGAATTAGGGCGAACAGCGTCCAAAAGGCTTCGCCTCTGGGGAAGCTGGCTGGCCGGCCGAAGGCATAGCGAAGCGTCAGGCCAGACTGATGAGGTCCCCTCACGCTCTGCTTCGCGCCTCTGACGCAATAAAGGCGCGAATCCATCCGCAAAGGACCTCATCCGTCTTGCCGC
>JAZTZK010000326.1:0-55759 GCA_045637485.1 Clostridia bacterium
CATCGGAATCGTCCGTCGGGTGGGTCTCGTGGTATTCAAAGATGCGCTCCACCGCTTCGTTGGCCGCGCTCTCCGTCGCCCTGGAAACCCACATCATGGAGGCGAACAGCATCAGTACCAGAAGTATGATCCAGACGATAACGCGCTGCTTGTACTCCCGCTTCTGGTCCCGGCGGATCAGCACCCGGAAATAGGCAAGCCCCAGCACCGCCCACACGATGAACAGCACGTATGAGATCGTCTCCATGGCATGGAACGGCAAAAGCCCCGGAATCAGCAGCAGCAGCATAAACAGGGTCATCAGCGCGATGCCCGCCATGCCGGTGTACTTTTCCAGGCGCTGCCCCGCCTGCTGGGCATGGCGGAAGACCGCGTGGGAAATCAGCCAGTAGATGATCGTCGCGCCCAGGGTGGTGACGTCGACGATCCAGCCAATCGCCGTCCTGCCCAGGAAGGGAATCCAAACGGAGACCGCGACAATGGATAATATCGCCTTTGTGGGAATGCCGCGCCTGCTCAGCACGGACAGCACGCGCGGCGCCTCTCCCTCTCGCCCCGCCGCGTAAAGCAACCGGCTCAGGGCCATCAGGTTTCCGATCAGGCTGGTCAGTATCACGCTGAACAGCGCCAGCATCAGAACCGCGACGCCCGTCTGGCCGAGGTAGTAATCCGCGGCGTAAAACGCCGGAACCGCCTTGATGCCCTCCAGGTTGCCCATGTCCCGGATGTACGCCAGCCAGCTGTCGTACTCGGGCGGATAGGCGGAGACGGACAGCAGGGAGACGAACAGGTACAGCAACGTGGTGACCAGCACGGACCCGATCAGAATGCCCTTTACCTTCCTGACCGGGAAGCCGTATTCCTCGGAGAAGTGGGCGACGTTCTCAAAGCCGATGAAGGCCCACGGGGAGATGGCCGTGATGCGGATGATCTGCGCGAACGCCCCGGATTCCTCCAGGTACAGCGGATTGTAGCTGAACGCGCGATCATGCCGGAATATAGCAATGATCGCGCAGACCGTGAAGCCGATGGCAAAGGTCAGCGCGGTGGCGGACATGATATGGTTGATCAGGCGGGAGGTATTGGCGCACAGCAGGCCGATGAGCACCACCGCGCAGATCGAGAGCAGCGCCTCGCCAAGCCAGACGCGATACCCGAATATCGTGTAGCGGAAGCCGAACTGAAACGTGTTGCCGAGGAAAAAGCGGGCAAACAGCGGCAGCGAGGTCATGTTGGCCCAAAGCACGGCCAGGTAGGTCAGCAGCACAAACCAGAAGGCGAGAAAGCCCAGGTCCTTGCCTCCCACGCGCTTTTGAAAGGTATATATGCCGCCCGCGTCCGGGGCCTTGCGGACCATGTACTGAAGGTTCCAGGTAATCACAAAGATGATCGCCATGCCCAGCAGCATCCCGAATATCGTGCCGAGCAGGCCGGATTTTTGCAGGTAGGTGTTGCAGGTTACGATAAACGAGCCCCAGCCGATACTCGTGCCGATCGAAAACGCCCAGATGCCCAGCGGCGAGAACCGGGAGCGCAGCCCGCCGGAGCGCCTTTCCCCCTGCGGCTTCGAAGCGATGTCCGTTCTATTCTGTTTCATGCCCTTTGCCTTTCTATTCAGCCTGGGTTATTCCTCGATTTGACATCTATCCCTTTTTTGACTTCAGGCTGCTCTTGTTGTCATACATATTCTGGTCCGCGCGTTCAAATACAGGGGCCACCGAGGCTTCGCCCTCATATCGCGCCATGCCGCACGCAATGACGATGCCCTCGCCGCGCTTCGCCCTTTCGTTCTGGGCATACACCCGCTCCATCAGCGTGTCGATGCGCGCGTAATCGCTCCCCTGGGCGATGACCGCGAACTCGTCTCCGCCGACGCGGAACACGGGGCTGTGCTTGAAGATATCGCATATGATCCTGCAGGCACTGCGCAGGTATTCATCCCCCGCCTTGTGCCCGTCGTTGTCATTGACCTTCTTCAGGTCGTTCACGTCCAGGATCACAATGGCGAACTCCGGCGCGCGCTGATCTGCGATCTGGGCGTTGATCCGCTCCTCGGCCTCCAGGAAGGCATGCCTGTTCTTGATGCCCGTCAGCGCGTCGATGTTGACATCCTTCCTGGCCTGGGCGAGCTGCCTGACGTACGCCTCCTCCTGGCGAACCTGGGCGTCGATGTCGATGATGCCCACGATCAGCCGGGCCCCTTCCTTCTCCTGCACGATGGCCGCCTTGAGCTGCACGTAGACGGGCGCCCCGTCCATCATGATGCGGTAGCTCAGCGTGAAGATGCCTCGGTGCTCGATCTCGGAGAGTATGTTCTCCCTGGTAAACGTGGACAGGAACCGGTTCAGATCCTCGGGATGGTTGATCCTGGCGGCCGCTTCCTGGGTCGCGGCGAAGAAGTCATCGCCGGATTTTGCCTGGACAAGCCTCTCGTAGCTGGGACTTGCGCTGAATTCGCGGTAGTAGCCTGTCTCGGGCACCACGACGTAGATGCACAGATAGTCGCCGGTGAGCGCGCTCAGCCGGGTATAGGCGATGCGCTCCTCCTTCATCCGTTCAGCCGCGCGGCGCTGCTTCATCTGCTCGTCGACGTCCATCACGCCTATGATGATGTACCGGTCGTCGTCCGTCATGCGCGATACGCGCATGCTGACATAGGTCGCCCCGGCATCCTGGATCAATCGGTAATTCACGACCACGGTCTTATTTCGGCTCAGCTTGTCCACGAGCTTCCTTCGATCGAGGGCGTCCAGCACGATCGCCCTGTCGTCGGGATAGACGACCTGCTCAAGCTCGATCTGGCACTGCTCGAAGAAATGCCAGCCGCGTCGCGTCTCGGTGAGCACGCCGCTTACGTCGTCGGTCTGGAATTCTATGTACTCCTCGGAATCCAGGTTGACATAATACAGGAAGGTATATCCCTGGGCCAGCGTCTGGGCAATGTGGGTAAAGATGATGTTCGCGTTGCGGGCCTTTTCATAGTCTTCCTTCGTGGCGGCATTCTCGCGCTTGACGCTGACCATATTCGTCACATCCTGGCATATGCCCAGGACGCACTGCCGGCCAAACACATCCGTGTATTTCAGCTTGGTGGTCTGCAGCTGCCGCTGGTTCCCGGCGGCGTCCGGCACATTTTCAAAGAATATGTACGGCTCATCCATGGAGAGGGCGATCCGATCCTCCTCGTCAAACTTCGCGGCGGTTTCGGCATCGAATATTTCAGCGGCGGTTCGGCCGATCACGCCATCCGGCGAGGCCTTCTGAGCGTAATCCGCAAAGGACTGGTTGCACGCCAGGTACACCCCCGTCTTCGCGTCCTTTGAGAAGTTCATGCCGGGCATGTGGTCGAGCAGAGAGGATATGGTCTGCTTCAGCTCCACGATTTCGGCGGCTTCATCCAGCAGCCGCTGCTGCTCGTTGGCCTTTCGCTCCGCCTTCAGCTTCTGGGACATCAGCAGTATGACGACGAAAAACACCGCCGAGACGGCGAGCAGGACAATGACCCAGTGATCCCTGAGGAAGCGGGAGAAGGAGACCTCCTGATTGGATTTCATGTAGGAGGCCAGCGCGGAATCCATATCCTCGCTCTTCGTCATGGTCACGGTCCGGTTCAATATGAAATACAGCATCTTTTCGTCCCGGTTGACCGCGAAGGAGAGGGACATGCTCTCGCCGGTCGGAACGGTGAAGAAGCGGTATTTATCGATGATGCCTTCTTTCTCAGGCAACCTGTAGTTGCTGACGAGTATGCAATCCGCCTTCAGGGTATCGACGGCGTCGAAGCACGCCCTGTCGTCCCCAAAGACAGCCCTCTCGCAGGAGGGATAGTGTTCCATGATGAATGTTTCCACATTCATATTGCCTGCGCTGAGGGCAAAGGTGATCGTGCTGTCCCGGGAGATGCTCTGGTTGTCCGAGGCGCGCATGACGGCGTTCATCTCCGTCTTCATCGCCGGATCGGTCAGCCTGACGCCCATCTGATCGGCGTCGTAGGAGCTCAGGTTGACCGGGAACACACAATCGATCTCCCCGGCCTTCATGGCCTGTAGCGCCGCCTCCGTCGAGGCATAGGGGATCGCCTCGAACTGAATGTCCTTCCTCAGGCTGTTGACGGCGTGGGCCAGGTAATCCTTCAGCGCGCCGGTCAGCTCGCCGGTCTCCCGATCGGTCTGGCAGAACGGGAGATAATTGTCCTGGTAGCCTACGCGGATCGTGCCGTGGGCGCTGAGCCAGTCCTCCTGGTCCGGCGTAAGGAATATGTCCTTCTTCGTGGTGTTATAATGGTGCTCTTCGGATATCCTCTGGTTGAAATAAGGGTCCTCGTCCTGAATGCCGGACAGCGCCATGTTCAGTTCGGCGAGCAGGTCCGGCCTGCGCTTGTTGACGGCGTAATAGAAATTCGATTCGCCCACCCTGCATACGGGATAAACCCTCTCCTCCGAGCCGAAGGTGTAGATGGTGGCATAGCCGTCGATCTCGTCCCGGACGAGCATTTCAAGGGATTCCGATTCGCCGATCACCAGCGGGACGACTTCGATCTCAAGCCCGTGCTTCTTCGCCCATTCCTTCAGGAAGCCCTCCTGAACGCTGCCCTGGTTGACGCCGATTCGCTTCCCGTTGAAGGTGGTAAGGTCCTGCGCGGTGATCGCACGGTTTTCCGAGTCAATATAGATATAATACGCCTCCGCGCCCATTGGAAGGTCGGGAAAGGACATCAGCGCCGTGCGCTCTTCCGTATAGGAGACGTCGCTCAGCAGGTCAATCTCGCCGTCGATCAGCATCTGGAACAGGTTCGACCAGCTGTCCTCAACATACTCATACGTCCATCCCGTATACGCGGAGATCTTCTGCTGGTATTCGTAGTCGATGCCGTTGCGCCTGCCAAACTGATCCCAGTAGCAAAATGAGGAATCAAACCAGCCGACACGCACAACCTTCTGCCCGGTCTCCTGGGCACAGGCCGCCAGCGGCATGGCCATGCCCACGGCAAGCGACATAAGCGTCAGGAACAGTATCATTCTCCCTATGTGTTTCACCCTCATGCACCTCCGGGCGATTTGATTGTTCCAAGCCTGTGGATCCGTCCGTGAATGCCACGTCTCATGCAAACTTTTTACCCGATAATATGGCATTTTCCTACCATGAAGCAAACACTTACGATAATTATAACAGAAGAGCGAAGCGATGTCTACAGGAAAATGTGGATAAACAAGTTGTCCTGATTTGATAATTTTATAGCCTTTCCGCCTTTACTCTTTCTGGCATATGTGTTATAATTCAGTTACACGCAAACATCAAGGAGATGTGCCTTATGTATCCTTTCTCTGAAGAAGTGCGTCTGGCTTACGAAAGCATGCCCGTGCCTTTGGCCTATTACCAAAGAGATGGCGAGAAGATCATCCCCATCCTCGTCTCCGATGGATTGTGCAGAATGATGCATACAGAGCGTCCCGCGCTCATCGACAAGCTCAGCAGCTCCATGCTCGAGCTGGTTCATCCCGATGACGTGGGAAGGATCGCCCGTGCCGTAAATGACTTTTCGCATCGCATCAACGGATTCAACGTCGTCTACCGGAGCTATTACATGGGGGAATACCGATATGTTCACGCGGTAGGCAGGTACCAGGACTCTCCCGACGGATCCGACCTGGCGGTGTTTGTCTACACGGACATTTCCGATAATCAGAGCGAACGCAACGCGCTGGTGGCAAATTACGAGCTCTCGCAAAAGGACCGCTTTTATACGGACCACGTCACCGGCCTGCCCAACATCAATTTCATGCGCGAATTCGCCGGAGAGAAGGTAACGATCATACGTCAGATGGGCAATAAGCCCGTGTTGATCTACTTTGACGTGAACGGTTTGCGCTCATACAATTCTCAATACGGATTTGAGCAGGGCGACGATCTGCTTCGCCTTATCGCCAGTGTGCTTAAGGCCGAATTCCCCAAAGGATTGATCATCAGAGGTGTTGAAGACCATTTCCTTGTGTTGACCTGCTTCGAGGGCGCGGAAGCGCTGTCCGGCCAAATCAACGCCGTCAACGATAAGGTAAAGAGCAACTCCACCGGCAACACGACGGGCTTGCAGGCCGGGGTATATGTCTATGCGCCCAACGCGAATACATTTGACGCCATCGAAAATGCCACCCATGCCCAGAAGCAGATTGGGGACGATCTGAACATCACCCACCTGTACTTCCGGCGCGAGGATGACGATACATACTGGCGTCACAGGTATATCATCGAAGCGTTTGATCTCGCGCTCAACAATCACTGGATCAAGGTTTTCTATCAGCCGATCGTGCGCTCAGATACAAAGGAGACCGTCAAACTGGAAGCCCTCGCGCGCTGGATCGACCCCAGCAGGGGAACCATCTCACCGGGAGAATTCATCCCCGCCCTGTCAAAGTACCACCTGCTCCACAGGCTCGATCTGTATATGCTGGAGCAGGTTTGCAGAGAGACAAACATCCGAAAGGAAATCGGCTTCCCCATGATCCCGGTTTCAGTCAATCTGTCCGCCCAGGATTTCGACCATGTGGATATGGTTGAGAAGCTGATCGAGATAACAGACCGACATGGCGTCAGTCATGACCAGATCATCATTGAGATTACCGAGCAGGATATCGCCCGGGGTACCTCCCATTTCCTTGAGCAGCTCCAGATGATCAGAAAGAACGGATTCAAGCTCTGGTTGGACGATTTCGGCAGCGGCTATTCATCGTTGAATGTATTCAGCCAGTTCGACGTTGATCTTGTGAAGCTCGACCTCAATCTCCTGCGCCATCTGGATGACCACAACGGCGCGAATCGAACGGTATTGAAGGCCATGGTCGACATGGCCAGGGAACTCGGCATTCATACATTGGCAGAGGGCGTGGAAAGGACGGACCAGGATGATTTTATCGCTTCCATCGGCTGTGAACTGGAACAGGGGTATTATTTCTATAGGCCGGAATCCCTCGACGACCATATCTATAAATTCAGAAAACGGGTCGGAAACAATCTGAGCCCGGAACAGATCAGAAAGGTGCTGGCCTGGATAAAGCCGGATCAATAAATCATTCGGCGCAGCATGTTATTGGCCGTATCGGTACAGGCGAAAAAAAACCCCCGGCTGACTGTTCCAGCCGGGGAAAAGCTTGCTTGAATTACCTTTCAACTGAATTACCCTTCGATCATGATGGTCTTCTTCTCCGGAAGCTTCCTTGCGTCCACCTTGGGGATGCTCAGGCTCAGCACGCCGTTCTCCAGCTTTGCGCCGATGTCCGTTTCCGTCAGCGCATCGCCGACATAGAAGCTGCGCTGCATGCTGCCCACGTACCGCTCCTGCCGGATGGCTTTGCCCTTGGTCTCCTTCTCAATGCCCTTCGTAGCGCTCACAGTCAAGTAGCCGTTCTGCAGCTCCAGGCTGATGTCCTCCTTTTTGAAGCCCGGCAGATCGATGTCGACTTCGTAGTGATCCTCGTGCTCATGCACATCGGTCTTCATCTCGCGCGCGGCATTCTTGCCGTAGAGCTGGCGATCCATATTCCGGAACCCGCGATTCCAGTCGTTGAAAAACTCATCAAACAGATTCTCACCAAAGATGCTCGGGATCAACATAGCTCATACCTCCTCTTGACTACCCTGCGCTGTTCCGTGCGCCCGGCTCTGGGTGATCCCCATATTCGGGTTGTCGGCGTAGGTGATATGTTGACTTGACCTGAACGGATTTCCTCTTTCCTTCCGTTCGCCTATTATTATACCACGATTGTTAGCACTGTCAAGAGGTGAGTGCTAAAACAAACTGTGAACACTTCTGCAGAGGTTTATTCAGGGTGTGAATCAGAATATTGCACATAAAAATTTATTCCTAATATTGTCAACGATTGCGTATTATGTTATAATTCATGTAACCAACTATGCGTAGCGGGTTCTTACGTTCGGAACCCTTTTGATATTCTTCGCCCTCGGAAGGATGATATACATGAGGAATCTGATCGCCTTTGTGGTGATGGCTCTGACGCTCGCCCTGGGAACGTGCGCCATAATCGCCCGTCGCTCCAAGAAAAGTATCGCTCCGTCAGTCGCGCTGTTGCTGGGAGCCCTGATTCCTCCGGTTATCGGAAACCTGGTCATTATCAGTTCCAGCACCAAGGATCTGTCCACAATCGGATGTTACATCTATTTCCTTGGTATGGATCTGGTGATGCTTGCGCTGTCGGAATTCACATTGAAATACTGTGATCTCTCCTGGCCGAACAAGGCCCTTCAACGCTTTGTATACAGCTTGTTGTGCATAGATGGGATCCAGCTGCTGTTGAACCCCATATTCCATCACGCCTTCAGCACCGAGCCGATCATGGTTGACGGCAGCGCCTATTACCGACTCATCCCCTATTTCGGGCAGACCTTTCATCGCGTCGTCGATTACGGCATCTTCTTCGCCGTGCTGATCGTGTTTTTCCTGAAAATGCGAAGCGTCCCCCGAGTTTATTACGAGCGCTATTCCGTAATCTTCTTTACAATGGTCTTTACCGGCCTGTGGGAAAGCTATTACATCTTCTCCCGAACGCCCATCGATCAATCCATGATAGGCTTCGGCGTGTTCGGCCTTCTGGTGTTTTACTTCTCCCTGTATTACCGACCTGTACGGCTCCTTGAGCGCATGCTTGCCAACAATGCCTCAGAGATGCCGGAAGGGTTATTCCTGTTTGACGCTGTCGGTCGCTGTGTATGGGCCAACAGGCCCGGCATTGAACTCACCAAAGCGAAGGATTATGAGCAATGCACCCAGGCCCTGCATCGAATCTTCGGGGATGTCAACATCAAGGGCGTCGACTGGGACAACCGGAGCGTCGTCACTGACAACAACCAGATAAAATACTACGCGCTGAAAGAGCACGCCATGACCGACTCGAAAAACCGTCTCATGGGCACCTTCCTGACCGTGCGCGACGAGACAGAGCAGCAGCTCGCCCTCAAACAGGAGATATACAACGCTACCCACGACAGCCTTACCGGCCTTTACACCCGAAAGCACCTGTTCGATTGCACCAGGAAAATGCTGGACAGCAACAGGGACACCCATCACTTCATCTGTTATATGGATGTCAGTGATTTCAAGATCATCAACGACGTGTTTGGCAAGGCCTTCGGCGACTACGCTCTGCAATGCATCGCTGATTCCATGCGCAAGCACCTTCCCAAGGCGTGCGTCTACGGACGACTGTCGGGCGACACCTTCGGCATGTGCATACCCGCCTCCGTTTTCAATGCCGATGCCGCCAGGATGCTGGTATCCGGTCTCACAGTACAGCGTGACAACCACACCCATACGCTCCTGATGCACCAGGGCGTTTACGAGGTTACCGAACCGGAGCTGGATGTCTCCGTCATGTTTGATCGCGCCCATATGGCCCTTATGACGATCAAGGGCGATTACAAGCGGCACGTCGCGTTCTATGACGCCAGGATGCGTGAACAGATGCTGTGGGATCAGCAGCTCAGCTCTCAGCTGGAGGGGGCCCTCAGGGAAGGCCAGATCCGACCCTATCTCCAGGCGATCATGAACAGCGACGGAACGATCGTGGGCGCGGAGGCGCTGGTGCGGTGGATTCACCCTGTCCACGGCTTCCTGTCCCCGGCGATGTTCGTTCCGCTGTTTGAAAAGAACGGCATGATCGCAGACATGGATCGGCATATGTGGCGCTGCGCCTGTGAAATCCTGCAGCGGTGGCGCAACGACCTGTTCATATCCATCAATATCTCGCCCAAGGACTTTTACTTCATGGATGTCGTCAGGGAGCTACAGTCCATCGTCGAGGAATATGGCGTCAAGCCCTCGCGGCTGCGGGTCGAGATCACAGAAACCGTCATGATGCAGGACAATGAAAACCGCATTGACATCCTCAACCAGCTGAAGCAGCGCGGATTTCTCGTGGAAATGGATGATTTCGGCAGCGGCTTTTCCTCGCTGAACATGTTGAAGGATATGCCTGTCGACGTGATCAAAATTGACATGCTATTCCTGCGCAAGACGCAGGAGGATGACCGCGGGCAGAAGATACTGCGCAACGTAATGAATCTGACCAACGATCTGGGCCTGTCATCCCTCACAGAGGGTGTGGAGACGGAAGAGCAGTACAACATGCTGCTGAGCATGGGCTGCAAGCTGTTCCAGGGTTATTATTTCTCCAAACCTATACCTGTGGATCAATTCGAAACAACCTTTTCTGTCCAGGTATAGGCGCCTGATAAGAGCCACAGCCTGACAAGGGAAAGAGGTACGCGGAGTATGGATCTACGCTCGATCTTCGTCGCAAACGGCATCGGTATTTTTATTCTCATGATGCTTTCTTATGCCTCCCGCGCCAAGATATTGCGCCACAGAACCGAGGATAAGATATATATTGTTATGTTTATCGGCGTCATAATGGGTTGTTTCATGGAGGCGTTTTCATATGCGCTGGACGGCAGGTTGTTCCCGGGGGCAAGGGCGCTGAACTATGTTGCCAACACATATCTGTTCTCAGTCAATATTATGCTCCCTTTTTGTGTCATGATCTATGTGGACCTTGGCCTTTACGACGATATCAATCGCATATGGAAGTGCTATAAACCGCAGATTATCATCACATGCATCATGCTGTCCATAACTCTCCTGAGCCTGTTTGTTCCCATTGCCTATCATATTTCCGAGAATAACGTCTATGAACGAAGGCCCTTCGGATACGTGTATTATTTCGTCATATTCTATTTCTTCCTGACATGCCTGTTTATTTCGAAGCGTTATGAAAAGGAGAACGGCGCCCGCGCCTTCTTCAACATCAATGTGTTTTGGATACCCATTCTGGTTGGGGCGGCCCTTCAGTTTATGTTCTATGGCCTTTCTCTGGCATGGGTATCGTCAGCAATCGGCCTTGTCGGGCTCTTCATGATGCAACAGAACGAACTGGCCTACATCGATTCTCTCGTCGATACCTACAATCGTCAATATCTGAATCATATACTGTCCGCATGGATCAGCAGGGGTCAGAGCGTTTCCGGGATCATGCTTGACATAGATGATTTCAAAAAAATCAATGACCGGTTCGGACACTCCGAGGGCGACAAAGCCCTAAAGACAGTTACGGATATTCTGAAAAAGAGTCGAATCGACAAAGAATACATCTTTCGTTTCGCCGGAGATGAATTTATAGTCCTCAAGCGCACGAACAATGCCCCTGAACTGGATGCTTATATGCATGAAGTGAAAAAACAGCTGGATACCTATAACCGTCAGAGAAATCGTCCCTATCGAATAATACTATCATACGGAATCGGAACCATCAACAATGGGGATATAGACGCCTTCCTCAAGGAAATGGATGTAAAGATGTACGAGATGAAACAGATCCATCACCGTTCAGCATAGTCATTCACACACGCCGCAGGTTTATCGGAATCCGAATTGAGGCAACACCGCGCGATTGCGCGGTGTTGCCCTATATATTCATACTGTAGCAGCTTCCTTCAACGGTATCGTTTAGTCCTCTCCCCGCTTCGGCGCGTTCTCACAAGCCTTTGCGCGTCCGCCTGCGCATCCACCACAGCAGCGCCAGCGCGGCAAGGGCGATTGCCAGATACAGCGGCAGGTTGCTGTCATCGCCCGTGGGAACCCTGTCCCTGACGCTCAGCGTCACCTCTTGACTGACGATCTGCGTACCTTCGGCATCCGTCACCACGCAGCGGAACCTGCAGCCGTCCCACTTCTTCTCGATGTCCTTTCGACTCAGAACCGGGTCGGTGAAGCCGGGAAGATCCACCCATCTTTCTTTATTGGGATCCCAGATCTGCCACTGATAGGTGTAGGGCTCTGCGCCGCCGGCAACCTCCACCGTGAAGGACACATCCTCGCCCGCCTGCACGGTAACATCCTCGGGCTGTTTTTCGAAGTGCAACGGATCATTGCCGTCCAAATACAGGGTGAACTCGTTGTTGGCGTATACGCTCTCTTCCTTTCCCACCGCCGTAATCACCACGCGGGCCCGGTCGTGGCGCGCTGTGTCGCCCACCAGGGCGCTGACAGGCATGGCAATATTGTGTGTCCGGCGGTCGGAGGTGGCCGCCTCGTAGTATGGCAGGGCCATGTAACGCGGTGTTTCGGCGCCGTCGAGATATACCGCGCAGCTCAGCTTCAGCGCCTCGCCGGTGACCGCACGGTCATGAATGTTGATATCCACCCAATCCTGCCCATCCCAGCCCATATACACGCGATGGCTGACGCTGATGTCGTGGATGTCCACGATGATATCGACAGCATCGCCGCCATCCACCACGTTGGCAAACAGCCCGGAGGCGATGGCGTTGTTCACCACGCCGTTGGATACTGCGGGCCGCTGCAGCACCAGCTTTCCGGTCGCCGGGTCGCGCAGGTAGACCAGCTCCACGGATTCGTCACCGTCGTTCGCAACGGCATTCGAGATGATGCCGCCCGCGTTCGCCATGCGGCGCAGCCAATTGGATTCCACGGATATCCGACTGATGCGCAGGCGCAGCTTCTTCTTGCCCTCCCAGTCCTCAGGAATCTTGAAGGAGGCCAGGAAGTCGCCCAGAGAGCCGGGCATCAATATGCCGCTGGTGAGATGCTTCGTGTCGTTGTCAATGACGTCGGCGGATTCCAGGTCCGCTTTCAAAGAGAGATGGAGCTTGTAGGCTCTCGTTTCCCGGGATACGATGAAATCCCGCTGGCGGGGGCTGTAGTCATAATCCTCGGCGCGATGGGCCACCTGTTTTCCCTGAAGGACGACCTCTCCTTTTGCGAGGGTCACCTTGCTCTTGCTCGGATCGATCATATTGACATGCACCGTCTCCACCACAATGCCCTCGTTTCCCGCGTCATCCACTTCACGAAGCTCTACGTCGAAGGTGGCCAGCGCCAGGTTGCCCGCGTTCATCACGCCAACGTCGATGTCCTCGAAATCGCCGGCTTTGATGGCCATATCCTGGGGAACGGCGCTCTGCAGGTTGGCCACGGGCTTCATCTGCTCCGGAAAGCTGAGCAGCATGGTTCTTGGCATTTTCTCCCCGTAGGAGGTCTCCATGGCCTTTCCGATGAGATAGCCCGTACCCGAGGAGGTCAGCAGAACATCGGCGGGAACCACTTCACAGACCTTTTTCTCCGGCTTCACGATCCATTCTCCGGTCATGGGATCGAACATCCGCCTGGGTTCGCCGTCGATGATCGTCTTGGGCAGCTCAAACTGGGCGAACACGCTGGCATCGGACATGGTATTGGTGGTGGGGTCATAGGCCACAGCCCATATGCGCCAAACAGTCTTGTCGACGTCCTCCCCCTTTGGACCTGAGGTCAACCAATACAGATAGGGAATCGCCCCGATATAGCCCACCTCAAAGCGATTGGTAGGCAGCGTCACGTCGTAGCAGCATTCCGTGACGTCGATTTCCAGATCCTTGTTGCCGTTGGAACCCTCGCACGGGCCAATATTCAGCCCGTAGAGCCGGTTCTGGGCAACACCCTCGGAATTGTATTCCGTCTGGGTGTAGAACACCGTGGTATGCGTTTTGCCATTGGATCGGGCAGACGCCGCCACTATGTAATCGATATCGCCCTTCTTCAGGAGCATGGGGACGTTTTGCTTGTGATTGGCGACCATGTTCATCGCGTATTGATACATTTCGATTCCCCGCGCCGCGTCGCCCCCGTCCTTCGGGACAGTCAGCGCAACCAGGCTCGGCCAGCTCGAACGGGTGGCGTCGAGTTCACTCAGCGCGTCCTGCCCCATCATGATCCAGTGAATCTGGGAGCGCGCGTACCCATTGCCCATGCTGCTCTTCAATTCCTTGTCGGTATAGAAATTCATCTGCTTCCCCCACACGTCGCTGCAGTAGGAGAACGCGGTGCTGCCAAAGGGGGCCACGTCCTTTTCATAGGCGATGCGCGCGCCCTGTCCGTAGATGTGGAAGCCCTTTACCTTCTTCTGCGCCTTGTTTTCCCAAGCCACCTCCGCATGGGAGATTCGGACATCCGCCATGCTATCATAGGAATAATTGTGAATGTCGACATCCCCTGCGATAACCTTCCCAACCTGCATGCAGAAGTTGCGATTATTCCCGTCCTTAACGGACAGGCGATGGCTCAGTCGCCCGGAGGCATCCGGCTGCAGCACCATAACATAGTAGCATGTGTTTATCACATAGTTGCCGTAGCCGGTATTGGGCTTCGGATAGCCGTTTTTATCGAAATCCCTGGCGCAAAGCGCGAACAGGCAAATGAAATCCTCAGTGGCGCGAACGTCGTAGGAATAGTCGTGCTTGTCCTGCATGAGGATCTCCATATCCTTGGGATACGGATAATCCGAGGAATCCAGGTCAGCCTGCAAGGAACCCTCCTGGCCGTTGTCCACATTCAACCAGTGAACGCGCTTTAAGCGCCGTCCGTTTTTCGCCTTCGTCTCCTTGATGTAGAAGGCATAGGTCCATTTCCCCGCCTTTGCCACCTTGAGGTCGGGCCGCACATTCTCCGCGTCCACGAACAGCTCCTTGGCTTCGGGAACGAGATCGGGATAGCTCATCGGCTCCTGGTGAGCGGCCTCCACCACCTCCCCACCCGCGTTGCTGCTGTCGCTCATATAGTGTGCCAACAGGTTCGCGCTGTTCTGCTTCGGCCACAGCTGGCCTTTTTTGAACACCCAGGTAAAGCTCGTATCGACAAAGAATACCGTAAAGCCGGCGGTGAGGCTGCACGCATAGGTCAGCGCCATATTTGAAGGCTCCTTCTCCCAGAGATACAGGTGGATCAGCAGGTTCAAGGAGGCGTTGAACCGCACGTAGCCCTCCAGAAAGCCCTTGATACCCACACCCAACCGGGCGGTAAATGAAAGGCCGACAGAGATGGTTAATTCGCGAACGGGCCTGATATTCCAGTTCTGGAAGCCCCCGTTTACCCAGCAGAAATTGAACTCGTAGGGCAGGGCAAAGCCCGCGCTGACGCCCAGAGTAAACGTGATGTTGACCGGCACGCCGCCCACCGGATAGCTGAACGTCCAGCTATAGGCATAGGTCACCGTGAAGCCCAGGCCCGCGCGCGCGGTGATCAGCTTGGTCTTCACGTCCGGATCCTTGTTGTCCAACTCCCAGCGGGCGGTTGCCACGCCGTACACGCCGAATTTCAGCGTGGATTCGCCCAGCAGCTTCCATCCCTTCTCCCGATAGTAGTCGTATGCCAAACCAAACTGCGATTTGTAATTTGCGAAGCCGGTCTCCTTTTCCACATAGGTTTGCGCCCGTTTAAGATCCTTCAGGTCCCGGCTCTGCCAGTTCGCCTTCGCGCCTTTGACAATATCCTCCAGTACATCGCTGCCGCAATACATGACCACATACCCGGCCAGGTCGGTGGAGAACTTGGGCAGATAGTCGAGAAAGGGCAGGTTCAGGCTGATGTTCACCGATTTATCCCCGCCCAGCGGGATAGTGGCGCCAAGGCTGATACCCGTACCCAACACGCTGCCGAATACGCCACCGCCACTGCCGGTACCCTCGTTCAGGGGCTTGTCCGTGGCGCTGCGGGTAGACACCAGGCGTGAAACAAATCGAACGGCATCGGGTGACTGCCCGAAGGAAAAGGCAGGTCGCTGCGCCTTTGAAGCGTTGGGCGAAAATTTCTGCTTCCAGGGACCCACGAAGGTGTAGACGTTGCCCTCGTGGGTGGTTGCCTTCGCCCAGCACCGTTTCAGATTGCTCAAGCTGCCGTCGTTCTCATACCAGCTCATCATCAGCTCGGGCAGGCCCTCCGCGTTTTTGACCTCCACCTTGATCTCGCACGGATAGTTGTTGGCGGAGGAATAGAGCATGTTGTAGTCCGAATACATGATGTCCCGCTTGTTGAACTCCCCGGAGACGATGTACGGCTGTCCCCCGGCATTGGATACAATGGTATCGTCTCCCGCGTCCAATGGGATCATCGTCAAATCGAATCTGTCGCCCAGCTCCAGATCCAGGTCGTCGATGTACAGGCTGCGATAGCCCTTTGACTCCCCATCCACCGTCAGTTTGAGATGGATGACATCAAACTGATCCGTGGTAAACAGGTTGGTGGGCAGGATTACCAGGCCGTCCTCATCGGTCTCATGTGGGGGATCCCACATGTCGGGATTCAGTATATCCTTTACCTCAAGGCTGATGCCAGGCAGTGGCTTCCGCTTCCCATTTTCATTTGTAAACAGAGAAAAGCAGATCTGTTGGTCGGTGATGACGGTGATGTGCGTATCCACGGCGTCGTTCGCAGACAGACCCGCGTCCGCGGACAGCCGTGCCAGTCGCGTGCTCGTTCCATTGGCAAGCGACGCCTTGGCAGTGTTTGACACGGGTTGGGAATAGCCGAACAGCCTCTGGAGGTAATTGCCCATAAAGGGTTCGTCCTCATCATCGCCAAGCGGGCCCAGACTGAGGTAGCGCTGCAAAGCGTTTGCCCGTTCCTTCCAGGTGTCAATATGATCGATGATATACTCCCGATCCGCGCTCAGTTCGGCAACAGCCTCCTCAATGCGTGCCGACATGCGCACTTTTTCAGAATCAAACAGCGTCTTCTCCTGATCGATCAGGGCGAAGCGCATCTCGGCTATCAGGCCCGAGCATTCCTGAAGATGCTTTTTATAGTAACGCATCTCCTCCTGCAGCGCTTCGCTCTCTTCAGACAATTCATGCAGTTTTTCAATGAAGTTCCCGCTCGATAACTGCCGATAGGCTGCCTCGTCCTTTTCTCTCAACTCGCTCAGCGCATAGTCAGCCCTTGACAGCGTGTCACTGATACTGTGAATAGTGGTTGTAAGCATGTCCTCCAGCCAATCGGAGAGCTGGGCGGCGCTCCAGGATGCATTGGGCTTCATGCCGTTATGGTAAACACCCTCATCCTCGCCCAGACCGGTGAGCGCATAGGCGCGATCCAGCTCCTCCCGTGTCAGCACCTTGCCCACTGCGGCCAAAGCGTCGAATGGGCATACCTGAATCAACAGGACAAACAGCAGCAAAACAGTGATCGGCTTTTTCATGCGCAGTCCCTCCATGAAACAGGACAGAACGTCAATGACGCTGCTCGCTTTGGAATACAGTACATTCGGATTAATTTTACCATATTGTTATTCTTTATTTAATACCAAAATTGTCAACATTGTATAACAAGTCAATAAATTAAGGTCAGGAATCAAATAACAAGAACGAACAACCCACATCAAAGGCAAAAACTCTGCCGTTATCAAATCGCTGTCACCGAAATTGATAAGCCCGAAAGCGCCTGTATACAGGGCGCTTTCGGACCGTTGAATATTTATTCCCACTCGATGCTCGCCGGCGGCTTGGAGGTCACGTCCAGCACCACGCGGCTGGCGTGGGGTACCTCGTTGACGATCCTTTCCGAGACGCGGGCGACCAGGTCATAGGGCAGCCGGGCCCAGTCTGCGGTCATGAAGTCGTCGGTTGTGACGGCGCGCAGGGCGACGGTGTAGTCGTAGGTGCGCTCGTCCCCCATCACGCCCACGGAATGCACGCCGGTCAGCACCGTGAAGTACTGGCTGACCTGTCCGGCAAGGTCCGCCCTGGCGATCTCCTCCCGGAAGATGGCGTCGCTCTCCCGAACGATTTGGGCCTTCTCCGGCGTCACCTCGCCGATGATGCGGATGGCGAGGCCGGGGCCGGGAAACGGCTGCCGCCACACCAGGTCGTTGGGCAGGCCCAGCGCCTCGCCCAATGCGCGCACCTCGTCCTTGAACAGCATCCTCAGCGGCTCGATCAGCTCGGTAAAGCCCAGCTCCTTCGGCAGGCCGCCCACGTTATGGTGGCTCTTGATCACCGCGGCGCTGGCGCCCTGGCCGCTCTCGATCACGTCAGGGTAGATGGTGCCCTGGGCGAAGTAGTCCAGCCGCCCCAGGTCCTTCGCCGCGTCCTTGAACACCTCGATGAAATCCCGCCCGATGATCCTGCGCTTCTGTTCGGGCTCCGTGACGTCCTTCAGATCGTTGAAGAAGCGTTCGGAAGCGTCCACGCGGACGAAGCGCACCGGGAAAAGCTCGCTGAACACCCGACACACCTGCGCGCTCTCGCCCTTGCGCAGCAGCCCGTGATCCACGAACACGCAGGTCAGACGGCTTCCGATGGCCCGGTGGATCAGGGCCGCCGCAACGGAGGAATCCACGCCGCCGGACAGGGCCAGCAGCACCGTGCCGGTATCGCCAACGACCTGGCGGATCTGGCTGACGGCCGTTTCGACGTAGGCGTCCATCGTCCAGTCCCCCGCGCAGCCGCAGATCCCCAGCACAAAGTTTTCGATGATCCTCCGGCCCTCGTCGGTGTGCGTCACCTCGGGATGAAACTGCACGCCATAGATGCGCCTGGCATCGTCCGCCATAGCAGCCACGGGGCAATTGTCCGTCCCGGCAATGACGCGGAATCCCGGCGGACACTGGCTCACCTGCCAGGTGTGGCTCATCCAGCAGGCGGATTCCGGCGACAGGCCCTCCAGCAATCCGGCTTGTTCGTTCATCCGAACCGTCACGCGACCGTATTCCCGTTCCACCGCGCGGGCTACGCCGCCGCCCAACAGCGCGGCGGTCAGCTGCATGCCATAGCAGATGCCCAGCACCGGCACGCCGAGTTCGTAGATGGCCGTATCGCAGCACGGCGCGTCCGCGTCGGTCACGCTGGCCGGCCCGCCGGAGAGTATGATGCCGGAAGGTCGACGGGCTTTGATCGATTCCGGGGGAGCGCTCCACGGCACGACCTCGGAATAGACGCGGCACTCCCGCACGCGCCGGGCGATCAGCTGGGTGTACTGGCCGCCAAAGTCAAGTATAACGATCTTTTGTCGAATATCCATAAGCCTGTGCCTCGCTGTCTTACACTGTCTGTCTCCAGGTCAAAGATTCCCTGCGCAGCCTTCCGCCCTGTGAACGGGGCGCACTGATCGTATTTCGACGCCCCTCCCGAAATTCCTGCCCGGCACGGTCACGCTTCACACAGACTTTAACAGGTGAGACCTGCTTTTCCGGGGTCATTTTTTAAGGCTTGTTTCTTTCAATGCTCCTCGCCGTGATCGCGAGTATACATTGTCCCCCATGAACACTTGTGGCGGTTGCTACGAAGTCCAGTATGGATGTCAGAGACACTATGACGGCCAGATCGGATATCGGTAACCCGAGCTGGGCGAAGAGAATGGCAAAGCAGGCTGTCATGCCGCCCGCAACAGGCGGAGAGGCTATGGAAAGTATGAGGCTTATCAATACGGCGGTGATATACCATACCGCGGATACCTCCAAACCATTGCTTTCGGCCACACTGACCGCGGCAAACCAGAACAGCACCGATGATCCCGGAGGATACAGCAGCTGTCCGAAGGGCACGCCAATATTCACCAGGCGCTGGCTGATTCCCAGTTTTTCCGTGCAGGTCCTTTTATTATCGGCAAACGCAGCCGAGGATGATGCTGTGGTCAGCGCGATAATGAACGTGGAGAAGGTCTTTTTCC
Source organism: Clostridia bacterium (assembly GCA_045637485.1). Lineage (GTDB taxonomy): Bacteria > Bacillota > Clostridia > Christensenellales > Aristaeellaceae > UBA2862. The sequence goes on from JAZTZK010000326.1 coordinate 19,505, forward strand.
ACAGTTCATGGGGCGACATATGTAAGCTTGCGCATGCCATGAGCGTCTGGACAATCAACAGGAACACACAGCCTGCCAGCGTGGCGACAAAGAACTTCCTACCCGCGGCGAAAGAGCCAAGATTGCTCGACGCTATGATGCTGAAAAGGCTTCCGAATACGAATACAGGGACGAGCTTGCCGATAAACCCCATGATCCCATCCACGATAAAGCCCAGTTGCTCCACCAGACCCGCGATGACCGGCATATTCTTGCTGATCGTCAGCATCATGATGCCGACGATGATGGCGATAAACATGATCTGCAGGGTATTGCCCCGCGAGAATGGCGTGAACAAATTGTTTGGAACGATGTCCAACACCATATGATACAGCTCGGCATACTGATTGCCGTTTTGCGCGTTTCCGGCCTTGAGGCTGAAAAAAGGCAGGCTGATGAGCGCGGTCAGCGCCGTCATGGCAAACAGAAACACAAGAAAATTGACGCCGATGCGCCTGCCCACCTCGCTGAAGGTGGAGGCGTCTCCGATGTTGTAGATGCCCCAGACCACCGTGAGGAATATCATTGGTCCGGCGACCGCGTTCAGGAAGCCCAGGAAGGTGTCGAGCAGCGGCGATACCACATCCTGCTGAAGCACCGTGGACAGACTTACGGGCAGCGCCCGGGCGGCCAGTCCCAGGACGATGGCGGAAAGGATCGCGATCAGCAGCTTTTGCCAGTCGGGGAGGCTCTTCTTCGCCGGGGTGTAGGTGATCGTGTTTACGCCGCGCACATAATTCCATTTACGATACTGCCCCATCCTCGACAGTACATTGGACAGAAACAGTTCATCATCCGAATCGGCTTCGGTTGAAGCGAAGGGATCGAGCGCCTTGCCCGGCACGGTCAGCCTTATCCTGTTCCTGAACAATCCACCGCCGTAATCCACGGTGAATTCCGCGTCGCTTCCGAAGGCATCCAGATAGTCGAGCAATACCTCCTCAATCGAAAGCTTCGTGTGGGTCAGGGCTTTGGGTTCCGTCTTTCGCTTCACAAGATAAGCGCTGGCTTCCTTGCTGACAGCGTCGATATTGCGCTCATTCAGCTTGTATTTCATGGAATGCTTCCTTCCTTGGTGGCTTCCGGGTATTTTTTTGACGTTACGCCCCCGTTTTATCAATGCTCCGGGCGGCAATCGCGAGTACGCATTGTCCCGGGAAAATATTGGCAGCGGTGATCACAAAGTCCAGAATGGAGGTCAGCGAAAGAATGACAGCAAGATCAGATACCGGCAGACCGAGCTGGGTGAAAAGAATGGTAAAGCTGGCTGTCATGCCGCCCGGCACAGGCGGAGCTGCTGCGGAAAGAATGATACAAACCACTAAAGCGGTAACATACCACACCACAGATACCTCTATACGACTGCTTTCGGCCACACTGATCGCGGCAAACCAGAACAGCACGGATACGCCTGGTTTATACAGTATCTGTCCAAACGGAACGCCGAAATTGGCCAGGCGCTGGCTGACGCCCAGCTTTTCTATGCAGGTCTTTTATTATCGGCAAAGGCGGCTGAGGAAGACGCCGTGTTTTCGAGATAATGAAGGTGGAAAACGTCCTTTTCCACAAATCGAAAGGTGACATGCGCAATCTCACACAGGTCACGACGGTGTGGAAAACCATCAGAAGTATACTTCCCGCCAGTCCGCCGGCAAAGAACTTACCGCCTGCGGCCAGTGAGCTGAGATCGCTGGACGCTATGATGTTAAAGAGGCTTCCGAACACGAATACAGGGACGAGCTTGCTGATAAAACCCATAATCCCGTCTACGACAAATCCAAGCTGCTCCGACAGATCCGCAATTACCTGCGTATTCTTGCCGATCAGCAGCATCGTAATGCCGACGATGATGCCAACAAACATGATTTGCAGGGTGTTGCCTCGGGAGAACGGCGTGAACAGATTGTTCGGAACGATGTCCAGCACCATACGATACAGCTCGGAATACTGATTGCCATCCTGTGCGCTTCCCACCGTAAGGCTGAAAAACGGCAGACTGATGAGCGCGATCAGTGTTGTCATGACGCACAGAAACAGGAGGAATCTGACGCATATCTGCCTGCCCACCTCACTGAAGGTGGATGCGTCTCCGATGCTGTAGATCCCCCAGACCACCGACAGGAATATCATCGGTCCGGCGACTGCGTTCAGGAAGCCAAGGAAGGTCTGAAGCAGCGGAGACATCACGTCATGCTGCAGCGTCATGGCTATATTTGCGGGCAGTGCTCGGGTAAGCAATCCCAGGACGATGGCGGAAAGGACCGCGATCAGCAGCTTCTCCCAATCGGGAAGGCTCTTCTTCGTCGGGGTGAACGTGACCGTGTTTACGCCGCGCACATAATTCCATTTACGATACTGCCCCATCCTCGACAGTACATTGGACATGAACAATTCATCATCCGAATCGGCTTCGGTTGAAGCGAAGGGATCGAGCGACGCCCCCGGCACAGTCAGCCGGATCTTGTTTTTTGTCAATCCTCCGCCGTAATCCACGGAAAATTCCGCCTCGTTGCCGAAAGCGTCTAAATAGGTAAGCAACACCTCCTCCATCGAGAGCTTTGTGTGAACCAGATCCTTGGGATTGGTCTTTCTGCTTACAAGATACGCATTTGCTTCTTTGCAGACGGTATCTATATTGCGTTCATTCAGCTTGTATTTCATTGAATAGACTCTCTCCTGTCGTCTCCGCGTTGAATAAATGAGACCACCCTTTCCCCGCAATGAGGGAGAAAGGGGGTGACCTGTTGATCCTGTCAGAGCTGTTTCCGCAGCGTCAACCGGTTGCAGCCGTCGAGATAGTCGTATTCCACTTCGTCCACCATGGTTTTCACCATGAAGATGCCCAGGCCGCCGATGCCGCGCTCCTCGCCGGAAAGCATGATGTCGGGATCATCCTTTTCCAGTGGGTTGAAGGGCGTTCCAGCGTCGATGAGCTTAAACGTCGCCATGCCGTCCGCAACGCTGCCCCCGATCTCCACCCAGCCGTCACCCGACGGATAGGCGTAGAGGGTCACGTTCACATAAAGCTCCTCCACGGCCATGCGCAGCTGTGTGCGCGCCTGGGGGGAACAGCCGTGGGAATCCAGCAAAAAACTGACAAAGGATAGAATGAGATCCAAACCCTCCAGCCTGGCGGGTATTCTCAATATGCTTTCCTCGGCCATGTGTTCTCGCTCCTTTCAGAGGATTCTGCGATCAATGCACGCCAAACACGGCGTCCAGACCCGTGTTTTCCAGCACATCCTTGAAATTCTCGCCCACGTTGGCCAGCTCCATGCTGCCCTTCGCCGCCTTCATCTGCTTGAAGGTGGCCAGCAGCACGCGCAGACCCGCGGAGGAGACATAGTCGCACTCGGCGAAATCCAGGGTCAGCTTCTTCACGCCGCCCAGCTCCTTGTCCAAAAGGGCGGACAGCTCCGGCGCGGTCAGCGTGTTGAGTTCTCCGGACAGTTGAATGGTCAGATCGGTTCCGTTCTTTTTCGTGGTCAGTTTCATGATTTATACCTCCTAATCTTTGATTGACAGAATAACCATGGTGATGTCGTCAAACTGGGGAACCCCCGCGGCAAATTCGCTGACATCATCAAAAATGCGCTTCAATACCTGTTCACCCGGCAAATCCCTGGTGTCGTCCAACACCTTTTGCAGGCGCTCATTGCCGTAAAGACCGTTCTTCTGGTCATGGGCCTCTACCACCCCGTCGGTGAACAGCAGCAGCCGGTCGCCCGGCTCAAGCTTGATTTCGCCTTGCTTGTACATCGTGAATTCCATGCCGCCCAGGAACAGTCCGTGATTCTTCCTGATCTCCTCACAGGGCTGGCCCTCGCGCTGGAGCATCGGGTAATTGTGCCCGGCGTTGGTGTATTGCAGGGTCATCGTCCGGGTGTCCAGTATGCCGATCCAGGCGGTAGCGAACATTTCCGCCTCGTTGTTTTCGCACAGCCGGACGTTGACCTCGGTGAAGATCTCCGAGGTGCTGTCCCGGGTCAGGGCATAGTCCTTGATCATGGTCTTTGCCGTCATCATGAACAGGGCGGCCGGCGTGCCCTTGCCGGAGACATCGGCGATGAGGAAGCAGATGCGGTTGTCGTCAATGGGGAAGTAGTCATAGAAATCCCCGCCCACATTCTTGGCGGTATCCATGCTCGCCCGCAGATTCACATTCGGATGATCGGGAAATTCCGGCGCGACATCCGGCAGGGCGTCGCTCTGAATGCGGCTCGCCAGCTTCTGCTCGTTCTCTATCTTCTCCCGTTCGGCCTCCTCGCGGTGTTTGGCCTCCAGCGCGCTCATCTTCCTGCGGACATATGCTCGCACCAGCAGGGCGATCACGATCGCCGCTGCGAGTCCCACAAGGATATAAAACCACACCTGCTCGTAGAACGCCTTCTCCTTGACGATCCGCACGGACACCTCTCTGTCGCCCCGGCCCATGGAGTCCTTCAGGTGCATCACGTAATGATACGTGCCGCCGCGCAGGTTGGTGTAGTCCACGGGCACCATATCGCTGCGGTTGACCGTCGTGCCGCTGTGCTCGAAGCCCTCCAGCTGGTAGCCCACCTGAGGATCGCTCAGAGAATAGTTGAACACATAGCTGTAAACGGTCAGCTTCTGGGTATTCGATGGGATCGTGAACGCGCCGTCCGCGTTGGGGTAGAGCGTCTCCCCGTCCACCTCCACAAATGGAACCGTCGCCTTCAGGTCGTCCACATTCTCAAAGGGCTGCTCGATGTTGACCTTGCAGATGCCGGTGGTGCCGGCGATGTACAGGTCGCCCTCGTCAGTCAGCTCGCTATAGGAATTCGCCGTGGTGATGCAGGGCAGGCCGTTGGCGATGCTGTAGTAGACCGGGTTGATTTCCCCGTTGGCGATCATTTCCTCAGCCGGCACCACGTAGATGCCGTTGCTCGAGAGCACCCACATGTCGCCCTTGCTGTTCTCAAAGAGGTCGAAGTTGTTGCTGTAGGGGAACTTCTGAACCGTCGTCACCCGGTAGTCCGGCGTCATATAGGCAATGGCGCTGCTGGTGACGATCCAGATCAGGTCCCGCTTGGGGTCGCGCTTTAAGCGCATGACGATGTCGGAGGGAAGTCCGTCTTCGACATTGATGCTCCGCACGCCGGACTCGTTGATGATGTAGAGTCCGCCGCCGTTTGAGCCCAGCACGATGTCGCCGTCCGTTCCCTCACAGACGGTCAGGCTCTCGGTGTTGACGATGCCGTCCGCCTCGCCGTAGGAGGCGACGATGCTGTCGCCGTCGATGACGTCCACACCGCCGGTCAGCGCCACGAGGATCGTGCCGTCACTGCGCTCGCAGACGGCGCGCATGCTGTTGGACAGCGGACCGTCGCCCTGGGCAAACACGGTCAGCTCGCCCTTCGCGTAGCGCAAAAGCCCGTGCTTTCGCCATGTGGAGATCCACAGCCGATCCTGGCTGTCGCGGATGATGGAGCGAATTCGAACGCCGTCCAGCAGGGTGATGAGGTCGTCCGCCTCGAAGTCCGCGCCGGTGTTGGTCACGGCCTTCGTCAGCGGGAGGCTGGTGACCGGGCCGTTTTCATCGAGCACGATCAACCCCGTGTCCGTGGCGACGAAGAGCTTGCCCTCGCTCATACAGGTGGAATTGACCACCTGTGTCGATAGGCCGTAGCGTTCAAACAGGTCGGAAAACTGATTGGGCACCACCTTCATCACGCCCTGGCGCGTGGAAGTGAACCAGAGGTTGCCCAGGTAATCCCGCATCACATGGCCGATGGAGTTGTTCATGGGCAGGTCTTCCAGAACCCGGATACCATCGTCCGTCAGCACGCCGATGCCATAGGAGGAGCATATCCAGACCTTGCCGTCGATGTATTCCATCTGCTGCACGGAGCTTAATGGCTGAATGTCGATCTGTTCCAGATCGGTGAGGTTTTCCCCATAGGTCGCGTGATAGAACCCGAAGTCGCCGGCCTCAAACCAGAGCTTGCCCGGCTCCACCGGATCAGGGAGCATGGAGGCCACACCCTGCACGGAGCTTTCCTCCGCGCTGAGGAAGCTGATCAGTTTGCCGTCCCTGATCTTCATCAGGTCGCCGAAGTTGGTCAGGCCGTAGATGATGCCGTCGCTGCCCATCCGCAGGTCGCGCATGTTGGCGTCGGCAATGGCTTCATCCGTCATCATCCGCAGGTTTCCATCCGGATCGATCACCGCGATGCCGCAGGTGGTGGCGATGTAGATCGTGTCGCTCTCGTCCCCCGTGATGGCGCGGGTGTGGGCCGACAGCATGCCGTCCAGCTTGCCCCACTTTTTTAGCTCACCCTGTTCCAGCACAGCGACGCCGTTGTCGTTCGTGCCGATCCACAGGCGGTCCTGGCTGTCCACGTACAGGCACTTGATGCTGGTGAGACCGCCGGTGGAATCCATGCGCACGAAGGTATTGCCGTCGTAGCGGATCAGTCCGCCGTAGCTGCCGATCCAGATGAAGCCCTCCGAGGTCTGCACGATGGCGTTGGCCTCAGACGTGGGAAGGCCATTGGTATTGTCATACAGCACCGCGGAAAAATTCTCCGGCTGGTTCACGGGATCCACGGTCTTCAACCCTTCCGCACTCCCGCCGGCGATGACCGCGTCCACACTCAGCAGCATGATAAGCGCCAGAAGCAGGACCAGGCGGGGAGTCCATCTTTTTCTATAGAGTGCTTTGTCTGTCAATCTGAATCCTTCCTCTCTTGACCACAGCTTCGCGCTTCTTCCATGTGAATCGGGATTACTATACGCCAAACACGGCGTCCAGGCCCATGTTTTGCAAACAAAGCCTTCCTGACTCAACGATAATCTGTATCTCACAAAATATAACATAGAATACGGAAGAATACAAGGGGGATTTCCAGAATTTCCACGACTGCAACATCGAATTAGTTACCATTCACCTTTCAAGCCGATTGGCACATATCCGTAGCGGCGAGCATTGCTCGCCGCTACGGCGGTTCGCCGCAAGGGTGAATGGTAACTCGAATTAAGCTGGAATTGGAACACGGGATACCATCGGAAACAATGTTTGCGCGGGTCTGGGGACAAATCGATCCTGACGCATTCAAGCGATGCTTTACACAATGGACGAAGCAGGTTCATGAGAAGCTGAAGGGCGAAGTAATCAGCATAGATGGCAAGACCGTATGTGGGAACAAAAACGAAAAACGCAAACCGATACATATAAGATAAAAGTGTGGAGCAATTTGCTCATGCCTGGAGAACGCACTGGGGTATCGAGAATGGCCTTCCTTATTGTTTGGACGTATCCTTCAATGAAGACCACTCCCGCGTCAGATGGGATCATGCTCCTGATAATCCGGCTGTGGGATCGGCATTCCCGGGGCTTTTCAGATTGCGGACAATGTGGTATACTGTGATCGATCCTACATAGGCAGAGCAGCCTTCGCCACATATGAAAGATCGTATAAGCTTTATATAGCGGGAAGGCATGCGCGTCAACTGCGGGAGGAAAGGCGCTGTTTCACTCAAATACCGACTGTTTTGATAGGAGGAACCGTCATGCTGCCAAAAGATCCGATGATCCTGTTCAGCTTTCTGAACACAAAGCTCCGCGACCAGTACGGATCGCTGGAGGCGCTGTGCGAGGACATGGACGCCGATAAGCAGGCGCTGCTGGATGCCATGGCCAAGGTCGGATTTCACTACGACCCCGAAAGGAATACCTTCGTCTGATCGCTCCCGCATTCCCGTCAATCAAGCCGTCTTCTCTCCCGATCCGCGTTCAGGCGGCCCGGAGGTCGCCGCTGTACGGGTGGCCGCGCGCTTTGATATCGACGGCGCTTACGCCGCAGGGCGCTTTACGCAACCGCGTCACTCCGCTCTATCCATCGTTTCAGTCGCGTCGGACCGAACACCAGGTATTCGGCTAACAGGCATACGGGAATCGCCGCGAAGATGTCCACGACGGAATGCTGCTTGACAAAGGCGGTGGATATTGAGATGGCTGCGGCGGAGAGGATCATGAAGGCCTTCCACAGCCAGCTGCCCTCCCGCCTGTGACACCAGACAGAGGCGATGCCCAGGGAATAGGCCACGTGCAGGGACGGACATACCCCCGTGGGCGTATCAAAGGCGTAGATGAACGCCGCCAGGCGGGTCAGCAGGTTGTCCCGCTCAAAGCTGTCCGGGCGCAAGAGCTGGACACTGGGAAACAGTATGTACACCGTCATCGCCACCAGCTGCGTGATCATGATGTAGATCTGCAGGCGCTTGAAGCTGAGGATGTCATACAGCAGGAAATACAGCAGGGACCCCACCAGAAGCGCATACCAGTAGCAATAGATGATCAGAAATCCCTCTGTGAAGGGAATCACGTCGTCCAGCGCGCAGTGGATGACGTGACAGCGCTCCACAGGGATAAAATTCTCCGTGATGAAATACAGCGCCAGGTAGACGAGCCATCCCCCCAACAGGCGGAGGTGGACAAAGCGGGGGTCTTTCAGCCGGAAAAGGCGAAACTCACGATAATCAACGACAGGGCGCTTCATGGACTATTCCCCCGAAGGGGCACCTTTCATCGAATCTGTTGAGATATAGCTGCGCTTCGGTCGGTTCGGGTACGGCACGGCCACGTGAGGCGGCAGCGCCAGCGCCAGGTCAGTGACGGCATCCATCAGCGCATCGCATATGCGACGGGCCTCCTCTGCGGGATTGGCAGTCGGATCGTAGGCGATGGGGCTGCCGAAGCACACCCTTCGCAGCCTCGGCGCGACGTACATCGGAACAAAGTCGATGCCTTCGCCCGTCTGCCGGGTATACAGCCGCGCCAGGTTGATAAATCCCTCCTGGAATTCCCAGACGATGTCGTTGTGGGAAACCTCATGCTCGGGAAAGATGACGATGCTCTCGCCCTTCTTCATGCGCTCCAGCGATTCGCGCATCGTGGTCATGATGCGGCTGTCCCTGTAAACGCCAATCGCATGGGCGTTCTTCAGAACGCATACGGCCACCGGCGCTGCAACGAAGGGAAGGAGCCGGTAAAACCACCGGCACCACAGCGGCTTTCGGGCCCAGAAGTCCTGATAGGCGTAGTCGGGGAGCTCCCTCATATGCATCATTTCGGCGGCGCACCAGATCGCGCGCCTGCGGGGAAGGTACAGCTCCATATAGATCGGGCCGTAGGCCTGGGCGTGATTCCCCACGATGATGCAGGGTCTGTCGACGGGAAGCTTCTCCAGGCCCGTGAATTGCGGCTCAGGGAAGAGCCGCCGCACCACGGCGCACGTCGCGCGATAGACATACCATGACAGTTCTTTCATTGGCTGCATTTCAGGCGTTTGCCCGTCTCATTTTTTCTGTGGGGAAGCGGACGCGGCCTGGGGCTTCGGTTCGTGATATTCGTAGCCCTGGTCGAAGATCACCTCGTCCGGTGGCAGCTCCAACAGCTCCGGGTGGCTCAGGTAGCGCCTTATGTCCTTCAGGAAGCGGGCATAGTGGGCGCCGGAGCAGACGCGCTCGTCGATGGTGATGCCGATGGGGAGAAAGCGCTTCATGCGCGTCTGGCCCTTCTCCACCACGGCGCTTCGCTCCTCCACGCCCATTCCGGCGAACATGCCCACATTGCCCCAGTTGTACAGGTGGTGATTGACATCCTGAAGCTGCAGGGAGGCCATGTTGGTGATATACAGTCCCACGTAAAAGGGCAGCTCTTCCATCAGCACGCCGGGCGCCAGGCCGTAGCGGTCCAGGAAGCGGACCAGCGCCACGACGACGGTGGCCAGCCCGGGAACGACGAACAGGGAGCCAAGCAGCTTGTCAACAAACCCCGGCGGCTGGTCGATCCGGTTGGCCGCCACAGCGGCGTCCATGCGGTCGCGCACGTCGTAGATCGTATCCGTGAGGTCGAACTTGATCTTCACCACCGCCTCGCCCTTGTCGATGTCATGGGGATCCTTCAAAATCGTAAAGGCGCAGGAGCAGTTGTTTCGGGCAAACAGCTGCTTGTTCATGATGAAGCGGTTGACCTGGGGGTTGCTGCTGACGGCCCGCACGTAGGCGGCGACGATGATCTGCATATAGGTGATCTGCTCGCCCTTTTCAAGCCGCTGCCGCCGGATGAAGTCCAGCAGCACCTCCAGGTCCGCCCTGTGCTTCAGGAACACCTGGGCGTCGCAGCGCATCGGCATGGCATAGGACGTGATCCGCATGATCGGATCGATCCCCTTGACCCGCCTTCCGTCCGGCCTTCTGCCAAACATATTACCACCCCGTTGATCAGAATAATGGATGTGATGCCGTCATCCCATGTCCGTGAGCTTAAGGTGCTTGACCTGGCGCAGGACGATGACGTTGATGACGATCGTGAAGAATGCCGTGATGACCACGCCGTAAGCCCACGCCGGCAGACAGATGCTGCGATTGTACTGAACAAAGGCCGTCTCCAGCGAGCGGGTGATCCTGTATGCGATCAACGCGCCCATGGCGACGCCGGCAATCACGCCGACCGCCGTCGTGAACACCGTCTCCCGCGTGACATAGCTGATGACCTCCCTGACGCTGAAGCCGTTGATGCGCATGATCGTCAGCTCCCGCTTCTTCTGGAGGATATAGGTATTGGTGAGGTTCGTCAGCACCACGCCGGCCATGACCGCGGCCATGAATATGAACAGCGCGACGATGGCGGTGACCAGTGTGGAGCTCGAGGCAAACAGGGCCTTGTCCGAATCGGAGCGGCCATAGCTGTCATAGCCGTCGATCTTCGTCAGGTCCGCCTGCAGCTTTTCCTCGTCCGCCCCGTTCAGGCGGATGTAGAACTGGTTGTTCACGCAGTCCTCTTCGAACAGCTCCCGGTAATACGCCCGGCTCATCACCATGACGCGACCGATATAGTTGTCGAAAATCCCGGCCACCCGGACCTTGGCCCGATTGTAGAGGCCAAGGGTGAGCTCCAGCTCGCTGCCCTCCTCCAGGCCATAGCTTTCGGCTGTGCGCTTTTGAATCAGTATACCGCTGTCCGAGGGGGGAAGGGGCTTATCCGTCTTCCAGTCCAGCAGGCGATAGAACGAGCTGATCTCGGCGATGTCGCCGCATAGCAGCTCGCCCACCAGGATATCCTCGATCCTGAAGGTCACCACTCCGTCGTAAAACTCCGTATACTCGATTCCATCGTCTTCCAGCCGCTTCCTGATATGCTCCGCGACATCCGCTGAGGCGGCGGTGTCATATTTGATGCGCCCGTCGTATTTCACGACCTTGTCATACTGCTTCTGCAGCGCGCCCTCCACCGCGGATTTCAGCGTAAAGCCGATGACCACCAGCGCGCAGCAGCCCGCCACGCTCACGATCGTCACGATGACGCGCCTGAGATCTGACCTTATGTTCAGCAGGATCAGCCTGGAATACAGCGACAGGACGTGCCGGCCGCCCCCGGCCTTCTTCCTTCCCGCGGGCACCTTCGGCTGCATCAACTGGATGGCCGTGGAGCGCATCAGCTTATTGCAGGCAAACCAGGTTGCGGACAGCGACAGCAGCCCGCCCGCCGCCAGCGCGACGAGGGTCGGCATAAGGATCAGCGCCGGCTTCGTCGTATCGAAGGTGTAGAAGGAGGCGGCGCTCCTCAGAACATAGACCTCCATCAGGAAGCGGGCCATCAGTATGCCCATGGCAGTGCCCAGAATCGTGCCGGTCATGCCGAACATCAGGTACTTGGCGAATATCTCACGGTTGTACAGGCCCAGCGCCTTGCCCGCGCCAACCAGGTTGCGCTGCTCGTCGATCATCTTGCTGATGGTCGCATAGATGACCAGCGCGCCGACCAGCACGAACATCAGGGAGAAGGTCATCTCCAGGCTGGCGAGGTTGCTGCTGCCCAGCATCAACTGAACAAAGCTGGAATTCCCTCGGCAGTTCATGATGACCCATTGGTTCTCCGGCATTCTTGCCGCCAGCCTCTGCGCCTCGCTCTGCTTTTGCACGCCGTCCTCGTAAGCGGCGAGGTTTTCCTTGTATTTGGCCTCTCCCTCGTTGAGCTGCTGTATGCCCTCGTCCCGCTTTTGCTTCGCCTCGTTCAGCTTGGAGGTGCCCTCCCTGAACTGCTCTGCGCCGTCCTTGTACTGCTTCAGGCCCTCGTCGTACTTTTTCTTGCCCTCCTGGTACGCCTCCAGGCCCTTATTGTAGTCCGCCTTGCCCTTATTGTACGTGGAAACCCCCTGCCGGTATTGCTTTTCACCCTTCAGGTATTCAGCGTGACTGCTGTCCCACGTCTTCGCCATGCGCTGCACCATGCTGTACCCGGTGGTTTTTGAGCTCAGGTAGGATGTGAGATACGCCTTGACGACTTCCATGTCATATTCCGGCGGATCGTCGTCGCCTGGCTCCGGCATAATCTCCTCGCCGAAGTCCAGCTCCGAGAGATCATCCAGATCGAAGAGGTCCTCCAGATCCTCGAGGCTATCCAGATCGATGAAATCCTCCAAATCCGGGATATCGTCCAGCGTCATGCCCTCGTCCGGAACGACGATGGCCTCCTGTGCCTCGCTGATCTCCGGCATTTCGATGAAGTCCAGCGCTTCGGGGTTCTCCGGTCTCAGGTCTATTTCCAGTTCTGCCGTGGCGACCATCGTTACGACCGGATTCAGCATAAGTACTGTAAGCAAGCTCACGAGGAGGAGGCACAGGGTTTTGCCGTAGCGCATCATGTCCCGCCCCCCGTCAATGATACATACAGCGCGATCATCGCCTCGTCGGAGATGAGGCCGGAGTCCAGCAGGGCCCTGACGTTTGACTTCATGGACTTTCTGAGGTCGAATGTCAATGAATCGGTGATGTCAATTTCCATGGCGGTGGCACGGGAGCTGTCGATGTTCACGCTGCGGCGCGAAGCCCATGAGATATCCTCGCCCGCGCTGCCCAGCGCAGAGCGGAGCGCGTTGCGCAATCCCTCGACGGCGTCCTCCTTCATTTCCCAGGAATCGATCAGCGTTCGACGGGCCTTGTCCAGCTGCTCACGCCCGATTTTTAGCACGCTGCTGCCCATGCTCAGCTCCACCTCGGCCTTCGCCAGCTTGACCTCGCCCTCGGCCAGCTTGTCCCGGCCTTCCATCAGCTCTGCCTGGGAGGCCAGCAGCTGGCCCTGCCCGTCGGTGAGCTTCGCTTCGCTTTCATCGATCTGCTTATTGCCCTCTTCCATCTTGTTCCAGCCCTCGTCCAGCTCGGCGCGTCCCTTCTGGAGCTGTGCCTGGGCGTTGTCCAGCTTCGCCTGGGCGTCGTCCAGCTTTGCCTGGGCGTCGTCCTTCCGTTCGGCGTTGCGGATCCCCGCGCGCTGGATGCCCATCTCCTCCATTTTCGTCGACACCACGCCAACAATCGATTCATATCTCTTGCTGAAGCGGTCGATGCCCTTGGGCTTGTCGACGAGGACCTCCACCTTCATGCAGCCGTTTTTCAGGCTATCCATGTCAAAGGCTTCCTTCTGGACCATGACATAGAGCGTATCCGGGATGCTGACGCTGGTGTGGTCCGGATGATTGGCAATGCCCACGATGGTGAAGCGATTGTTCTTCAGGAACATCGCCGCTTCCCCCTTCGCGTTCTGAGCGACTACGGCGTCGCCCAGCTGCCAGCCCATGTCATTGGCCAGCCTCTGCTCCACGGCGCACTCCTCCGCCGATTCCGGCAGCCGGCCCTCGATCAGCTGGGGCTGATTCATCCGCTGGGAAACGGTGATGACGTTGATATCCCTTCGCTTGTCTCCGGAGGAGGTCTTTGCGGCGGTCTGCCATACGGGCTCCGCGTCCACAACGCCCTCCACGCCCAGTATCGCGTCCAGGTCCTCCTGGTAGAACACGTCGGCGGCGATGATCTCCAGATCACGGAAGTTGACGGCGTTATACATGGTGGAGCCGTTTTTGCGCAGCGCGCCGTCGGAATAATTGATGCCCAGGAAGGTCGCCACGCCGAGAAAGGCTATGACGATGACCGACAGATAGGACACCTTCTGCTTCCATATATTGCGCAGGGCTTCCTTCAATTGCGTCCGTTTCATAGCCCGTTACCACACCAGCTCTTCCGCATGAAGCGGATGCATGTTCCGCTTGATGCTGGATATTTTGCCGTTTCGCAGCTTGACCACCCGATCCGCCATCTTGGCGATCTCGGCATTGTGGGTGACCATCATCACCGTCGTGCCCTGGTTTTTCACGATGTCCTCGATGACGGACAACACCTCGATGCTGGTGGTATAGTCCAGCGCCGCCGTCGGTTCGTCGGCGAGGATCAGCTTCGGGTTCTTGACGATGGCACGGGCGATGGACACGCGCTGCTGCTGGCCGCCGGACAGCTGCCCGGGGTAGTTGTCCGACCGGTCGGACAGCTTGACCTTGGCGATGGCGTCCTTTGGGGACATGGGATATTTCACCAGCTCGGCGATGAACTGCACGTTCTCAAGGGCTGTCAGGTTGGGCATCAGGTTGTAGGCCTGGAAGATGAAGCCCACGTATTCCCGCCTGAACTGGGTCAGCTCCGCGTCCGTGGGATGGGAAAAGTCCTTCCCCTCGATCGTCAGCGTACCCCCCGTGAGGAAGTCCATGCCGCCAACGATGTTCATCATGGTGGTCTTGCCGCAGCCGGACTCGCCCAGTATGATGACAAACTCGTTTTTGTAGATTTCCAGATTGATCCCCTTCAGGACCTTCAGCACTTCGCCGCCGGAGGGGAATTCCTTCGTCACGTCCCTGAGGACGGCGAGGACCTCCTTCTTCTCCTTCAGATGAACCTTCAGGCCCTTTTCATCGATGGTCATGGCGGCCAGGGCCGCCACCTGTTCGCAGAACTGCAGGTCCACATCGTCGTAGACGCCGTCATCCGTCTTGTTGACGAGCTGCACGCAGCCGATCACTTCATGCAGATCGTTCAGCGGCACGCAGATCATGGTCTTTGTCACAACGCCGTTGTCGTCGAATACGGAGCCGTCGAATTGCGCCCCGCTCCCGGTGTCCGTAATCAGCACGGATCGCCCCGTCTTGGTGACCACGCCTTCGATACCCAGCCCGTTTTCTATGATGATGTCGGATAAATCCACGGACCCAATGTGGAAAATACAAGTTAACCGATCGGTTTCCTTGTCCAGCAGCCAAATCGCGCCCGCTTCGCTTTTCAGCGTATTGAAGAGGATTTCAAGGCTTCCTGACAGGGCGCTCTCGATGTTGTCTTCCTCCAGAAGCTGCGCCATGATGCTCCAGGTAGCCTTGGTATAGCGCTTTTCCGTCGCCATGCAGGTCACTCCTTCCGGGCCGGGTCTACTCCGTTTGCCGAGAGGTATTAAGAAACGCATTTATGATTCGACAGGCTACAATATTCCAAATACTATAATATACTTTATACCCTTGATCCGCAACAGGAGAGTTCGGAATAATTTGTTAAGAAAATCGGACAGAACGCGCAACGCCGCCAACAGGCCATACCGTTGATCGAAATCGATACAAATTCCGATTGACCTTGAAGCCCGCAGCGGTTACAATACTGGTGGAGGATACGATAGGAAACGGAGGTCATACCATGATATTCACGAATCAAAGCGGCGCGCTGATCGCCCGGCGCCTGGGCGAAACGCTGCGCATCGAGCCCTGGGGGACGGATTCCCTGCGCGTGCGCGCCACCATGCAGCCCGCCATCGAAGCCCTGGATTGGGCGTTGACCGAACCGGTCGGGGCCATCGAAGCGAAGATCGATATCGGGGAGGAACCCCACTGGGTCGGAGACGGCACGGTGGACACCCGCCCCATCGCTTCCATCACCAACGGACGCATCCGTGCCGTGGTGAATTTCGCCGGCCTCATCTCCGTTTACCGGGACGACCGGCTGGTTTTGCGGGAGTACTACCGCGCCTACGACGGCACGCTGTCCCGGGGCAGCCGCTGCCTGAAGGTGGTAAACCGGGAATGGAAGGGCAACATCGGCGGCAGCGAATACGCGCTCACCGTGCGCTTCGATCCCAACGACGGCGAGAAGATCTACGGCATGGGACAGTATCAGCAGCCCTACCTGGACCTGAAGGGCTGCACCCTCGAGCTCGCCCAGCGCAACAGTCAGATCAGCGTGCCCTTCATGGTCTCCAGCCTCGGCTACGGCCTGCTGTGGAACAATCCCGCCGTGGGCAGGGTCACCTTTGGCAGGAACCTGACCGAGTGGACGGCCCCGGCGACCCGCCAGATGGATTACTGGATCACCGTCGCGGACGCACCGAAGCAAATCCTTGAAAGCTACACCGCCGTCACCGGCCGCGCGGGGATGTTTCCGGAGGATCTTATGGGCCTGTGGCAGTGCAAGCTCAGGTACCGCACCCAGGAGGAGGTGCTCTCCGTGGCCCGGCGCTACCAACGCGAGGGCATAAAGATCGACGTGATCGTGATCGACTTCTTCCACTGGACGGTTCAGGGCGATTGGAAATTTGACAGCACCTACTGGCCGGACCCCAGGGCCATGGTGGACGAGCTCCATGCCATGGGAATCAAGGTGATCGTCTCCATCTGGCCCAGTGTGGACCGACGGAGCGAGCACTTCGGGGAGATGCTGGAGCGCGGGCTGTTGATCCGCACCGAGCGCGGCGCGGCGCAGACCTACGACTACCAGGGCGACTGCGTGGAGATCGACGTGTTCAACCCCGAGGCCCGGGAGTACGTCTGGCAGGTCTGCAGGAAGAACTATCTGGATCTCGGCATTGACGCCTTCTGGCTGGACAACTCCGAGCCGGACTTCGGCGTCTACGATTACGACCACTACCGCTACGCCATCGGCCCGGCGCTGACCTGCTCCAACCTGTATCCCCAGCTGTACAGCCGCATCTTCTACGACGCCATGAAGGACGGGGGCGACGTGGTAAACCTGCTCCGCTGCGGCTGGGCGGGCAGCCAAAAGTACGGCAACGTGATCTGGTCGGGCGACGTGCCCAGCACCTTCGATGCCTTTCGGGAACAGCTTCAGTGCGGGCTCAACATGGGCCTGGCGGGCATACCCTGGTGGACGACGGACGTGGGCGGCTTCATGACGGACGACGTAAACGACCCGGATTTCCGCCAGCTGCTGATCCGCTGGTACCAGTTTGCGGTATACTCCCCCGTGCTTCGGATGCACGGCGACCGCGGCCCCTACAACATCCCCCCGCTGGACGATCGGGACTGGGGCGGCGGTTACCTGCACACCGGCCAGCCCAACGAGCTGTGGAGCTACGGCGAGGAGAATTACGCCATCATGCGCAAATACTACGACATCCGCCTGTCCCTGCGCGATTACATCCGCGATCTGTATGCCGAGGCCCACGAAAACGGGTCCCCGCTGCTGAGGACCATGTTCTACGAGTTCCCGGAGGACGCGCAGTGCTGGACGGCAGAGGACCAGTACATGTTTGGCAGCCGGTATCTGGTCGCCCCGGTCTTTGAGCTAAACCAGTTCGAGCGAACGGTCTACCTGCCCGCCGGACAGTGGAAGCTGACGGGCACCGGCGAGGTTTACGTGGGCGGACAGACGGTCAGCGTGGCGGCGCCCATGGACTATATGCCGGTATTTGAACGGATGGCCTGATCGTTTTTTTACACTATATCACATGCAGGGGCGTCATATCGGCGCCCCTGCATGCATTATGTATGCGGCGTTATTCGTTTTTCGGGCAGGTTTCCCGCATATGAAAACGCCGCGTGCCGTCTCCGTCCATCGCGCGTTCCCGTCCGGTCAGGCCGCGGGAGCCAGCGCCTCCTCCTCCGCGCCGTACTGCGCCGCCAGCGCGTCGTAGGCTCCGATAGCGCCATCCAGCAGGGCCAGCAGGTCCGCCTCCGCGATCATGCCGTCTCCGTTCTCCCGCACGCCGTCGAAGTGCAGCGGGTAGCGCACCGGCGGGTTGTCCAGGGACAGCTGCACAATACTCCTCAGCTGGTCCGTGCTCTGGTAGATGAGCTCGACCGTCCAATAAGCGTCGTCATTGCCGTCCACCCAGCGGGAGAAGGCCAGCTTCGCGCCGATGGGCGTGTGCTGCTCCACGGTGTCGGGCAGCAGATACGCCTCTGCGCCCAACGCGGTGAGGACGCTGGCAAGGTTGGAATCATGGCCGCAGAGGAAGCTGAACTGCCGTCCCTCCCGAGTCAGCTCGCCGCGAATCTCCTGAAGCAGCGGGTGGGCGGCGTTGACGGCGATCAGCGGCGTGCCAAACAATATGTCCGTGTAGGTATCCACGATGGTGTGCAGCTTGCGCCAGTCCTCGACGGTCAGGTCGTGACCGAAGGCCGCCGCCCTGTCATCCGCCATCTCGTAGAACTGGAAGGTCAGCGCGTCCGCCACGGAGGTGGCGGTCTTGATGGGGCCGGTCATGCCCGCCTCCTTGCCCTGCTCCAGTATGATGACGGAGTCGTCCGCCAGAAGGTCACCATAGACACCGGACCGATAGGCTTCGCTCTGCTCCATGTCCGTCACGTCCATCAGCAGCTCGATGGCGTCCATCAGGCCCGCGTGAATGCCCTTCATGCCGGCCACACCACCCTTTTCGGCGATCTGGTCCCGCACCGCCTGCGCGTAAGCCTCGGAGAAGTAGGTAAACACGGGGTTGAAGGTCGCGTCCATGGTGTCGTATTCCCCACGGCTCTCGATGGGCACATCCATCACCGGCAGAAGGCCCGCGGAGAAGTAGCGGGTGGTGGCCAGGGTGCGCTGCTTGGAATTGGCGTAGAAGCGCACCGACCCGTCCTCGGGGCGATAGTTCTCCGGGAACAGGCCCTCCTTCTCCAGCCACTGCCGGAAATACTGGCCCATCCGGGTCTCCAGCATCGCGCCGCGCAGGCTCAGCTCGCTGGGCTTGCTGGTCCACTGAAACCACTCATGGGGGGTGATGTCGCCCAGCAGCGAGCCGCTGCCGGAAAGCGGCGAGCGGATGTTGTGACGGCTCAGCAGCACCACCCTGTCAAGGGTATAATCTGTGTCTTCGGCGGTGTCAGCGTCAGCGCCATTGTCCGCGTAGTCCTCCAGCCAGTGGAAGCTGCCGGTCCTTTTGACATTCTCGCCGTAGATGGTCTTCCAGTCGTCCCGCATGGAGATCACGTTGAAGCCCATGCCCTCCCACTTTTCGCGCAGCTCCGGGCCCTTCTGGGAATTGCCGTATTCGCGGACGTCGTCGTCGGCGATCAGTTGGAAGACGGCGCTCCTGTAGCGGTTGTTGTGCAGGGCGTAGTTGTGCATACTGACGTCGCTGGAGCTGTTGCCGAAGGAGAGCACCGGCTGCCTGCCGATCTCCTGGGCGATTTGCAGCACCTTATTGGTCTTCAGGTCCTTGATGATCAGCCGGTCCGTGCGCACCAGCGTGTCCTTGTCGGTAAACTCATACTCGATGCCGTCCGTGTCGCCCTGTTCCCTCGCCTCCAGCGCGGTATCGGAGCCGATGACGTTCTCGGGGGGTATATCCAGGATGTTCTCGACGAAGACACGGCTAATGAAGCGGTCGCTGCCCGTGACCACATAGCACTTGAAGCCGTTGGCCTGGAGGTACTTCACCACCTCTACCATGGGTCGGTAGTAAGCCTCGGCGTAGGTCATGCCCTCGAAGCCGTCCGCCTCGTGGGTCAGTAATCGGGTGATGAAGTCGGCGTACTCGCCCAAGGTCATGCCGGCGAAGGCCCTGGCCTGGTGGTAAGAGAATTCATAATCATAATCCGCCGGGAAGGACTTGTCCGGCGCGTGGTCCCGGGTCATGCGGCCAAATTCCAGCATCTCCGCGTCCGGCTGATAGGTCGGGTCCCGCAGTATGCGCTCGGTAAGCAGTATCACCTCGAGATAGGTCGGAAACAGCTCGCCCATCAGTGTGCCGTCCATGTCGAAGGTGGCGATTCGGTCCACCGGCGGTATGTAATCCGGCGAGGCCTCGTCCGTCACCGCTTCCACATATTCGATCAGCGCGTTCAGCGATGGGGCATCCGTGTTCCACAGGGAAAACGACGCCTCCGACGCCTCCGCGAAGGCGAGGCCGTTGACTGTGGCGAGGGCCAGCAAAACGGCCAGGAGAATCGACACACCGCGTTTCAGGTTCTTCATCGTGCATACCTCCCATGAATCTGTTGCAGTATTATTCCTCGCAGAGGGTGGCTGAGGACGCCTTTCCTCCGACCGGCATTTTGTAGACATGCCCCGGCTGTCAGCAATACCCCCAGTTCACCAGCTGCCAGCCGCCGTTTTCGGTTCGCGCCAACCACCACTCGTAGTCCTTGATCTTTTCGCCCGGCTCCCAGACCTCGCTGCCCGTTTCCGGGCCGTCGGAATCGCTGAGGAACTCGACGACCTGCGTGTAGGGCTCCCCGTCGTTCCCTCGGTTCATCGACGCCAGCGCCTCCGGAGTATTGCACGCGTCCCCGGCGTAGCGCAACGCCTGGAGCGTACAGCCTTCAAAGGTTGCAAACTTGCACTTCACCTGCACCGCCGCCTCTTCCAGCTCCTCCCGGGTAAACAGCTCGGAGGTTCCATAATCGATGACCGGATCGCTGTCCCTGACCGCGCCCAGCCAAACCTCAAACGTCAAGCCGGGCTGTGACGTGATTTCCCGGGCGATCTCCACGCTGTCCACATAGCGGATGTGCCAAGGCTCGTAGCCATAGCCGGTAATGTGCTCCTTGTCCTTCAGATAGCGCAGTATGAAGCCGTAGTCGGCCAGCTTCGCGTGGATCTTCTCCCAAATTTCCGGGTACTGCATCATGTCCTCGTTATAGTAAACATCGGTAAGGCCGCCGTCCTCGCCCTTCAACCTGAAATAAAGATCCAGCGCCAAGCCTGTGTGATGCTCGGAATAGCCGGGCGTAGCGACCGTCTTGGCCGCGTAGTCCGCGCCGTACTTCTCGATAAAGCTGTCCATGATATCCTGTTGAGAGGCGACACTCCTGAGCGCTGAATCCAGCTCAAGATAGATGCCGTCGTTTGCCTCCAGGTCAGCCTTCAGCTGCTCATAGGCCGCGTAGGCCCTGGCTTCGATCTCCACGTCATCCCCCAGGGAATTGGTGATATGCACGGTCTGCAGAGCGTCTTCCCAACCCTCGGGAAGGGCATTGAGCTTGTTCACCAGGACCAGGTAGTTAATGCCGGAATCCTCCGTCATTGCGACAGGAAGCAGCAACAGGCTGACTGTCAGCAGCATTGCCATCAGCTTCTTCATTTGATTCGCTCCTCCATGTATATCCTTCACACCAGTATCTGTTCAATCCTTACGTACTTTCACGTACTGTGGCGGCCTGGAGGCCGCCGCTACGGGGCGATTCGTAGTAGCGGCGGCGTCTACGCCGCCACGACTGAACAGATACTCACACCAATATATTAGTTTTTTCAGGCGGGTTTGTCAAGATTACATAGCTATTCTTTATTGACATGAATTGGAAAAAGTGTTATAATAATTTTGTAACAAGCGCAACAGGCCTCAGGCTCAACCGCGTCTGTTCGTGCAGGACCGCCACGCAAACAGCGGATATGCGTGTTCCCGGTCGTGCATGCGTTATCAACAATTCCGAAGGGGTTAACAAGAGGAGGGACATCAAGTGAAGAAACTGATTTCCATGCTGCTGGTATTGTCCGTAGTACTGGCGCTGGCGGGTACCGCGTTGGCCGCTTGTGATTTCGAGAAGGGCCAATATGTGGTATTCAAGTGTGATTCCGCCGCCTACAACGCGCCCAAGGCGAGCAAGAAGACCAACAACGTCGTGCTGAAGGGCTCCTGCGCCGAGGTGCGCTGCATCCGCGGCAGCTATGTGAAGCTGCTCGTGAACCGGGTTTCCAACATCGAAAAGTGGTTCAAGGCCTGCGATCTGAAGGTCGCCGACACCGACATTATCCTGGTCGTCTGGGCCAAGGGCGGCAAGGGCATGTCCTTCAAGGCCGGCAAGATCCTGACCGATAAGAGCATCCTGAAGGGAACCGTCAAGGTTACCGGCCACACCAACCTGCGCAAGACGCCCAGTCTGCACAAGAAGAGCCAGGGCGTCGTTGAAAAGGGCAAGTGCCTGAAGCTGACCGGTCGCTTCGCCGCCGACAACCGCAAGATCATATGGGTGGAAGTGAAGGACAAGTGCCAGAAGAACTGGATCTCCCAGCCCTTCACCAACCTGAGCGACGAAACGATCCTGATCCTGTACAGCGAGCTGTTTGCTGACTACAAGTTCTGATTTTGACGGGCCGCATCGCCTGAAGCAGGCAACCTGTCGGAGCTTATTCCGCAAAGCTCCTTCCTTACTCCTGACGAAAATGGAGGTTTCAGCGCGATCACGAGTATTGAGCAGCCCAATGGCATCCCCCCTGCCGAACCGTATCACGGTTCGGCAGGGGGGATGCTTATACCCTTCTACCGTAAGGTACGTCACGCCATCCGCTTCACGATGGTCATTTCCACCGTCCTGCCCAGGATGCTCACCTTCACGTCGTCCGCCACGCGGGACACGACCGACTTTTCCAGCTCGTCCCAGGCTTCC
Source organism: Clostridia bacterium (assembly GCA_045637485.1). Taxonomy (GTDB): domain Bacteria; phylum Bacillota; class Clostridia; order Christensenellales; family Aristaeellaceae; genus UBA2862. Next base: position 41,995 of record JAZTZK010000326.1, read on the forward strand.
TGGCTGCCTTCGGCGTTCTGTTCCCGATACTGTTTGAGCTGGTTCCGGTAATCCTCCATGGACCAGGTATAGCTGCCGTACATCTGCGGCGCGCCGCCGGCGAAGCCTGAGATGAACATGGGCGCTTCCGGCGACGGCTGGAACAAGGCGCGAATCTTCCCCATGAAGCCCCGGGTGGCTTCATTTTTGCCCGTTGTGGAGGCCGAAAGCAGTTGTTCGCGCCTGTGCGCGTCGGTCAGCGTATCAACCTTCAGGTGAAGCGCATACACATCGTCCTGAGCCTCGATCCAGAATTCACCGCTGATATCGCCTGTAATGGCCCTCATCATTGCCAGGGTTTCCTCCGCAAGAAGGTGGAGGTGCATGGCGTTCTTCGGGGAAAGCGACCTGTAGGCCGCCAGGGCGTCCACCTGGTCAAGGACCGCTTCCATATTGTTCCCATCGTTGGATATGACAATGACATCCGTCTTCATTCCATTATACCTCGCCGTTCGTTTCTCCGGTTGTACCCCGGTATTCCATGCAGAGCATGGTCAGATCGTCAAATTGTTCTGCAGAACCCACGAAAGCATCCACATCGGCCCGGACAGCCTTCAGGACATCCTCCGGGGAGGGATTGACAAGTCCCCTCAGCGCAGCCTCCAGCCGCTGTAAGCCGTAGAGCTCCTTGGAGGGATTGTTGGCCTCAGGCACCCCGTCCGTGTAAACAAATATCGAATCCCCAGGATTGAATTGAAGCGTATAATCCTGATACCTCATCCCCGGCATGACGCCCAGGGGGAGGCCGTGCTTGTCCTGAAACAGGCGGAACGCGCCATTGGAGCGCTTCACGAGCGGGTTTTCGTGACCGGCGTTGACGCAGGTCAGCGCGCCGTCCCGGATATCCAGTATGCCCATCCAAACCGTCACGAACATGCCCGATTCGTTCTTGTCGCACAGCTCATTGTTGACATCCATCATGATCTGGGCCGGGGTACCGCCCTGGCATGCGCGATAGTGGATGAGTATCTTCGCGGACATCATCATCAGCGCGGCGGGCACGCCCTTGTCGGACACGTCCGCGATCAGCAGCGCCAGGTGATCGTCGTCGACCAGAAAGAAGTCGTAAAAATCACCGCCCACCTCCCGGGCCGGATCCATGCTGGCATAGAGGTCAAATTCCGGGCGATCCGGGAAGGCGGGAAAGGTGCTGGGAAGCATGGATTCCTGGATCTGTACGGCCATGTCCAGCTCCGTGCGCGTCGCGGTCATGCGCTTTCCCCGGTACGCCACGATGACGCCCAGCGCCAGCAGGATCGACAGCAGCACCGCGCTGTACTGTATGGAAACGCCAAATTCAACGCAGGTCAGCGCCACCGCAATCAGCGGCAGCATAAAGAAGAGCCGCGCCACGCGCTTGATCTTTTCCGGGCCGTTGAAGCGCATGAAGCCCTGGGTCAGCGGCGGCAACACCACCAGTACCGGCGCCAGAGCCAGCGGAAACAGCGCGCCCCGGCGATAGACGCCCTGGGCGTCCACGCTGAACAGCAGCGGTACAAAGAAATTCACCACCAGCACCGCTTCGATCAGTATGGACAGCCCGGAAAGTATGCGGTTTACCGTGTGTGTCGTTTTTTCCGGGATCTGCAGCATAAAGGCCCCGTATCTCCAGAACAGGATCACGATGAAGCAGTTGTCCAGATAAAGCAGCGCGTTGGCGATGATATTCACCGCCGCAAGGCCCGCCCGCCCCTGCACCAGCCAGGCGACCTCATCCAAAAACAGGCCAACCGTATTGGCCACCAACAGCTGGGCAAAGAGCGCCGTATGATCCTCGGAGCTGTCAGGGCCTTGCATGTAGCAATAATAGATGATCGCGCTGACCATGATGCTGAAGGACTCGACGCCCACGCTGAACGCCCAGTTGGGCGGCATATCGCCTTTGCTGAACAGCCTGAGCAAAACGAGACTGAACGCAGCCAGGATACAGATCAGCCAAAAGCCTCCCCGAACCCAGGGCCTGACGTTTCCCGTCTGCGCAGCACCCGACCCGACGGCTTCCGTCCTGGCGTTGCGCAGCTTCTCTATTCTTGATATTCCGGAAAAAATGCTCATTGCCCCGTTCCTCCCGTCAGAAGGTCAGCGAATCCACGACTTGCAGAAGCTCCGAAACCCGCCGGTGACTGTTCTCACAGACCCTTCGATCGAAGGGGTTGTCCATCAGGTTTTTGCGCAGTACGCGGCCCATGATGCGCATGTGCCCGATCAGCATGGCCTTTTGCTCCACCGCACGGATCGTGGGTTCATCCGCTCCATTCAGGTAAAGGCGCAGGCTCTTCTCCCAGATTTCCGCCGCCGTTTCAGCCGGAATTCCCAGGAAGCGCATGCTCTCCTCCGGTTCCGTCTCCAAAAAGCCCCTGTAGGCGTTGACCATGGCGGCGAGCTCAAAGACCGGGTGTCCGTGGCAAAGGGTATCCATGTCGATCAGCAGGCTTTCATTGCCCTGAAGCATGATGTTCTTGAAGTGATAGTCCCCGTGAATCATGCGCATATCCCGGGGCACAGCCTCCACCAGTTCCCGCAGCTTCTCATATTCTCCGGGCGTCGTCAGCGTGCGCACGTCGCCCACCCAGCCCAAAGCGATGCTCCGCATATCCGGCATCGTTCCCGGTTTGACCTGTCGGGAATGGATGAACTTGAGCAGGTCGATGCTCATGCTCACCAGCTCATCCAACGGCTTTTCCCCGTCGACGAGCGCTTTGATATAGCTCTTCGCGTCCAACAGCTCGTAGACCGCCCCGAAGCTGCCGTCCTCCAGTCGCACCACGTCATAGGAGATGGCGGTGGGCACACCCAGCACAAAAGCCGTGCGCGCCAATTCCCGTTCCCTCTGGATCTCCGGCAGCGAATCCGGATTCCGGAAGGTCTTGACGATGGTATCCTCGTCGTAGCGATAGACGACGCCGTTTGCGCCCTGCCCAATCTTTTCACAGTCCTTGACCGAAAAGACGCGATAGGCCCTCTGTACGTCCATAATCTCCGTAAAGCCGGTGGTTTGAAGCACATCGAACACGGTTGAATTCACATTGATGAGCTTTATATCGCTTACCGACTGCTTCAGCCGCAGGACGGTCCGCAGCCCGGCGCTGCTGATCAGCTCCAGATTTTCACAATCCAGTATGACGGGTTCAGCCGGATGCGCGCTAATCAGCTCATGGATATTCGTGCCGATCTGTTTTGCGTTCTTGGAATCTACCCTGCCTTCCAGCTTGATGGTCAACCCGTCTTTGTCGAAACGATAATTCAGCAGAGTCACGCTTTAACACCTCCAAAAACGCCCGGTTTCATGTGTGTACAGGCGCTTCAGCGCATCCGCATCGGCAAGGGGCGGCGGTTTACGCCGCCCCTTTTGAATATCGGCATGCCTATTTCTTCTTTGACATTTGCTTGACGGTATAAATCGCCAGCGCGATGGAGAACACCAGGCCCGCCGCGGCGACCAGGGGCTGGCCGTCCGGTGTCTTGGGCTGGATGTCCGCCGTCGACAGTATCGCCGAGCCCATGAACAGCACGCAGGCAAACAGCGCCAGCACGATGTTCTTCGCCGTCTCCCCAAGGCTCTTCAGTATCTCCTCGTAGCCGGTCAGTTCGAAGTTCAGCTTCAGCCGCCCCTTCACCGCGTTGTTCAGCGCGTCGTAGGCCAGCCCCGGCATCTTCTGCACCTTCTTGCCCAGCTCCAGCACGTCCTTGCCCGCGGAGATCAGCTCCTGCTTGATGTCGAAGCTCTGTCTCATCCGATCCATGATCCGGTCCGTGATCTGCTGGAACAGGTTCAGCGACGGGCACAGCTGCTCGATCACGCCCTCGATCGTCGCGATCGACCGCACCAGCATCGTGTACTTCCCCGGCAGCGAGATGTGATGCTTCGACGCCAGTTCCGTGATCTCCCCCAGCAGCGCCGCCAGATCCAGTTCGTCCAGGTTCGTCACGTTCATGTACTTGTCAAACATCATGTCCGCGTCCTGAACCAGCTTGTTGCGATCGGTCTTCGGCGACGTCGCGCCCATCGACATGATCGCGTTCACCAGCGCGTCCAGGTCCCGCTCGATCAGCGACATGATCAGCGTCTGTATGATGTTCACGTCCTGGTCCGTGATCCGCCCGATCATGCCGAAGTCGATCCACACCGGCTTGCCGTGGCTGATCATGATGTTCCCCTGGTGCGGGTCGCCGTGGAACGTCCCCACGTCCAGCACCTGGTGGATGTAGTTGTCCAGGATCACCGAGCCGATCTGATCCGGGTCATACCCTTCCTCGATCAGCCGGTCCCGCTTGGCGATGGAATACCCGTCCACAAAGGTCATCGTGAACAGCCGCTCCGTCGTCAGCTCGTCGATCACCGTCGGGCAGGTGATCTTCTCCTCGTCGTCGATGCAGTTCTCCTTGAAGAAGCGCGTGTTTTCCGCCTCCACGCGGAAGTCCAGCTCCTCTTCCTCGACCTTCTCCAGCTCCTCGATCACCGACAGCAGGTCGATCATCTGCTCGCCGCCCGAATCCGCCTCGCTGACGGTGTTCACCATGCCCGCCAGCTTCTTCAGCAGCACGAAATCCTCGCGCATCATATCGGCGATCAGCGGCCGCTGCACCTTAGTGACCACCTTCGTACCGTCCTTCAGCACCGCGTAGTGGGCCTGGCCGATGGACGCAGACCCCAGCGGCTTGTCGCGGAACTCCAGGAAGATCTCGTCGATCTTCTTCCCCGTCTCCTGCTCGATCACCGCCCGCGCGATCTCCGGGTCCAGCTCCTTGACGTTCTGGCGCAGCTTCTCCAGCTCATTGCAGTAGCTCTCCGGCAGCATGTCCACCCGGCTGGACATGATCTGGCCGATCTTCACATACGTCGGTCCCAGGTCCTCCAGCGTCGTGCGCATCTCCACCGGGGTAAAGCCGTTGGCGTAGAAGTTGTGCTTGGCGAACACCGCCATGATCTCGGCGGCCCGCGTCTTCTTGTACTTCTCCATCGCCTTCAGCTCGCCGGGCATCATCCGCTTCAGCTTGTCGCTCATTTCGGCCTTCGTATGCTGAAGCTGCGCCTTCCGCCGCTCCAGCTCCTGATGCCGCTCCTCCTTGCTCTTCGTCGCGGCCTCCTGCTTCTGCTGCTGCTTCTCCCGCCGCTCGGCCTCCTTGACCTGCTTCCTCTGGTTCGCCAGCGTCTTTTTCGCCTCCGCGATTTCCTTCGACACCGTAAACGGCCGCTTTTTGCCCGATTCGTTTTCCGCCCGGGCCTCCCACAGGGCCTGCTCCGCACGGGCCAGCTCCGCCCTGAGCGCCTCAACCTCGCTCACCGCCGGCTCGATGGCTTCGGCGTCCTCGGATGCCTCCCCTTCCACAGACGCCTCGGCGTCCAGCGACTCTATCATCTCATCGAGCTTGCCCGAATCCAACGGCTCCTGGGTCGCTTCATCCGGCTGCACCGTCTGAGCCTCAAGCTCGTTTTCCAGCGCGTCCTCCACGGGCGCCCGGTTCATATCCCTGTCCTTGTTGTTCTCCATCCTTCTGCCCTCCTTACGCTTCCCTGATCGGCCACAGATAGAACAGTCGCACGATGCTCACGATCGACGAGAACAGCAGCATGCCGCCGATGACATCGAACAGCATCGTGGGTTCGTTCCACCACGGATTGATCAGCACGATCAGGCCGCATACGATCATCAGTATGTTCAGCACGATCAGCACCCACCAGCCGCTGCGTCCGGCCCGTCTGGCGTACATCCAGGCGTTGACGATCCCGACGACACCGTCCCCGACCAGCACCACGCCGAAGATCAGCCCTATGATGCGCACCACGTCGGCTTCAAAGGCCACGATGGCGATGCCCAGCAGCGCCAGTATCAGCGCCCCGGTGAAGTAGATATAGCTCATCAGGGCCTTCCTGCCCGAAATAAAGTCCAGTATCATGACCACCGCGAATACGAGCGCCCCGTAGCCCAGCGTGGCCACCAGCGCATTCACATATTGCTTGGGGCATATGATCATCAATACCCCCACCGCCACCAGTATGATCGAGGTCATGATCGATGATCGCTTCAGCTTTCCCAGTTCTTGAAAGAGCATGTTCATTCCTCCCTGTCATTAGCTGTACGCGCCGATGGCAACATACCGCGCATACGCAAATCCCTCCGCAGGGCAATGTCATCAGCTTAGCGGACGGGACCCCTTCGCCTCTCCCTTCAAAGAGGCTTTAAGCTGATGACATTGCCCCTTCCGGGAGGCTGTCTCAAAACATGCGGGCATCGTGAACGCGGCCACAGCGGCGCCTGTCGGGCGCCAGTTGACGGCACACTGCGTTTTCACGCCCCATTACAGCTTTGAGACAGCCCCTTGTGCCGAGTGTTACTTCTCTGCCTCGGCAGGTTCGGCGGTCTCGGGCTCGTTGCCAAAGCGCTCCTCGTATTCCTTCAGGGCTTCGGCGACCTCATAGATCGAAAGCTCCGCGTCGGCAATCAGCAGAGCCGCGGCATCGTAGCAGTCGAGAATGTAATTGATCTCATCGTCGATGAACCGCTCAAGGCGCTTCTTGTCGCGGGCATCCTTGTGGTCCTCATGCTTGGCCTTCGCGCTCATGCGGACCTTGAGCATCGCGCTGCGGAACTTGCCCTCGCGCTCCTCCTCGGCCATGCGGGCGTTCTCCTGCATCGCGGCGACGTTGCCCTTGGCGGTGTTGATCCGATCCTGGATCGCCTCGGTGCGCAGCTCGCGATAGAGCTTCGCGTCATCAGACGCCTCCGCAGCCTTCTTGCTCAGCTCGTCCAGCTTGACGCTGAGGTTTGCCAGTCTTTCATCCCATGTCTTTGCCATTTGCTCAAAACTCCCTTTCCGTCAGTTTATATTCCACCAGCCGGTGTCGGTACCGGTTGTATGGTTCAAATTGTCAAAAGCGCCGCAGGCGGCTCATGCTGCGATTTGAGCGAATATTCCGGCGTTCCGTCTCCGGCGCAGCGTCACCATCGTGCCACCATATTTCTCCAGTAATCATCAATTATATTATAACAGATATTGCATCAAAACCAATATGATAATTGTGTTACAAATTATGGCCATTGTGTCATCTTTATCAAATCCCTGACAATTACCTCCCGAGCCTCGCTTTTGACCGCCGTGTATCGGGATGATATTGGAATTGTGTTCCCTTTTATTGATATTGTGTTGATTATTCCGTTTTTGCTTGACTTCCTTTTTCCTGAATCGGTAATATGTATGTGTTTGCACTCAAAGGAGATGGAATCGTGACTTACTGGATCAACATCGTTCTGCAGTTCTTCATCTTTGGCTTTCTGGGCTGGTGCATGGAGGTCATTCTTAAATACCGCCAATATCACCGCTTTATCAACCGCGGATTCCTGACGGGACCGATCCTTCCCATCTACGGGTTCGGGGTGGTGCTGATCACCGTCGTCGTGGGCAATCTGGCCAGCGTCGAATCCGGCGTCGTGACGACCTTCGCCCTGTCCCTGGTGATCTGCGGCGTCGTGGAATACCTGACGAGCTACGTCCTCGAAAAGATCTTCCACGCCCGGTGGTGGGACTACAGTCAAAAGCCCATGAACCTGAACGGACGGGTCTGGATCGGCAATTTGGTGCTGTTCGGCCTGGCGGGCGTTGCGATCATACACATCGTCAACCCCGTCCTCTTCCCCGCGCTGGACCGCATCCCATTGAACACCCGGAAGGTTATCGCGGGGGTTTTGCTGGGGATCATCGCCGTGGACTTCGCGGTCTCCTACTTCGTGCTGAAGCTGGTCAAGACCGGCGTGGACAGCAGCCAGGCGGACAATACCGAGGCCATCAGCAGGGAAGTGCGCCAGCTGCTGACCAACCGATCCTACTTCTACAGCCGCTTCGCCGACGCCTATCCCGAGGTGGTGTATAAGACCGAGCGCGTACAGGCGCGCATTGCCGCAGTAAAGGCGGAAGCGGAGCGCATACAGCAGGAGGCGGAAAGACGCTTTGAGGCGCAGAAGGGCAAGTTTGTCGAAAGGCTGGAGCCGGCCAGCCTGATCCGCGCTGACTTGATCGGAAAGCAGGATGCGTTGATCGCCATGCTCTATGACGAATCGTCCGCCGACGATGACATGAAGCGGCTGAAGGCCGATATCGACCGGCAAAAGGGACGCCTTGAACACCACAGCCTTGTCAGACGCCCACACGGCGGGCATTGAAGGCGATGCAGCGCCCCTCCCCCCTATCGACGGGGCGGAGGGGCGCTGCATCATCGTCCCGGTCACCTCATGACAACGCTGAACACCTTATTGTCCGTGGAAATCGCCTCGGGAATCGGGAACAGGGGATATACGTGATTCATCTCCTCGCCGACGATCAATTCGTTGGACCCGTCGCGCTCCAGCATATTGAAGAACCGCGTGATATCCGGATAGAAGACCTCGCATGTCCCGACGAAGACGGTCACATTGCGGATGCCCTTCATATCGCCGTAGATCGGGCTGATCCGCCAGTCGTGGACGTCCAGGTCATCCGCCCAGTGCTTCGCGATGACCCGCAGGGAATCCGCGCAGAGGAACGGATCCCTGGCCTGGTATTCCGCGATTCCCTCGCCGTCCATGACGGCATCCACCCACGGCGAGAAGAGCACGAGTTCGTCGGGCAGGCGCAGTCCCTCTGCCTTGCAATACTCCGCCAGCGCCAGGGAAAGCCCTCCCCCCGCCGAATCGCCCATCACGACGATCTTCCTGTCCGGATGGGCCTCGCAGGTTTTCCTGTACACCGGCACGATCAGATCGAACGCCTCCCTGTATGTGGCGAACGGCACCAGGCGATAGGCCGGGGCGATGACGAGGGCGTCCGTCTTCCTCGCCAGCCTTTCGATAAACTGCCAGTGCGGGGCGATGAAGTCGTGCCGGTAGGCGCCTCCGTGAATGTAAAAGACGATGGCGCGGGACCGGCCCTTCTCGTTGATATAGAACATGCGCCCGTTTGCGCTGTCCTCGTATCGGGTCGCGAGGCTCTTTGGCGGCGGGGTCGGCTTTTCGCCGGCCTGAAGCGCCTCGGCGAGCTTTGCCTCGGTCTCCTCCGGGGTCAGCTTGGGCCAGAATTGAAGCAGGTTGGACAGAATCTTAGCGCCGATGCTCTTGCTCATACCGTATCCTCCCCGTATTGTCAGGTCAAAGAAGCGTTCTGGTCCGCCTCCCCGGCAGGGGGACGGGGAATATAGATCTGCGCCAGGCCTCCATGGCTGGTCTCGCGGTACTTCTCGCTCATATCCAGCCCGGTGCGGTACATCGTTGTCACGACCTCGTCAAATGAAATCTTGCGGGTCAGGTAGAGGAAGCGCGACAGGTTCACCGAGCTGATGGCGCGCATGGCCGCGACGGCGTTGCGCTCGATACAGGGGATTTGAACCAGTCCGTTTACCGGGTCGCAGGTCAGGCCCAGGTTGTGCTCCATGGCAATCTCAGCCGCGTACTCGATCTGATCGATGTTCAGCTGATACAATGAAGCCAGCGCCGCGGCGGTCATGGAACAGGCGCTGCCTATCTCCGCCTGACAGCCGCACTCCGCGCCGGGAATGGTGGCATTGGTGCGAATGACGATGCCGATCAGCCCGGCCACCGCCAGCGCGTCTATGATCTCCGCCTCGGGAAAGCCCCGATCCGCGTGCATGTAGTACATGACCGCCGGCAATACACCGCAGCTGCCGCAGGTGGGCGCGGTGACCACGATGTGCTCGTCCGCGTTCTCCTCGCTCACCGCATAGGCATAGGCCGCGATGACCCGGTTCATGGTCACGTCCGCGCTCTCATTGTAGCACCGCTTCTCGAAAAGGGTCTTCGCCTTCCTTGCCACGCCCAGCCCGCCGGGCAGCACGCCCTCGGCGTTCAATCCCCTGTGAACGGCGTCCTTCATGGCTTCCCACGCGGCCTTCAGGCCGTCCCTCAGGCGGTCGTCCTCCATGCGATAGATGAACTGGGCCAGGTCCAGCCCGGTCTGCTTGCAAACATGAAGAATTTCGGTGAAGCTCTTCTGGGGATACACCTCCACCTCATCCTCGGAGACCTCCCCCTCGATTCGTATCGACCCGCCGCCGATGCTGAAGATGCGGTTGCTGCCGATCAACGTCCCGTTCTCGAACGCCTCGAAGCGCATGGTATTCGGATGGGGCAGGTCTGTCTGCTCGCGGTCAAACACCACCTCCGCACCCGGCAAGCCCGCCAGGATGGCCTTGCCTGTGCCATGTCCCTCGCCGGTGAAGGCCAGGGACCCATACAGCGTCACTCGAAACCGATCCGCCTGGGGATACCGTCCGCCGAAGACCTGGGCGGCATGATAGGGGCCAACCGTATGGGAGCTCGAGGGACCGTTGCCGATCTTGTATATACTCTTGATGGTTTTCATGTCCGTTTCCTTCCACGCTTACAGTGGCAGCCTTCCGGCTTGCCCCTCCCCTTCGCGATCCGTGAGGATCACGTTGCCGGAGGAACTCAACGCCGCTTCAAAGGTGTGCCGTCTTTACTGCTGTCTGACTGGGAATGTGTGAAATCCGATTCAAAGCCGGCGTCACGCCAGCAGCATCCGGTCGTTATCCAGCTTTTTGCCGCTTGCCTCCCGGAACTTCTCCAGCAGGTCTTCTACGGTCAGCGAAGTCCGCTCCTCCCCGGCGGTATCGAACACAATGCGTCCCGCGTCCATCATGATGGTGCGGCTGCCAAGGTCCAGGGCCGACTGCATGTTGTGGGTGATCATCAGGCAGGTCAGGTTGTTTTCCTCTACAATCCTCCTGGTCAGGGCCAGCACCTTTTCAGCCGTACCGGGGTCGAGGGCGGCGGTGTGTTCGTCCAGCAGCAGCAGCTTCGGCATGCTCAGCGTCGCCATCATAAGTGTCAGGGCCTGCCGCTGGCCGCCGGAGAGCAGGCCTACGGGCTGCTTCATGCGGTCCTCAAGCCCCATGTCCAGCAGCGCCAAGCGGTCGCGGAAATCCTGCTTTTCCCGCTTCCCGGCGGTACTCAACCATCCGCCCCGGCCTGCGGCCAGCACCAGGTTTTCCTCGATGCTCATGCCGGGAGCGCTGCCCCGCATGGGATCCTGAAACAGTCGTCCGATGACCCTTGCGCGCCTGTGCTCGGGCATCATCGTCACGTCGTCGCCGTCCAGCACGATGCAACCCCTGTCCACATAGAAGCTGCCGCATATGACGTTAAACAGGGTGGATTTACCCGCACCGTTCGCACCGATGATGGATATGAATTCTCCTTTGCGCACCCGCAGCGTCACGTCATCCAGGGCCACGCGGGCGTCCGGCGTGCCCGGATAGAATACCATGCTGACGTTCAGCAGCTTCAGCATCGTCCTGCCGCCGTTTTCATTGATTGGCTGCATTGCCGTGTGCCCCCCTTCCGAATTTCGCCGCCAGCTGCCGTTTGATCAGCGGTAGCCGCTCCTTCAGATATGGCCCGGAGATGGCGATCACCACGATGACGGAGGAGATCAGCTTCAGCATGAACGCCGGAAGGTTGAAGCGCAGCGCAATGGTGTAAACCAGCCGGAACACAAACGCGCCGATCACAGCCCCCACCGCCCGAAGGGGGATGCTCCTTCGACCCATGAACACCCCGCCGATCAGCAGCGACGCGAGGGCTACCGTGACCATACCCGAGCCGATATTGACATCCACCGATTTCTGGCTCTGCGCCAGCAGGCATCCGCTCAGCGCCGTGAAGCTGTTGGAGATGCACAGCCCCGCGGTGGTGGTAAACACCGGGTTGATGGACGACGAGCGCACCATGTCCGGATTGTTGCCGGTGGCACGTATCGCCAGGCCCAGGCGCGTGCGCAGGAACAGCGACAGGAAGAGTATCACCGCCGCGACGGCGATCAAGCTGATCACCAGCGAATACTGCGCCCCCAGAAAGGAGCCCTTCAGCACATCCTTCAGCATCGTAAACACCGTGGACGTCTTGTTCATGTTCAGCAGCGACGAGCCGCCCATGATCCAGATGTTCACGGAGTACAGGCCTGTGTTCACGATGATGCCCGCCAGCAGGCTGTTGACGCCCATGCGGGTTTGCAGCGTCGCGGTGACGAGGCCGGACAGCATGCCCGCCCCCATCGCCGCAGGTATGGACAGCCAGGGATGCCCGGCGATAGCCACCACCGCGCCCACCGCCGCGCCCAGCGTAAAGCAGCCGTCTGTAGACAGGTCGCAGACGTTCAGCATCGAATAGCTCAAAAACAGCGCCAGAACCGTGAGCGCGTTGAACAGCGACAGCTCCAGCGCCGTCTGCGCCAAACCCAGAATCGTTGATAAGGACATTGACTCTCTTCTCCCGTCGTTTCGGATCAATGAGGAATGGGAAAACAGCGATTTCCCATTCCTCATTCCCTGTCTTAGAAGCTTTCCGCCGTCTCGATGCCCTGCACCTTGGTGCAATAGGGCGCGAAGGCCTCGGAGATGGCGTCAAACGCCAGCCCCAGCGCGGCGCAGGTCTCGGTGTTGATGGTGGCGGTGCCGTTGTCGAAGGTCATGACCGGGGTGGTCGCCGGGTCAGCGCCGTCCACCAGTATGGCCGCGATCATGTTGGCGGTCTCCACGCCCAGGTTGGCGTAATCCACGCCGTAGCCCAGGAAGGCGCCGTTCAGGGCGAAGGAATCCGCGCCGGTGTAATGGGGAATGCCCGCCTCGGCCAGTGTCTCGTAGATGGACAGCTCGGCGGTCATGATGGTGTTGTCGGTGGGCGTAAACAGCGCGTCCACATGATCCGCCACGGCCGCCTGCACCGCCAGCTGGACCTCGCTGACGTTGGTGCCAGTGTACTCCTTGTAGGCGACGCCCTTCTCATCCAGGAAGGCCTTCGCCGCGGCGATGGGCGTGGTGGAGGAATCCTGGCCCACGTCGTACAGCAGGCCGACGGTCTTGGCTTCGGGGTTGGCGGCGAAGATCAGGTTCAGAACCGCGGAGGTGTTCAGGAAGTCCGAGGTTCCGGTGATGTTCGCGCCGGGCGCCTCCAACGATTCCACCAGCTCAGCGGACAGCGGGTCGGACACGGCGGCGAACACCACCGGGATGGCGTTGTCCTCCGTCATTCCCTGCATCTGCATGGCCACGGGGGTAGCGACGCCCACCATCAGGTCCACCTGGTCGGCGATGAAGTTGGCGATGATCTGCTGGATCACGGAGTTATCGGCGTTGCCGTTGTCATAGTTGACCTCGAAGGTCACGCCCTTCTCCTGTCCGATGGCCTCCAGGCGCGCCTGGATGTTCTCGACGATCTGGTTCAGCGAAGCGTCGTCCACATAATTGCAGATGCCTACCTTGTAAACGGTTCCCTCGGCCATGGCCGCCATGCCCAGCAGCAGGGCGAGCGCGACGATTGTGCAGATGATCTTCTTCATGATGATGACCTCCTGAAATGTATTTCTTCACATTGGCTCGGGGCGAAAAAAACACCCCATACCCCGATTGGGATATGAGGCGGAAAACTTTCCGTGGTGCCACTCACATTGATCTTGCGATCCACTCTGTCCGTACCAACATACGGCGCGGATTGATAACGGGTCCGCATTCCCGTCCCTTCATACTGGCCTGTGCGTTCCGAAGGACCCTGAAAAGTCCATTCAGCGCATCCGTCATGCCGCATTCACACTGTCGGCGGCTCTCTGGGATGACCGCAATTGCGCTTACTTCTCTTTTCTACCCGGTTTCTGTGAAGTTGGACACATTATAATGCATGTCATATCGATTGTCAAGCCCTTTTTTTGGGCGGGAGCTGTAGCG
>JAZTZK010000327.1:0-23877 GCA_045637485.1 Clostridia bacterium
TGTTCTCCACGATGGAGCCGCCGTCCATGGTGAAGATGGCGCGATCGGCTGGATTGCCATCTCGCAGGCACACGCCGCCGCCGTTGCCGTACGCCGCCTCGTTATCAACGATCGTGCCTTTCTTCATGGTGAACGTGGCGCCACCTGCCACAGACACGCCGCCGCCGTTCTTGTACGCCATGTTCCTGCTGATCTCGCCCCCGGTCTCCATTTCGAAGGAGGCCCCACGAGCCACGTACACGCCGCCGCCCTCGCCAGTCGTCGTCTCGTTATCAGAGATCGTGCCTTTCTTCATGGTGAACGTGGCGTTACCTGTCACATACACGCCGCCTCCATCAATTGTCGCCGTGTTCCAGGTGATCTCGCTCTCGGTATCCATTTCGAAAGTGCCGCTATTCACGCACACGCCGCCACCTTGGCCACCATTGCCGGTCGCCTCGTTACTGTTGATCACGCTCTTGCCCTTCATGGTGAACACGCCGTTTTCGCCCACGTACACGCCGCCGCCTTGGCCTTGTTGTGCCTCGTTAGATATGACTGAGCCGCCCTCCATGTCAAACGTTGCGTTTTCCACACACACGCCGCCGCCATTCATGAGCGAGGTATTACTTTGGATTATGCCATCGTTCATGGTGAACTCGCTGCCGTTGAAGAGGCACACGCCACCGCCGCTGAATCCTGCATTATGATAGATCTCGCCTTCCTCCATGATGAACTTGCCGCCGCTCAAATACACGCCGCCGCCATAGCCTTTCGTGTTGTTATCTTGGATCAAGCCGCCCTTCATGATGAACTGGGCGACCTTGTTCACGTACACGCCGCCGCCAGAGCCTTCCGGGGCTTCGTTCCCACTGATCTCGCCGCCCTTCATGATGAACTGGCCGCCCTGGTCCACGTACACGCCGCCGCCGCTGGAAGAGTTCAAGGCTTTGTTCCCACTGATCTCGCCGTTCTCCATGATGAACGTGGCGTTCTCGCCCACAAACACGCCGCCGCCGTTGGCGTTGTTATTGCCTCCGGTGATCGCGCCGTTGCCGGTGAGGGTCAGGCTGCCAAAGACTTTGATCACGTTTATGTTTTCGTTATCAGCGATCCTGGCTGTAACCCCGTTCATATCCAGGACGACATATCGGTCCTGGGCCACAGTGAGACGATTTACAAGTTTACTGTAATCACCACCGGCGTCCAGCTTGTAATAGGTGGGATTATCTGCGTCTTCACCCTCTCTCTTTATCGTCGACTCTGATTTAACCCAGTCACGCAACGTATCCCAGTTATCAGTCACAAAGGCTGTCTCCGCCGTCTTGCCATCTGACCCTGCGTTCATCGCCGCTTCGGTCTCCGGGGCCAGCTCCTCCCCGATGGTCTCCAGCCCCGCGCCGTCCAGGTCGAGGTTCGGGTTGAGGTTCAGGTCCAGATCCAGGTCCAGCGCCTCGCCGTCCTCCAGCTCCACGATCCCGTCCGATATACCGTCGTCCCCGTCCAGCGTCAACGACTGATCGTCCTCCGGGCCCTGGGCCGCGTCGACGACCTCGCCCCCGACCTCGATGGGCCCGTCCGCGCCGATGATGGCCTGCTCGCCATCCTCCGCCACCGCGAAGAACGACAGCAGCATGGCCAGCGTGAGCAAAAAGCTCAACAGCTTCCTTCCTGTGTTACGCTTCATTGAAAATCCCTCCTGTCTTAATTATGAAAACCATCGTACCTGACAGGGCATACTGCCCCGACAGTATCCGGCGGTTATCCATCACGAACGCGATATGCGGCTTCAGCGCATAAAGTTGCTGGCCGATAGGCCAGACTGGGGGAGCTCTCCACGATAGGGCTGAACAGTTACAGTAAAACAGATAATGTAAGTATACTGTACTAATATTCAAATTGCAACCCATTCATATAAAATTTTTGTAACCTTTTTCCAAATTGGGGCTACAGCTCAGCGATTACATTGCCCTGAAAGGGAAGGCGTTCGCCACCTTCCCTTCCCCCTAACCCCTCAAATCCCCCTGCAACGCTCAACCTCCGCTTCCCTTCTCCGCCGCCTCCAGCATCGTATCGATGCAGATCCCGTAGCCCATCGTGGGGTCGTTGACCATCACGTGGGTCACCGCGCCGATGAGCCTGCCGTCCTGGATCAGCGGGCTGCCGGACATGCCCTGCACGATGCCGCCGGAGACCGCCAGCAGCTCGGGGTCGGTGACGCGGATCACCATCGCCCGGGCGGAGGCGCGGGCCGAATCGGACAGGCGCACGATCTCGCAGTCATACTCCCCCGCGCCGCCGCCGTCCACCGTGGTCAGCAGCGTCGCCGCCCCGGTGTGGATCTGGCCGCGACTGGCCGCCGGCAGGCCGTCCGCGTAGCGCCCGCCCGCCGGCGGCGCGTCCGCGTGGCCGAACACGCCGCAGGCACAGTTCGACGTCACGCGCCCCAGCGCCGCCTTTTTCTTCATGAAATCGCCGCTCAGCTCCCCGGGGGACCCGGCCACGCTGGGGGTCACCTCCGTCACCCGGTTGGCGTACAGCGTGCCCTCGCCCACGGGCAGCACCACGCCGGTGTCGATGTCCGCGATGGCGTGGCCCAGCGCGCCGAAATCGCCGGTCTGCGGGTCGTAATAGGTCAGCGTGCCCACGCCCGCGGTGCTGTCCCGCACCCAGGCGCCCAGCCGGTACTGCCCGTCACGCTCGTCCCTGGCGGGGGTGACCTCATATTCCAGCGCTTCCTCGCCCCGCAGCACCCCCAGGATGGCGGTTCCGCCCTCCGCGAGGCACTCGGTCAGCTGCCTTGCGCCTTCGATCGGGACCCCGTTGACGCACCGGATCACGTCCCCGCTCTTCAATCCCGCCAGCCGCGCGGGACTGGGCTGTTTGCCCAGGTCGGAATTGCCCACGACCACCACGCCGCCGGTGGTCATCGCCACCCCCACCGACTGGCCGCCGGGCACCAGCATCCGTTCTGGCCGCACCGACAGCTTCACCGTGCGCAGCGGCACCAGCCCCAGCAGGCTGAAGGTCAGTTGTCCTTCGCCCCTGTTTCCCGCCGTCAGCCGAAGGCCCCCGTCCCGCGCCGCCGCCACCTCCGCAATCGCCCCGTCCTCGCTGCTGGCGTCGGCGACCACGGCCGAGGTCACCGGGATCACCGTCACTTCCCCCGCGTCCAGCACCATCTCGTCCGGCAGCCGGGTCACCGCGCCCAGCTGCGGCGACAGCATGAGCGCCGCCGTCGCCGCGGCCAGCAGGGCCGCCAGCCGCCTGAATCTGTCCCCCATAGCGCATTCCTCCCTCTTTCCCCCTTGGCCCGCGCAAATGGCAGCATTTGCCGGCGCAGACATCGCCGCGCGTCGCGAGCCATACTGTAATCTTGCCGAACGGCGTCGGCGATATGCTGGCAAATGCCCCGTTTTCAGGGAATTCCTGTCGCCCGGGACGCCAAAGTCCGCCGCCGCCGCAGTCCGTCGCCCCCTGCCAGTTTTTTCCTGCATACCATGATTTTAAACTCTTTTTACAGCATTTATGCCGTTTTGCGGGCAAAACCGGTTGCTATATTTTTACGAAACGACTATAATAGAAGCGTTATGTTGGATTTTTCCGTGAAGCCGCGTTTTACGATCGCGCCGGACTTTTCAGCCGTTCGCGGCAGGCTGCTGCTGATCGCGCTGTCCGGGGGGGCGGACTCCGTGGCGCTGGCCGCGTTGCTGGCCGAAGCGCGCCGGGACTGGGAGCTGACGCTGTTCGCCGCCCACGTCGACCACGGCATCCGGCCGGACAGCGTTGAGGACGCCGAGTACTGCCGGGCGCTGTGCAAGCGGCTGGACATACCGTTTTTCCTCGCCCGCCTGGATGTGCCGACAGCGGCGCGGCAGCGGCGGGAGGGCCTGGAATCGGCTGCGCGGCGGTTGCGCTATGAACAGCTGAGGCACTTCAGGGCCGAGACCGGCGCGGATCTCATCGCCCTGGCCCACCACATGGACGACCAGGCCGAGACGGTGCTGATGCATCTGTCCCGGGGCGCAGGCACCGGCGGCGCAGCCGGCATGCGCCCGCTCTCCGGCGACCTGTGGCGACCCCTGCTGGGCTGCCGCAAGGCGGAGCTGACAGATTACCTGCGGGAAAGGGGCCTTGCCTGGCGGGAGGACGCCACAAACGCCGTGGCCGACAACCCGCGCAACGCCATTCGCCTGCATGTGTTGCCCGAGCTGGAGAAATGCTATCCCCAGTGCGTGTCGGCCATCGCCCGCTACGCGCATACCGCGGGGATCGAGGACGACTGCCTCGACGAGCTGACCGGGGAATACCTCGCCCGGGGCGGCGGCCTCGGCGGCCTCTGCCGGTGGATCGAGCTAAAATGCCCGCCCCATCGGGCGATACTGCGCCGCGCGCTGCTCGAGGCCTGCCCCGAACCGCTGTCCTGGGAACAGGTCAACGCGCTGGAGGCGCTGTGCGGGCAAGACCGGGGCAAGCTGGACATCGGCGGCGGCATTTTCGCCGAGCGCACGGGCCATCGGCTGTATTTTGTCCAAAAACAGCCGCCGCGAATCGAGCCCGCAGCGCTTTCGCTGGATGGGGTCACCGCCCTGCCTGGGCTTGGCCGCGTGAAGGCGACACCCTGCCCGCCCGTGCCCATACGGGACGATCCCATGCGCCAGGCGTTGAACCCCGCGGCGCTGGCGGGGGCCGTGCTGCGCACCCGCCGCCCCGGCGACCGGATCCGCCCCCTTGGCTGCGGCGACAGGCTGCTCTCGGACTACCTCATCGACCGCAAGGTGGACCGCCCCCTGCGGGACGCCATACCGCTGGTGGCCGTGGGCGGGCGCGTGCATTGGGTCATCGGCCACGGCATCTCCGGCGAGGCCGCGCTCACGCCGGGCTGCGAAGCCGTGGCGCTGCGGTTTGAACGGATGGATTGAACCGCAGATACGGGATCGACCGATCAATTACAACGGAGGAAAGCATCATGCGAAACGACATCGAAAGCATCCTTCTGAGCGAGGCGCAGATACAGGCCCGCGTCAGGGAGCTGGGCGCACAGCTGGCGGAGGAATACCGGGACAAGAACCCTGTGATGATCTGCATACTGAAGGGCTCCACCATGTTCTTTGCGGATCTGCTTCGGGCCATGCCCATCCCGCTGACCATGGATTTCATGGCGGTGTCCAGCTACGGGCGCGCCACCAAGTCCTCCGGCGAGGTGGAGATCCGCAAGGACCTGGCCGGGTCCATCGAGAACCGCCACGCCATCATCGTGGAGGACATCATCGACTCCGGCTTTACGCTGACCTACCTCACCCGCATGCTCTCTGCCCGCGGGGCCGAATCCATCAAAATCTGCACGCTGCTGGACAAGCCCGCCCGCCGCGCCCCCGGCATCACCCTGAAGGCCGACTACTCCGGCTTCGTGATCCCGGACGCCTTCGTGGTGGGCTACGGCCTGGATTACGACGAGCTCTACCGCAACCTGCCCTACATCGGCATACTGAAGCCGGAAGTTTACGAAAAGAACTGATTTTTGTTGCGATTGAGTTTATATAAACGGTTATAATATACACGTGTAAATGACACCTATGGTTCGCATGGCTTCCTGAAAGAGAGGATATCGACTTGAACAAGAAACCCACGAGGAACGTGCTGCAGGGGCCGCTGATGTACCTGCTGATACTGGCCATCATACTGCTGATGGTACACATGCTCAGCGACGGCGCCCAGCCCACCACCGAATCCATCGATTACTCCACCCTGCTGGAATGGGTGGAAAACGACCTGCGCCTCAGCCAGGGCGAAAGCCTGCCCGCCAGCGCCAAATACAGGACGCTGGGCCGGGTGGTGATACAGTCCAACACGCTGAAGGCCGTCTCCGAGCAGAACATGGCCTCGGCGGAGCTCACCGGCAGCTTCGACGCGGAATGCGTGCTGCCCAGCGAGGCCCAGTTCTACCAGGACGTCAATTCCATATACGCCGCGGTGCTGGGCCGCGCCGTCAGTCCCACGGAATACCACTTCGAGATCTCCTCCAAGCTGCCCGCCCAGCCGGCGTGGTGGGTGGAATGGGTCCCGCTGCTGGTGACGGTGGTGCTGTTCGGCCTGCTCTGGTACTTCCTGATGCGCCAGCAGACCGGCGGCGGCAAGGGCATGATGAGCTTCGGGCGCTCCCGGGCCCGCATGACCGACCCCAACGCCAACAAGGTCACCTTTGACGACGTGGCCGGCGCGGACGAGGAGAAGGAGGAGCTGCAGGAGATCGTTCAGTTCCTGAAGAACCCCCAGCGCTTCACCAAGGTCGGCGCGCGGATCCCCACGGGCGTGCTGCTGGTGGGCCCTCCCGGCACCGGCAAGACGCTGCTGGCCCGGGCGGTGGCCGGCGAAGCCGGCGTGCCCTTCTTCACCATCTCCGGCTCCGACTTCGTGGAGATGTTCGTGGGCGTGGGCGCCAGCCGCGTGCGCGACCTGTTTGACCAGGCCAAGAAGAACGCCCCGGCCATCGTGTTCATCGACGAGATCGACGCCGTGGGCCGCCAGCGCGGCGCCGGCCTGGGCGGCGGCCACGACGAGCGGGAGCAGACCCTGAACCAGCTGCTGGTCGAGATGGACGGCTTCACCCACAACGAGGGCGTGATCGTCATGGCGGCCACCAACCGCAGCGACATCCTCGACCCCGCCCTGCTGCGCCCCGGCCGCTTTGACCGGCGCATCGTGGTGAATTACCCGGACGTGAAGGGCCGCGAGGAGATCCTGAAGGTCCATTCCCGTGGCAAGCCCCTGGGCAAGGACGTCGACCTTGGCGTGCTGGCCCGCAGGACCCCCTACTTCACCGGCGCGGACCTGATGAACGTGATGAACGAGGCGGCGCTGCTGACGGCGCGCCAGGGCCGCGACACCATCCACATGGACGCCATCGAGGAAGCCATCACCCGGGTGATGGCCGGCCCCGAGAAGAAGAGCCGCAAGGTGACGGACATGGATCGCAAGCTGGTGGCCTACCACGAGGGCGGCCACGCCATCGTGGCCCACTACATTCCCGAGTGCGACGACGTGCACGAGATCACCACCATCCCCCGTGGCTCCGCCGGCGGCTATACCATGTACCTGCCCCAGGAGGAGTTCCACTACGTGACCACAGCCCGCATGAAGGCCCAGATGGCCAGCGCCATGGGCGGCCGCGTGGCCGAGGCGCTGATCTTCGGCGACATCACCACCGGCGCATCCAGCGACATCAAGTCAGCCACCGAGATCGCCCGCAGCATGGTCACCGAATACGGCATGAGCAGCAAGCTCGGCCCGGTGTTCCTGGGTACTGAGCACGAGGTCTTTCTGGGCCGCAGCTTCAGCCAGCAGAACTCCGGCTTCTCCGAGATGGTGAACACCGACATCGATTCCGAGGTCCACGCTCTGCTGCAGGAGGCCTATGACCGCGCCGAGCAGATCCTGCGGGCGCACATCGACCAGCTGCACGGCCTGGCGAATATACTGATCGAGAAGGAAAAGATCGACCGAAGCGAGTTCATCGCCTTCATGGAGGGCAAGCCAGCGGCGCAGGCCGTGGAGACCGAATTCGTCTCCAGGCCCGAACCCGAGGACGCGCCCTGGGCCAAGGCCCTGGACGAGGAGGCGCCCGTCCCTGCCGTGAACCTGAAGAAGGACGCGGACGGGGAAGCGAAGGAGCAGTAATAAGGTTGCAGGGGCGGCGTCCGACGCCGCCCCTGGCGTTTACCTGCGGCAAATCCTGATTTGTCCGACCGAACAACCAAAACAGGCAGGAAACCATCCCCATGAAAGCACTCTCCCTCACCCTCGCCCTGCTGCTGGCGCTCTGCCTTCCCGCATATGCCCGCACCAGGGACGAGATTCGCGCGGCATACAGCGCCTTTCAGGAGCGTCCCACGGAATCCCCCTACGCCGAACGCCCATCGGTCGCCGCCCCCTATGAGGCCGGGGCGCTGACCGACGCCGCCCGTTCGAAGGCGCTGGATTTCCTGAACTTCGCCCGGTGGCTGGCGGAGCTGGAGCCGGTGGCGCAGAGCGCCATCTACGACTACCAGTGCCAGCACGGCGCGACGCTGCTGGCCGCGCTGGACTACGTCGACCACAACGCCCCAAAGCCCCCCGACATGGACGACGATTTCTATGACTCCGCCCACATCGCCACCGCCTCGGGCTGCATCGCCCGCTTCAACTGGATGCGCCCGACGATACTGAGAGAGGGCGTTGAATACTTCCTGCGGGACGACGGCGAGGAAAACCTGAGCGCCCTGGGCCACCGCCGTTGGGCGCTGAACCCGATGATGGCCGCCACGGGCTTCGGGCTGGCCAACGCGAAGTCGGGCATGAGCTACGTGCTGATGTACGCCCACGACCTGGGCCATACCGACGCCCGGTGGGACAGCGTGCGCTGGCCCGCCGCGGGGTGCTTCCCCGCCGAGCTGATCCACGACCACCTGGCCTGGTCAGTGGTGCTGAACCCCGCCGCCTACAGCCTGTACGCCCTCGATCCCACCGTCACGCTCAGCGAATCCACCACCGGCCTGTCCTTCCGGTTCCGTCCCGCCGTCGGCGTGGGCGACGGCTTCTGCGCCCTGAACCTGGAGGGCTACGGCGCAGGTCCCTGCCTGATCTTCCGCCCGGACTTTTCCGGCACAGGATTCACCGACTACCTCCAAAACCAGCATTGGCATGTGCGCATCGACGGCCTGGCCGACCCGGACGGCGCGCCCCGGCCCATGGACTACGACGTGGACATGGTCTCCCTGGTCCCCCAGGACGCGGTCAACGTGGAGCTCTCGCCCCTCGACGCCAGCCTCGCCCCCGGCGAATCCCTCCGGCTTCGGGCCGACGTGATCCCCGCCTACGCCGATGATACGACCGTCGCATGGCGCAGCAGCGACGAATCCGTCGCCACCGTGGACGAAAACGGCCTGGTCACGGCCATAGCCCCCGGGAAATGCGCCGTCACAGCCGCCTGCGCCGGGGGATACGAGGACCGCTGCAGCGTCAGCGTCAGTCCGTGAAAAAACCGGCATATCGGTACTGCCGACATGCCGGTTTTTTTTCAGGTATCATCCCCTGTACAGCGCCCTGCGCACAGGGCGCGACAGCAGGCTGGCGGCCACGATCTTGACGGCGTCGCCGGGCAGGAAGGGAATCACGCACAGGCCCATCGAGGCGGCCAGGGTATTCCCGGTCTGGAGCATGAACCAGGCCGTACCGATCAGGTACAGCGCCGACGTGCCCAGCGCCATGAATGCCGGCAAACGCCACCGGGGGCCGTCCTCCGGGCTGTCCGGCTTCACGGCCAGGCCGGTGATGAGGGCGCAGGGCAGGTAGCCCGCCAGGTAGCCGCCGGTGACGCCGATCAGCTTCTGGAAGCCACCGGAGAAGCCGGAGAACACCGGCAGGCCCACCAGGCCCAACAGCAGGTAGAGTCCCACGGCCAGCGCGCCCTTCTTCGCCCCCAGCACGGCCCCCGCAATGTAGACGGCGAAGCTGGCCAGGGAGAGGGGTATCGGCCCGATGGAGACGCTCAGCGGCCCCGCCACGCAAATCAGCGCCGCCATCACCGCGACGACGGTCATATCCCTTGTCTTCATGTTCATGCGTATTAATTCCTTCAATATAATCAGAGCTTCAGGCTGACCTCGCCGGAGTTCACCCGGGAGACACCCTCCACGGTTTGAATCACCAGGCGTCCCTGATCGTCGATGTCCAGCGCCCTGGCCGGGAACGACGCTCCGCCGCGAATCACCTGCACGTCCCGGCCGATCACGATGGACCGCTGCCGATTCTCGGCCATGAACGCACGGCTCTCCAGCTGGCCATAGAAGGCATTCAGCTGGTTGGAGATCTCCGCGATCAACCGGCACCGGGACACGGGCCGGCCCCATTCGTTTTCGATGGAGGTGGCGATGTCGGCCAGCTCCTCCGGAAATCGCATCGCGGCCACGTTGACCCCGATGCCCAGCACCACATACTCCAGCTGGCCGCTTTCAAAGTTCATGCTGGCCTCGCACAGTATGCCGCACACCTTTCGGGCGTTGATGTACAGGTCGTTGACCCACTTGATGCCCACCTTCACGTCGGCCACCGCCTCGATGGCCCTCGCGACGGCCACGGCGGCCATCGAGGTGATCATCACCGCCTTCTCCGCCAACAGGCTTGGCCGAAGGACATAGGTGATGTACACGCCGGAGTGCTCCGGCGAGAAGAAGGAACGGCCCATGCGGCCCTTGCCCCCGGTCTGGGATTCGGCGATCACCAGATAGCCGTGCGGCGCGCCGGTGGCGGCGATGGCCTTGGCCCGGGTATTCGTGGAATCCAGCGTCCGGTGCAGCTCCATTCGCCCGCCGATCTCGCCGGGGCGGAGCCAGGGCCTGATCCTGGAGATGCTGACGCGGTCCGGCGCTTCGATGAGCCTGTAGCCCCGGTTGGTGGCCGCCTCGATGGCATACCCCTCCCGGCGCAGCTGTTCGATGGCCTTCCATACGGAATTGCGGCTGACGCCCAGCCTCCGCGCCAGCCGCTCGCCCGAAACAGGCGCGTCCGCCTGCGTCAGCACGGCCAACACATCGTCGATCGTAGACATAAGTAAAACCTCCCTGCGCAGTGGCTATACCATAGCACGGGGAGGTCTTGTTGTCAACTTCGATTTGTAAATGGGGTGACAATTATTGTCCGATATGACGTTCAAGGGGTTAGGGAGGATGAAATCCTTGCTGCTTTCCTTATATTCAAAGGCTTGCGAAGCATAGGAACCCCTGTCGTTCCCATACAATCGAACAAATCCGTCAGGATTTGCGACGCGAAGCTATCCCTTTAGGGCACCATCCCTAACCCCTTAAACCTAACCCCCAACCTCGCGTCCCTCTCCCTTTTCGAGAACACGCAGCCGCAGTAATCCTGGCGGTAGAGGCCGTACTCCCTTGACAGCTCGCAGGAGCGCTTGTAGCCGTTCTTCTTCTTGAAATCGGAATACAGCCAGTCGACCCCCTCCCTGCGGCCCTGCTCGGCCCCGATGGTGTTGAGCAGCCGGGCGTCCTTCAGGGGGCTGATGGTCAGCGTCGTGGTGAAGTAATCGCTGCCGAGCCGTGCCGCCATCTTCGCGGCGGCCTCGAGGCGCATGCGAAAGCACAGGGCGCAGCGCGCGCCGCCCTCGGGGTCGTCCTCGTGGCCGCGGCACAGCGCCATGAAGGCCGCGTTGTCGTAATCGCCCACGATCACCCGCAGGGCATTTTCGTGGGGCAGCTGCGCCGCCAGTCGCTGAAGCTCCGCGACGCGGCGGTCAAATTCCTCCCGGGGGGCGATGTTGGGATTGTAGTAATAGACGTCGATGTCAAACCAGCGGTTCAGCGCCTCCAGCACATAGCTGCCGCACGGCGCGCAGCAGGCTTGCAGCAAAAGGCGCGGCCTGCGCCCGGACGCCTCGATCCGCTCAAGCTCGCGCTCCATTTCAATCTGATAGTTGACCTTCACACCTCTGCCTCTTCCTTCTGCCACTGGAAAGGCGCGGAATTCACATGCCTGGGAACCATGATCCTGAAGGCGCTGTGCCGGTTTTCCAGGGTGACGGTCCTTGTTTCGGGCTCGCGCTCACCGTCCAGCGTCCACTCCACCGGCGTATCGCATTCGATGCTGATCCGCTTGGCGGAGAAGAAGTGGATCATGTCGTTGGGCACGCTCTGGGTGGTCAGGCCGACGATGATGCTGCTCAGCTGGGCCGGGTTCACCGGATTGCGCACCATCGTGACCTCAAACCTGCCGTCGTTCAGCGCCACCAGCTGGGTGTCCAGCTGCAATATGCCGCCCACGGAGGTGGAATTGGTGACGGAGCAGAAGACGAAGTCGTCATTCAGCGCCAGCTCATCGGCCCGCACCCTCATGTGAACCGGCTTGATGGCCGTCAGGTCGCGCATGCCTTCGAACACATAGGCCGCGTGTCCAAGCACGTTCTTGGCCATCTGGGGCGTGGTGTAGGAGGCCTTCGCGAAGGCGCCGCAGGTGGCGGTGTAGACGAAGCTGCGCCCGTTGAATATGCCCACGTCCACGGTCTGGGCCCGCCCCTTCAGGATGTCGCGGGTCGCCTGCATCACATCCGGGGAAAGCCCGATGCTGGAGGCGTAGTCGTTGGTGGTTCCGCAGGGAACATAGCCCACGGGGCAGTTCAGCCCGGCGGCCATCATGCCGGATACGGTCTCGTTCAGCGTGCCGTCGCCGCCCGCGCAGACCACCAGGTCGTATTTGCGGGGGCACCGCGCGATCACCTCGGTCGCCTCGCCCGCCGCACCGGTGACATAAGGCTCAACCATATATCCCGCCTCGATAAAAAGCCGGATCATGTCCGGCATAAAGCGGTTTGCCCTGCGCTGGCCCGCCTGGGGATTGAGTATAAACAGAAGTCTCTTCATCTGTCAACCTTTCTGCGATTTATATACATTGAACCACATCACGGGTAGAGCTGATACAGTCTGAACCCCAACCCGTCGCAGGATACCTGGTGATAGCGGACGCTGCCCCGCAAGCCGCGTACCGCCCCGTAGATCGCGGCGCCGTGCAGGTGCCCGTAGACGCAGTCCGACACGCCGTATTGCTCCAGGATGTCGGAAAAGCCCGGTTCGTCATCGGTGAGGGGCGGAAAGTGCATCATCACCGTGATCGGCGCCTGCCCGTCCCTGCGTCGGGCGCTCTGCAGCGACATCTCCAGGCGCAGCCGCTCGCGGGCATAGATGCGCCGGTCGTCATCGGTGCATTCCGGGCCGGGCAGCGTCCAACCCCGGGAACCGGCGTACAGCCGTCCGCCGATGAGGGCGCTGTCGTTCTGCAGGGCGAGCATGCCCTCCCCCAGGGCGCGGCGCAGCCTTCCGATGGAGCCCCACCAATAGTCGTGGTTGCCCCGCAGCAGCAGCTTTGTCCCCGGCAGCGCGGCGATGCTGTTCAGATCCTCCACCGCCTCCTCGAGCCGCATGGCCCAGGAGATGTCCCCCGGCAGCAGCACCAGGTCATCGGGCGCGACCCGCGCCAGCCAGTCCTCGCTGATCCTCTGGAAGTGATCCCTCCAGTGCTCGCCGAAGACGTCCATCGGCTTCTGGCGGGCGGGCAGATGCAGGTCGGCAATCGCATAGACCGCCAAGGCTATTCTTCCCCGTTTATGTCGTTCAGCGGATCATCCTCGTCCTCGTCGTCCTCGTCGTCCTCGCCGCCGAAATCGGCTTCCTCGCCGAAGTCCTCGCCGTCAAGGTCGCTGCCGATGTCCAGCTCGATCTCATCCATCGTGGCGACGGAATCGATCTCGATGCTGGCCGGCTCATGCTGGACATCGTCGTCGGTATCGATCTCGTTGCGGCGGGCCTGCTCCTTCAGGCAGTAGGCGCACAGCTCCTGACCGGGCACCACGGGGTTCTCCCCGCACTCGGAGCACAGCTCGATCATCTCGAACTGCTCGCTCTCTCCCCGCACCTCTCTGCGGCACACGGAGCACATCGTATCCGTGTCGTTCATGTAATTCAACTCACAGCGTGGGCATTTTACCAGACCCATCTTCATTCCTCCCCAAATAACTGCAAATCAGCTGCGATCGGTAACGGGATACAGGTCCTCTTTTGCGCTGAAACCTCTATCACATGAGATATTATACACAAAAAAGGAAATAGCACAAGCCCCTTTTTCACATTCCGCGTTCTTTTTCAGTTTCTTCCCGGTATTGACACGCAAATGCGACGATATCGTTGCTGTAAACCGCCTTCAGCCCGGGATTGTAGATCACCGACGCGGGGTGATACATCGCAAACAGCTTCCGCCCCTGCCAGTCGATGAACCGGCCGTGCATGTCGCCGATGACGCTTCCCCGCCCGGTGAGCGCCTTCAGGGGCACGTTGCCCAGCGTGATGATATACCTCGGGTCCACCAGCTCGATCTCCCGAAGCAGCCAGGGCAAAAACAGCTTGATCTCCTCCTGGGTGGGCGGACGGTTGACGACACGCCCCGCCTCCGAACGGCGGGTGGGCCGGAACTTGACCACGTTGGTCACGTACAGCGAAGCCCGGTCCATACCCGCCTGCGCCAGGAAGGCGTCCAGGTTCTTCCCCGCCTTGCCCACAAAGGGCCTGCCCTGCAGCGATTCCTGCTCGCCGGGCGCCTCGCCGATCATCATCACCGGCGCGCCCGGGCGGCCCTCGCCGAACACCAGCACCTTGCGCTCCTCCTCGTAGAGGCTCCTGAAGAACGCCGTTGCCTCCCTTTGAAACCGTTCCATGCTCAATCGCCCTCCCCGGCCCCTTCGTCCAACGCGTTCAGCTTGTCGCGCACCTTTTGAAAGTCTTCCCAGGCTTCCCGCTTTTTACCCGGATCCCGCAGCAGGTAGGACGGGTGGAAGGTGGGCATGAACCAGACGCCCTTTTGCTCATACCAGCGCCCGTGGTCCCGGGTGATGAACACCTGGTCCCTGATCGTGTACTGGCAGGCTACCTTGCCCAGCAGCACCACCACCCTGGGCCGCACCAGCGCCACCTGGGCCCGCAGGTAGCCCAGGCAGGCCGCAGCCTCGTCGGGTTCGGGGTTGCGGTTCTGGGGCGGACGGCACTTCACGATGTTGCAGATGTAAACCTCGGAGCGCTCCAGCCCGATGGCGTGGATCATCCGCGTCAGCAGCTCGCCCGAACGTCCCACGAACGGGCGGCCCTGCCGGTCCTCGTCCTGGCCCGGGCCCTCGCCGATGAACATCAGCCTCGCATGGGGATTGCCCTCGCCGGGCACCACGTTGTTGCGCGTCTGGCAGAGCCTGCACTTCCGGCAGGCTGCAATCTGCTCGTAGAGCTCCGCCCATGAGATGCGCACGGTCCTCAGCCCCTTTCGGCCCAATCTTCGGTATTTAATGAGATAAACACAGCCAAACGGCAAGCGCCCCGCGGGCAAGGGCAGCCTTCCCCGCGGGGCGTCGCGCTACTTCGGTATGATGATCGCGTCCTGGAAGATCTTCCAGAGCGAGGCAAAGGACTCCTTCCCATCCCGCACGATCCAGTTGATCAGCGCCGACAGCAGGATGGCGCAGGCGACGATCACGACGATCCCGGCCACCGCGCCGACGAAATCATAGATTCCCGCAAATATCTTGAAGTTGATCCTGCGCCGCTTGACCTCCTGGCGCGTATAGATTTTGGCCACCCGCTCACCTCCGCATACAACGCTTCTCTTTCCATTATAGCACGTCCCCGGGACAAATGCAAATCACGCCCCATAGAGCACGATCTCGTTCTTCGTCTTGTAGATGCTGGTGCACAGCAGCTCCCGGCTCAGCTCGTTGCCCGCGGCGTCCCAGCGCACCTTGTAGGCTTCGGCCTTGTAGCCGTCCCGACCGGCCTGGGAAACCGCAAGCTTCCCGTGGGGCAGCGACGGGTCGGGCCGGTACTCCGTCTCGAACTTGTTCACCTTGACGGTCACGGCATCCAGCGTGATTTTTTCCCCGCCCGGCAGCAGCCGACCGAATATGCCGAAGCGGACCCGCTTGTCGTCGGTCAGGTAGCAGCAGATGTAGACGTCGTCGGGGGAGGTGTTGGTGAACTTCAGGTCCTGGTTGCCCCAGTCCACGGTGGCGTCCTTGCCCTTGTCCACATAGTGCACGGTCAGCGAGTGGTTGTGGCGCTCGTCGATATGCATGTCGGCCTTCACCGCCGCGTTGAACAGCGTGGTGGACACCTGGCAGATGCCGCCGCCCACCTGCTCGGTCACCTCGCCGCCGGAATAGGCGGTGGCCATCCTGAAGCCCCGGCCCGACGTGCGCTGGCCCACCGTCCCGTTGAAGGAGAAGGTCTCCCCCGGGGCCAGCTTCGTGCCGTTGATCATGGACATCGCCAGCGTGATGTTGTTCAGCCGCGCCTTGCTGGAGGAGTTGGCGTTGGTGATGGCGTAGTCGATCAGGCCGTACATCTGGCCGATCTGCTCGGTGGTGATCTCAGGGGGCTGCTCCTCAATCGACAGGGTCACGTCGCCCCCGCCGGCCTCCAGCGTCGATATCACATCCCGCCTCAGGGCGTCGGCGTCCAGCTGCCGGCCCGTGCTGGAGGGGTTGAAGGTGAATTCAAAGGTTTCGACGTTGAAATCCGCCACGGAGGCGTCGACGGGCTCCCGGTCGATCTTCAGCGCCTGCATCTGCACGAACTGATTCACCAGCGCGTCGCTGTAGCGGGTACGGTGGATGGCGTAGGCCGTCGGGTTCTGCATGCGGCTGGAGGCCATGGCATAGCGCTCCTCCAGCGTGCCGCTGCGCCCGTGGCTCCAGGCCGTGGTCAGCACCGAGGCGTAATCGCTGGTATAGCCCAGCTCCCCCGCAGTGATGGACGTGCCGTCGTCCAGGCGCACGGTACAGCCCGCGTTCCGGGCCTCCACCCGGTCCCGCCAGTAGTCCAGCGCGTTGGACAGCGTCATCTTCGACACGTCCACGCCCTCCACGGTGGTGCCCTCGTAAAAGGTCTGCTTGTCCACCACGTCGCGCATCGCCAGGAATTCCCCGTACTGGCCGTGTATCCTCAGGCCCAATGCCGCCAGCATGGCGATGGCGATGACCAGGCAGGCGTTCAGCGCGCCGAACAGCGCCGTATGGCGTCCGGGCGGCGTGCCGTCCGATTTTCCGGGCGTCGCGCCGCGCTCAAGGAACAGGTCGTCCCTGCTCTTGCGGCTTGCCGCCTGTGCGCTCCTGCGATTTGCGACCGTCCCCACCGGATTCGACCTGGCCTTCGCCGCCGTCGTCCCGCGCCGCGCGGACTTGCCCGTCCCGCGGCCCGCCGTCGCCACCGTTGACGCCTTGCGCCTGCTCCGGGCCTGCTTCCCACCGGTCGAACCCCCAGAACGCGCCCCGTTCGCCCCGGACTTCGCCTTCGTTCCGGCAGCGGCCTTGCCGCCGGATTTCGCCTTTGTTGCGGCGGCGGCCTTGCCGCCGGACTTCGCCTTTGTTGCGGCAACGGCCTTGCCGCCGGACTTCGCCTTTGTTGCGGCGGCGGCCTTCCCGCCGGACTTTGGCTTCGTTGCGGTGGCCTTGCCGTTTCCCTTTGCCTTTGCTTCGGCATTCGGCGCACCCGCGCCCGCTTCGGACCTTGCGGATCCGGCGCTTCCCTTGACGGATTGGACGCCGGCCCTGCCTGCCCCGGTCCTGCCCGCGGCCCGCTTCCCGGACGCCTTCCCGGTTTCCGCGGATTTCTCCTTTGACTTCGCGGGCTTTTTCTGCGCCGCGCTGGGCTTGATTGCTCTTTCAGACATCTATATGATCGCTCCGTCGGTTTGCGTCAATGCTATCATGCCCATCATGCGGGCTCATAAACCATTTTGAAGGAATTATATGTAAACTGCAAGCGGTTTTTGCAAATTTTACGGGGCGCAATATCAGATAGATTGTAAACGAAGGCCCCGCCCTCCCGGAATGCATCGAAAAAGGGAACGCTGTTCACAACGTCCCCTTTTCATTTGCTTTTGCGCGGTCGGCACGGCGCTTCATTCGGCGTCGCGCCCTTTGCCACGACCCGTCGGGCCACGGCAAGACGATAATTATAAGTGACCTTACGCCTGGGCCTTGGCAAGGCGCTTCGCCATGCGAGCCTTTTTGCGGTTCGCCGCGTTCTTATGGATAACGCCCTTTGCGGCAGCCTTGTCAACCGCCCCCTGAGTCGCGCTGAGCAGCTTGGCATCGGCCTCGTTCGCGGAAACGGCGGTTTCGAACTTCTTGATCTGAGTCTTCATGGCGGACTTGATCATCCGGTTGCGCAGGTTCTTCTTTTCGGTCACCTTCACGCGCTTGATGGCAGACTTGATATTCGGCAAATTATTCACCTCCCTACGCAAATTCACAAATGTGATTGTACCACGATCCGCCCTGAATTTCAAGATGCCCGATACATTTTGATGATAAACTTGGGTAAACTAATGCAAAATTCAGTGAAACGGGGGTTGTTTTATGCCCATTACACGAACGGACCTGGCCATGGAATGCCTTGAAAATGTCGACGGCGGCGCGATTTCCGGCGCCCAAGTGAGCCATTGGGAGTCCGGCGGCATCGAGATCACAGAGGTGCTGGTCACCGACAACGAGGCGGCCCAGCTGCTGGACAAGCCGAAGGGCGCCTACCTGACCCTGGAATCCCCCCTGCTGCTGGAGCGGGACCCGGACGCAAGACTCGCGATGGCCTCGCTGCTGGCGGAGGAGATCGGCCGCATGCTGCCGGGCGGCAACGACAGTGCCCCGGTGCTGGTGGTGGGCCTGGGCAACCGCAGCATCACCCCGGACGCCCTCGGCCCCGGCGTCGTCGACCGCACTCTGGTGACCCGGCACATGCTCGGCGCGCCCTGGGCCCAATCCGGCATGCACAGCGTCTGCGCCGTCGCCCCCGGCGTGCTGGGCATCACGGGCATCGAGAGCATGGAGCTGGTGGAAGCGCTGGTGAAGGCCGTCAAGCCCAGGGCGATACTCTGTGTGGACAGCCTCGCCGCCCGGGATTCCCACCGCATCGGCTGCGCCATACAGCTGACCGACACCGGCATACAGCCCGGCGCAGGCGTGGGCAATCACCGCAGGCCCCTGACCCGCGAGAGCGTCGGCGTGCCCGTGATCTCGGTGGGCATGCCCACGGTGGTGTACGCCGCCACGCTGGCCCGGGACGCCTTCGCCTGGCTGGCCGACCGCCAGGGCGACGAGGCGGATCACGAAGCCGCGCTCCGGGACATGGAGCAGACCCTGCTGGGCGCCGAGATCGGCGAGATGATCGTCACGCCCCGAGAGATCGACGCCATCATACAGGACGCCTCGGGCATCATCGCCTCCGCCGTCAACCGGGCCCTCCAACCCACGCTGAGCGACGCCGAAATCGCCGCAATGATGAATTGACCTCTAAAGCCATAGGATTTTATGGTTATTGCCACACACAATTAACATTCCATTCATTGATTGGCCATGAATTGCCTGTATAATAATCATGTCGACAGGAAATGTCGATAGAAAAGGACACCCAACCTTCTTCTTCCCCCCTTGGCGCGGAACGGCCCTTGAGCAAGGCAGTTCCGCGTCATCTTTTTTGTTCATGGCGCCCTCGCTTCGCTGAGTACGACGGCGTCACGCGGTGTATGCCACCCCGGGCGAGGTGAAGCGCGCCGCGCCGCGGGCCCGCGGGGCGCGGGACCTGAACTTCTGATTTTTTAATCCTTATGTAATGATTCCCGCCGTCGCGATTTGGTATAATTGATTTGTATAATTTTTCAGGCAGCCCTACTACGGATGAAAAGGGAGGATGGCCCATGAACAGAATCGGTTTCGACAGTCAGAAGTACATCCGTCTCCAATCCGCGCGGATCCGCGAGCGCATCGAATACTTCGGCGGCAAGCTCTACCTGGAATTCGGCGGCAAGCTTTTTGACGACTACCATGCCTCCCGCGTGCTGCCAGGCTTTGCCCCCGACAACAAGATCCGCATGCTGCTGGAGCTGAAGGACCAGGCGGAGATCGTGATCGCCATCAACGCCAACGACATCGAAAAGAGCAAGCTGCGGGGCGACCTGGGCATCACCTACGACTCCGACGTGATCCGCCTGGTGGACGTGTTCCGGGAATTCGGCCTGTTCGTGGGCAGCATCGCCATCACCCAGTACATGGGGCAGTCCGCCGCGGACGTGTTCCAGCGCCGCCTGGAGGGTATGGGGCTGAAGGTCTACCGGCTGTACCGCATCCCCGATTACCCCTCCAACGTGGCCGGCATCGTCAGCGAGGAGGGCTACGGCAAAAACGAATACATCCACACCAGCCGTTCGCTGGTGGTGGTCACGGCCCCCGGCCCCGGCAGCGGCAAGATGGCCACCTGCCTGTCCCAGCTCTACCACGAGCACAAGCGGGGCATACAGGCGGGCTACGCCAAGTTCGAAACCTTTCCCATCTGGAACCTGCCGCTGAAGCACCCGGTGAACCTGGCCTACGAGGCCGCCACCGCCGACCTGAACGACGTGAACATGATCGACCCCTTCCACCTGGAGGCCTACGGGGAGACGACGGTCAACTACAACCGGGACATTGAAATCTTCCCGGTGCTGCGGGCCATATTCGAAAGGATCTACGGCGAGTGCCCCTACAAGAGCCCCACGGACATGGGCGTGAACATGGCGGGCAAGTCCATCATCGACGACGGGGTGTGCCGCGAGGCCTCCTGCCAGGAGATCATACGCCGCTACTACAAGAGCGCCTGCGCCGTCAAGCAGGGCCGCGCCACCGGCCAGGAGGTACAGAAGATCGAGCTGCTCATGCGCCAGCTGGACCTGGATTCCAGCCGTCGCAGCACCGTGCAGCCCGCGCTGGACCTGGCCGAGAAGACCGGCGAGCCCGCCGTGGCCATCGAGCTGAACGACGGCCGGATCATCACCGGCAAGACCACTACCCTGCTGGGCGCCGCCTCCGCCGCGCTGCTGAACGCGCTGAAGGAGCTGGCCGGTATTCCCGACGAGATCAAGCTGATCTCCCCCAACGTGATCGAGCCGATCCAGCACCTGAAGGTGGCTCACATGGGCAACCGCAACCCGCTGATGCACATCGACGAGATACTGATCGCGCTGACCATCTGCGCCGTCACCGACGACAACGCCGAACTGGCCATGGAGCAGCTATCGAAGCTCTCCGGCTGCGAGGCCCATTCCACCGTCATACTCTCTCAGGCAGACGAGGGCATGCTCAGTCGGCTGGGCCTGAACCTGACCTGCGAGCCCGCGTACCAGACGAACAAGCTGTACCACAAATGACCGCCTGCGTATAGCATGCCTCCACAGTGGCAATACTGCCCTGTGGAGGTTGTTTTATGGCTGGCAACAAGGTAGAGATCTGCGGCGTGGACACATCGACGCTGCCCACGCTTTCCCACGAGCGCATGCGCGCGCTGCTCGAAAGGGCCCAGGCCGGCGACGACGGGGCGCGGCGCGAGCTGATCCAGGGCAACCTGCGGCTGGTGCTGAGCGTGATCCAGCGCTTCCACAGCCGGTGCGAAAACATGGACGACCTGTTCCAGGTGGGCTGCATCGGGCTGATGAAGGGGCTGGACAACTTCGACCTGAGCCTGGATGTGCGGCTGAGCACCTACTGCGTGCCGATGATCATCGGCGAGATAAGGCGCTATCTGCGGGACAACAACCCGATCCGCGTCTCCCGCTCCATGCGGGACACCGCCTACCGGGCCCTGAAGGCCAGGGACACCCTCTCAGGCGACGCCGGAAGGGAGCCCACCACCTCGGACATCGCCCGGTACATGGATGTGCCGGAGGCCGACGTGGTGCTGGCGCTGGAGGCCATACAGGAGCCGGTTTCGCTGTTCGACCCGGTCTACCAGTCCGGCGGGGACGCCATCTACGTCATGGACCAGGTACAGGACCAGCGGGTCAGCGAGGACGACTGGGTCCGCAGCCTGTCCATCGACCAGGCCATGGACCGCCTGCCCGACCGGGACCGCACCATCATCCGCCAGCGCTACTTCCAGGGCCGCACACAGATGGAAGTGGCCCAGGAGATCGGCATCTCCCAGGCCCAGGTGTCGCGGCTGGAGAAGGCCGCGCTGCAAACGATGCGAAAATATATGTGACGCAAAACCGCGCTACCGCCGCCTGCGCTCGCGCCCGGGCTGCTGGTAGTAGGCTTGCTTTTGCTGGTACATCTCCTGCTCCGCCTGTAGGAGCATCTGCCGCAGGTCCATCTCGCCTACCTTGCCGCAGGCGGTGCCCACGGAGATGTCGTAGCCCCTGACCGTGAGGAGGTCGGCGATGCGGCGCATATCCTGCTTCACCGTCTCCTCCTCCACATCCGGTGCAAAGGCGATGAACTCATCCCCGCCGATGCGATAGACGTGCTCGCTGCCAAAGCGCTCCAGCAGCGCCTTGGCCACGGTCTGGAGCATGACGTCTCCGGCCTTGTGGCCCTCCGCGTCGTTCAGCGCATGCAGCCCGTTGACGTCCACGAAGACGCAGGTGAGCAACCGCTCGCACTTCTTGGGATAGCTGTCCAGGACGCGCTCGTACATGTTTCGATTCCGGGCGCCGGTCATCAGATCCGTCTGGCTGAGATAGCGAATGTGCCTGTCCTTCGCCAGGGTGCGGAAGCGCAGCTGGCGCTGCATCAGCGCCGCCGCGATCGACACCACGCAAAAGGAGACGGCGTTCCAGCAGTCGTCCACCGCGATGATGCGGGGCTTGTGGCCCCAGGAGAGGGCGCAAAGCGCGGCCGTGGCCCCGATATTCAGCAGTATGACGTAGATCGGGCTGTCGGTAAAGAGAAACGGCGTCAGCAGCATGACTGCGATGATCATCACCGCAGGCAGGTCCGGATGCAGCAGCGACAGGCCGATGGAAACCGAATAGAGCACGGTGATGGAGGCATAGGCCAGGGCCAGCAGCGTTCCGCCCATCTTCACGCCGCGCTTTTCCACGCAAAACCAGACCGCGATGTTGAAAACGGACATGATCACATAATACCACCTGTTGATGGCCGCGATGTCAGAGAGCGAACCGAAGGCGGCCAGCAGCGCAAAGAGCACCGCGGCAAACAGCGAATACCACTTCAGGCTTTTCCGCGTCTCCTTGAGCGCCTCCGGCTTCAGCGCGTCAAATTCCGACTTGCCGAGCCCCGCATACAGCAGTTTATTGACCAGATCGTCCAATCGGGCAACCTCCTCATTTTCTCATATACGCTATTAGTTTACACTATGCGCATTTTATTTCGGTGGTGTTCGCGTATCGGTTTGGTTGACTGGCTTTTAAGATTTGGGACGGGCGGATTCTCCGGGCGGATATACCCGTCCGTTCAAGCTGAACAGACGGGCGGATTGCACAGACAAAGCAACGGGCCGTACCGGCAGACGTCGGTATGGCCCGTTGCGCATTGAAGCTTACACGCCCTTGCTCTCGTTGGAAAGCTTCCTGGCGAGGGTCTGATCGGTGACGTTCTCGTAGCCGGGGATGGGCAGGATCTTGGCGTTGATGGCGTCGATGATCCAGCTGGGCTGTGGGAAGAATGCCTCCTCCAGCTCGTGGGCGGGGGTGATCCAGTTGCGGGACGCGACCACCACCGGCGGGGCGTCCAGCTCGTCGAAGGCCATCTCGGTCACCTGACGGGCGACCTCGCTGGCGAAGGAGCCGCGCTCGCAGGCGTCGGTGACGATCACCAGCCGGCCGGTCTTCTTCACGGACTCGATCACGGTCTCATAGTCGAAGGGCACCAGCGTGCGGGCGTCGATGACCTCGGCCTCCAGGCCGTACCTGTCCTTCAGCTCGTCGGCGGCCTTCAGCGCGCGATACAGCACCGCGCCGAAGGTCAGTATGGTGACGTCCTTGCCGGGGCGCTTGATGTCGGCCTTGCCGAAGGGGATCTCATAGTACTCCGCGGGAACGCCGCCCTCGTGGAACTGCTCGCCCACGTCGTAGATACGCTGGCTCTCGAAGAACACCACCGGATCGGTGCCCACCAGGGCGGTGGCCATCAAGCCCTTGGCGTCGTAGGGGGTGGCCGGGAAGGCAATCTTCAGGCCCGGGATGTGGGCAGTCAGGCTGGTCCAGTCCTGGGAGTGCTGCGCGCCGTACTTGCTGCCCACGGACACGCGCAGGGTCACGGGCATCTTGATGACGTCGGCGGACATGGCCTGCCACTTGGCCATCTGGTTGAACACCTCGTCGCCGGCGCAGCCCAGGAAGTCGCAGTACATCAGCTCGCACAGCGCGCGGCCGCCGGCCATGGCATAGCCCACGGCGCTGCCCACGATGGCAGACTCGCTGATGGGAGTGTTGAACAGCCGATGGTACGGCAGGGCCTCGGTCAGGCCGCGGTACACCGCGAACGCGCCGCCCCAGTCGCGCACGTCCTCGCCGTAGGTGACGAGGGTCGGGTCCTTGTAGAAGCGGTCGATG
>JAZTZK010000328.1:0-3944 GCA_045637485.1 Clostridia bacterium
GCCTATGGGAGCCAAATGCCGCTGGAAGCGGCGGTGGACCTTGCGCTGCATGAGATGCCCGAAACCTATCTGATAAAACCCTGGCTGGAGGCCAATCGCGAGGGGGTGAAGCGGATGCTGTTGACGGAATACGACGAAGCCAAGACCATGGAGCTGTTCAAGGAAGAGGGAAGGGTCGAGGGTCGGGCCGAGGGTCGGGCCGAGGGTCGCGAACAGGGCTTTGCCCTGGGCATGGCGCGCCTGGCGCGACTGATGACAAAGCTCTTTTCCCTGGGGAAGAGCGCTGACGCAGAGCGGGCCGCCAGCGACGAGGATTTCCGCAACCGACTGTTTGAGGAATACGGAATCGATTAAGTGACATCAGCACGGTTCTGCCGACATTCCCATCGGGCGTCAGCAGAACCGTCATTCGATGCAATTTGTTCGAGAACCAAGCGATAGAGCGTGTCATAAATGCCTGATGAAGTGTATATGAAAACACACTCTAATCCTCCCACTGCGCCTCGCCCCATTTGTCTGCAGAGGGGTCGACCTCTGCTCCTGCGTCGGGCTCGTCGAAGCTGGTGAAGATATCCCGCATCAGCAGTTCATTGTTGAACAGACCCTTCAGGGCGTCCCTGCCGACCACGCTGTCGGTGCCCAGGCAGGCCTTGCAGCGATAGCCGCAGTCCGGGCACACGCAGCCCAGCTCCAGCCCTTCGGATTGCACCATGTAGGTGCCGCACGCATGACAGCTGCAACGCACGGCTGTCGCCTCCTTTATCGGTTTATGCGGGTTTCAGGCATGGGGCAAAATGCTTTCCCGCAATGCGCCAAATCTGAATTGGCCTATCTCCCCCACCACCCATCACGCCGTTACAATGAAAGCGAAATGAGCGCCATGAAACAGACAACCCTATGCTACATCGAGCGCGGGCACCAATATCTGATGCTGCACCGCACCAAGAAGGCTGGCGACGAGAACCATGACAAGTGGATCGGCATCGGCGGCCACATCGAATCGGGCGAGACGCCCCTGGCCTGCATCCTCCGGGAGTGTCGGGAGGAGACGGGGCTCACGCTCATCGACCCCCATTACCGGGGCATCGTCCACTTTCGCTCGGACATCTACCCCGATGAGAACATGCACCTGTTCACCGCCGACCGCTTCGAGGGAGAACTGACCGACTGTGACGAGGGAGAGCTGGCCTGGATCGACAAGGACCAACTTCTGGCGCTGACTCTGTGGGAGGGTGACAGGATTTTCCTGCGCCTGTTGGACACCCGACAGGACTTCTTCGACCTGACATTGCAATACCGGGGCGAAGCGCTGGTCGGCGCAGCCCTGGACGGGAAGGCGCTGGATGCATAGAGTACACTGAAACGGAAGGACAAATCCCGTATTCAGTATCTCATCCGATCTCCGCTGCCAGGGCGTCGATCATCTCCCGGGTCACCGGGCAGATGGCGCTGATGTACAGCGTATCCCTTACGGACAACAGCCTGCGCGCGCCGGCGTCGTCGCCCTCCCGGTGCAGCATCCGCGCCAGATAGTAGATCGTGGTGATCTGTCGGGGCTTCTGTTCGAGGGCTTTTTTGTAATATTCCTTGGCCTGGGCACGATAGGCGTCCGCCTGTCCGCCGGGGCCTTCGGCCTCCGCCATCACCTCATACAGCTGTCCCATGTTGTCCAGCGTGGAGGCGTCCTCGTCGTCATAGTCCATGGCCTCGCGGTTGAAATCAAGGGCGGGACCGAACGCGCCGGTTTGCCTGGCCTTGTCCACCCAGTACATGCCCAGGGTGCCATAGATGCTGCCGTTCATGCCCTTGGCCGCGGCGCGCTGCATGGTCTCGATGGCCCGGTCCAGCTGCCCCGCATGCCACAGGTAGATCGAATACTGCAAGCGCAGCTGGACCCATTCCCCATCGGAAAGGCCCTTCCTTTTGCTCAAGTCCTCCAGCAGCGCACGCGCCTTCTCAAACTCGTCCTCCCGCATCAGCAGCAGCGTATAGGCCTGCAGGATGTTCGGGGCCAAATTGCCCTGTCGCGCCGCTTCGTCGTACAGCTTCAGCGCCGCCTGGTACTTTTCCTTTGCCTGGGCCACCTTGCCCTCCCCCGCCAGCTTGTTGGCGTCCACATGGAGGTGGTAGGCCCTGTTGCCGTTATAGGCGGATTTTGCCGCGTCAAATATGCCCATCAGTCTGCCTCCGTTTGCCTTGTCATCTTTCGCCGGATGCGCTCCGTCCGCTTGTCCAGCATGTCCGCCGGTTCGCCGTCCGGATAGCTTGCCGATTTCAGCGCGTAATCCAGCGCCTTTGGATAATCTCTGCGTCGGTGCTCGTACAGCTTGGACAGCTCCGTACAGACCGCGCCAGGCAGCTGCCGTCGCCGGAGCATCTGCAGGAGCACTTCCTCCGCCCCTTCCCAGTCACCGGATCTGCGGCAGAGCCCGTACAGACGCCAGTTGGCCGAGCCGGCGATGCGCTCGCCGGAAAGGGCCGCCAAAGTGCCCGCAGGGCGTGGTCTCGCCGAGGCTCTGTACATCTCCCGGGCAGGCCTCAGCTCGCCCAGGCGCTCCAGGGACTTGCCCATGGAAAACTGGTCCCGCTGATCCGAAAGCAGGTCCGGTCGATCGTTGACCGCGCACAGCCGCACCAGTAGCTTTGCCAGCGTGGAGATGTCCTGGCGATTATGGCGCAGAATGTCGTCCAGCAGTCCGTCCTCCCCCGTCTTCATGAACTGGAAGAAGCGCGCGGGCACCTCGCTGCCGGGCAGGTCGTCCTCCCGGGGCATGCCCAGGATCTCAGCCTCAAGATTGCACAGCCGACAGCTGCCCAGCCGCAGCTTCCACGCCCGCCGGGACGGGTAGAGCAGGTCCAGGTTCTCAAGCGCGCACCACCGATCCCGCATGCGGTTCATGGTGAAACGAGTCTCGAGCAAGGGCATGTCGAAATTGCGGCCGTTGAAGGTACACACGCTGTCAAAGTCCGCCATCCTGCGGCCCAGGCGCTCGAGCAAAGCGGGTTCGTCTGCGTACTCCCGCAGCATCAGCTGCTCGATCACCAGCGCCTCGCCTTCGACATAGCCCACGCCCACCAGGAACGCCACCGTGCCCGCGCCGCCGGAGAGACCGGTGGTCTCCGTATCCAGGAACAGGCAGCGGCGGATGTCGAACCGCGGCCCGCACCAACCGATGCGGCGCAGTCCTGTGGAGGACAGGCTGAATATCGCCGGGTCCAGGGGCTCACGGGTGACGTGGCAAACCAGGCCGCCCCGTCGCGGCGTCGCCTCGATCGGCGCCGACGAGCGCATCATATTCAGCTTTGCCCGCAATCCGGATGCCATACACCATCACCCTATACTATTGTAAATACACACAGGCGGATTGTCAAGCCATGAAAAC
This sequence comes from Clostridia bacterium, assembly GCA_045637485.1. Lineage (GTDB taxonomy): Bacteria > Bacillota > Clostridia > Christensenellales > Aristaeellaceae > UBA2862. The sequence continues at coordinate 3,384 of JAZTZK010000328.1, forward strand.
TGTGCTATGATAGGTATGGCTGTAGTGGTCCGAGGGCCGCCGCTACAGATGAAAACGATCATAAGACAAACAGGAGGTTACACAATATGCTCGCAATCGGAACCGTCGCGCCGGATTTCACCCTGCCGGACCAGGACGGCAAAGCTCACAGCCTTTCAGAATACCGCGGACAAAAGGTGATACTCTATTTCTATCCCAAGGACAACACCGCCGGCTGCACCAAGCAGGCCTGCAGCTTCAAGGAGCTGATGCCCCAGTTTCGGGAGAAGGGCGCGGTGATCCTGGGTGTCAGCAAGGATTCCGTGGCCTCCCACAAGCGCTTTGAGGAAAAGTATGGCCTGCCCTTCACACTGCTCTCCGATGAGGAAAAGACGGTGATCCAGGCCTATGACGTATGGAAGGAAAAGAAGAACTACGGCAAGGTGTCGATGAGCGTGGTGCGCACCACCTACCTGATCGACGAGAACGGCGTGATCGCCCGCGCCTTTGAGAAGGTCAAGGCCGCCGACAACCCGGCGCAGATGCTGGGGGAATTGACATAGACGCATGGAATACACGAAC
>JAZTZK010000329.1:0-15935 GCA_045637485.1 Clostridia bacterium
GCCGCCGCTGCCCAGCCCGCCGCCCCCGGCCGTATCCCCCGTCCCGGCATCCCCCGCCTCGGGAGGCCGGGCGGCAATGCCGCTGCCGCTGGTACCGCCGGTGGCGTCGAAGGGAATCCAGCCCACGCCCCGGAAGTACACCTCGGCCCAGGCATGGGCGTTTTCACCGGTGAGCACCTCCACGCCGGGGCGGGCCAGGTAGCCCTCCACATATCGGGTGGGCAGACCGGCGATGCGCCCCATCACGGCCATGGCCGAGGCATAGTAGCTGCAATAGCCCTCCCGGCTGTCCAGCAGGAAGTGGGACACAAAGTCCCGGTCCCGGGGCGGCGCATCCGGCTGGAGGGTATAGCGCATATTTTCCCTCAGGAAGCCCATGATGGCCACGGCCCGGTCCCAAGGGTTTTCCGCCCCGTCGATCACCTGCATCGTCAGCCCGTACACCCCGCCGTCGATGCCCTCGGGCAGCTGGATGTGGCGCTCCAGTATGTCCTGGTAGCGCTCGTCCCTGGCCGCCTCGCCGTCGATCACCGCACTGCGCAGCGCATCCGACATCTCCGGCAGCAGCGCGCGCAGGCGATAGCTGTCGCCCCGTTGCACCTCGCGGGACAGGAACACCTCGCCGGCGGTGTTGTAGTAGACGGCGGTGGACAGGTCCATACGAAACTCGTCCATCATCCCCGAAACGAACAGCGTAGACGTGCCGTCGTCCAGCATATCAACCGATACATCCACCTTCAGCAGCGCGTCGTCCAGCGCCGCCGGGGGGATGAACAGCCGCTCACGGGTGGCCCGGTGGGTCAGATCGTAGTACAGAAAGCGGCTCTTGGGCACGGTATCCACCCAGGAATAGCCCGTGTAGGTCGTGCGGATCGTACCGCGAAGCAGCACGTCCGCATCGGTATGCACCGACATCACCGGATCGGTGTGGGGGGTCGCCGGCCCGCCAAGCATCGAAACCACCGCGTCCCCCACCTCGCCGGCGTGGTCATAGCCCTGCTCATTGATGGAGAAGGCGATGCGCTCATGGGTAAATCGGAAGTACTGCTCGAACATGTTCCGAACGCGCTCGGCGGCGTCCTCCAACGGCCTCCAGGTCGTCCGGCCCCCCGGCACCAGCGTCATGGCCAGGGCCAGGGCCAGCGCCGCCGGCAGCAGCACCCGCAGCGCCGAAAAATCCCTCTGCACGCCGCCGGTCAGGGCAAAGGCCGCAGCGGCGGCGACCAGCCCCGGCGCCGCCGCGCCCAGCGAAGCCGACTGCGACATGGCGTGGCAGGCCACCAGCACCGCCAACAGCAGCACGATGGCCACGCTGACGAATTCATTGTGGCTCAAGAGCACGAAGAACAGAACCCCAAAGGTGAAGCTGGCGCATGTCAGCAGCAGCCGTCCCCCCTCCGCCGCCCGGGCGGACTCTGCAGCCTGTCCCGACCACTGGGCAAACAGCTCCCGCAGCCCTGAAAGTCCCGCCCTGTGGGTGGCCAGGTACAGCCCGGTGACCGCGACAAAGCCCAGCGACGCGATGATCGCGCCACCGGTCAGCGTGCCCGCCACGCTGAGCGCCACGGCGACCAGCGCCGCCGCGTACAGCGTCGTCGCCGACACCGTCACTCCCAGCGCCGAGGCCGCCACCGCCGTCGCGCTTCCCGCGAACAGCAGCGCCAGCACCGCCGCGATCGCCGAGCGGTCCAACCGGGCCCTGTTGGTCAGGTTCCTGTGCATGTACTATTCCTCATTTCCATCACTCCACGGATCCAGCCGCTCAGCCCTGACCCCTCCCATCTTCAGCCGTTCGATCAGGGCCATGGATTCGTCGCGGTCGTCATCGGAGACCCACACCAGGCGGGTGGCCACGCCGGATTGCTGCATCCGCAGGGCCATATCGGCGATGCGGGTGGTCAGCCGCGCAGTCACCAGCACCGCGCCGCCGGTGCGCTGGAAGCGGGCCATCATCAGCGTCAGCACCTGCTCATAGCCGTAGGGACAGTCGAACCGAGCCCGCAGCATGGCGTCGGCAAAGGCGGGAATGTCGGCGGGAAACTGGCCCGCGATTTCCCGGGGCTGGGCCGCCACAAGGGGCATGCGCACCGGGTCGCCGGAGCGAAGCTGGGCCCTGGCCGCCCCGAGCGCCGCCTCGCAGACGCAGTCCTCCAGGGTCAGCTGCATATCCCGCAGCGCGGTAACCAGCTGCAGATCGGGAATGACGAGGGTGTCGGGCCGGGTCGTCTCTTCATAGGTGCGCACCTGCAATTCCCTCCTGCGCAGGGACAGCTTCCAGTGCACCTTCTTCAGCTCATCCCCCTCCTGCCAGGCCCGCACGTCCGAGGGCGAGGCGTTGTCCTCCGCCGCCCGACGGATCGACTGTGGGCCCTGGTCGGAGGCGTTCAATCGCAGGGGCAGGGCCGCTCTGGCCCGCGGGGCCACCTCCAGCTTCACAAGCCGCGTGCCCGGTCGACGCCCCAGGCAGATCAGCCCGAAGGCGTCCGCGACAGATACCCGCGTCACGCCCACCTCGTACACGCCCCGGTGGGGGCATTCGATCACCTGGCGAAAGGTATGGCGTGTGAAGGGCGGGCAGGAGACGTTCACCACCTGGTTCGGCGTCAGGGCCGAGGGCACGCTCAGATGCACCTGTATGGCCGACACCGGCAGCGGACAGGCGTGGCGCACGGTGAACACCGCCGGAATGCGCTCGCCCCGCTCCACCCTGGCCGCGACGCCCTTCAGCGTCACGCGGAGCGTGACCAGCGTCCACATCGCGGAAACAGCGGCCAACAGCAGCAATGCCAGCAGGGCGTAAAATATCAGATAGTACAGCCGCGTGCCCGTGCTCAGCCCCGCGGCCAGCATTGCGGCCATGAGAAGGGCGTAGCCCGCTTTTCGCGCAGTAAACAGCTCCATGCAAACCTCTCGGCCTTATTTCGTTTTCACCGGCACCTGTACGTTGCCCATCACATTGTTCAAAACCCTTTGCGCGGTCATGTTGCGCATGCGGGCCTCGGGTGAGAGCACCAGGCGGTGGGCCAGTACGGGCTCGGCCATGCGCTGCACGTCGTCGGGCTTCACGAAGTCGCGCCCGTCCAGCAGCGCGAAGGCCTGGGCCGCCCGCAGCAGGGAGATCGCCCCACGGGTGGAAACCCCCAGCTGCAGCGCCCCGCTCTTGCGCGTGGCGGCGGCGATGGCGGAGACGTACACCCGCAGCTCCTTCGCGGCGTAGACCTTCTCCACCTCCTGCTGCAGGCGAAGGATGTCGGCGCTGTTGCAGATGGGCTTCAGGTCCTCCATCGGGCGCTGGCCGGTGGTGTAGCGCTCCAGGATCTCGGCCTCCTCCTGGGGCGTGGGATAGCCGATGGACACCCGCATGAAAAAGCGATCCAGCTGGGCCTCGGGCAGCGGATAGGTGCCCACGAAGTCCACCGGATTCTGGGTTGCCAGCACGATGAAGGGCCGGGGCATGGCGTAGGTCACGCCGTCCACGGACACCTGGCCCTCCTCCATCACCTCCAGCAGCGACGACTGGGTCTTGGGCGAGGTCCGGTTGATCTCGTCCGCAAGTACGATCTGGCTCATGATCATGCCCGGTCGGTATTCCAGCTCGCCGGTCTTGAAGTTGGCGATGGAGAAGCCGGTGATGTCGCTGGGGGTGATGTCCGGAGTGAACTGGATGCGCTTGAAGGAGCAATCCAGCGAACGCGCCAGCGCGCTGGCCAGCGTGGTCTTGCCCACTCCCGGCACGTCCTCGATCAGCACGTGCCCCCGACACAGTATGGCCACCATCATCAGCCCTATGGCGTCCTCCTTGCCCACGATGACCCTGCCCACGTTCTTTGTCAAAAGCTGGGCGAAACGTTGCGTAACCTGCATGGCGCGACCTCTTTTCTGTGATGGGGGTGCGTTGAGTGTCGATGGATGATTCCGATTTGACGCGATGCGGCAAATCAGAATCATCCTCAATATCTCCAATTATAGTATACCTTTTCACCGGACGATTTACAAGAATAACTGTCCAAAACGCCACATATGTGCTATAATATTAAACGGGAAGTCGCAATTCCGCCGGGTTTGAACATATACAGGAAATAAAGGGGGAAATCGCCATGATCGCGGGCATAGGGCTGGATCTGTGTGAGATCGGGCGCATGAAAAAAGCCATCGAGCGACCCCACTTCGTGGATCGGGTGTTTACCGCCGCCGAGGCCGAACGCATACGCGCCGCCTCCGACATCCGCCGGGGTGAGATCGCCGCGGGGCTGTTCGCCGCCAAGGAGGCCGTATTGAAGGCTCTGGGCACCGGCCTGGTCGGAATCGGGCTGTCAGACATCGAAATCACCCCCGACGCCGCCGGCTGCCCCCGCTGCGTGCTGAGCGGCAGCGCCCTGGAGCGCGCCCGGACGCTGGGCGGCGGACGCTTCAACGTCTGGGTATCCATCACCCACGAAGCCGGCATGGCCGCGGCGACGGCGATCCTGGAAGGAGTTATCGTATGAAGCCACTCATCACACCCGCGCAGATGCGCGACATGGAAGGGCGCTATTTCGCCGAAACGGGCACGCCCTCCATCTCGCTGATGGAGCGGGCGGCCCGGGCGCTGAACGAGGCCATTGTCCGCCATTTCGGGCCGGAGCGGACCGTCTGCTTCGCCTGCGGCCCCGGCGGCAACGGCGGCGACGGCTACGCCTGCGCCAGGATGTACGCGAAGATCGGCGGAAAGTGCGTCCTGTTCCCTGCTTCCCCGCCCGGGACGCCGGACGCCGTCAGGAACCGGGAGCGTGCCCTGGCGATGGGCATCCCGGAGCTCTCCCCGGACGCCGACGCGCCAGTGCCGGAGGTCTGGGTGGACGCGCTGTACGGCACGGGCCTGTCCCGCGCGCCGGAGGGGCCCGCTGCCGCGCTGATCCGACGCATGAACGCAGACCGCCGTCTCGGGGCGAGGGTTGTGGCCGTGGACATTCCGTCGGGATTGAACGGCCTTACCGGCGCGGCCTTCGAGCCCTGTGTGGCGGCGGATCTGACCGTCACGTTTCAGTTTGAAAAGACCGGTCATCGCCTGGCCGACGGATTGGATGCCTGCGGAAAAATCGAGGTGGCGGACATCGGCATTCCCGAAGCCTTCTTCCCGGACGACATGGCCCGGCTCGTCGAGGCGAGGGACGTCGCCGCGGGACTGCCCCACAAGCCCCGCAACGCCCACAAGGGCAACAACGGACATCTGCTGATCGTGGCGGGCTCGGTGGGCATGGCGGGAGCGGCGGCGCTGTGCGCGAAAGCCGCGCTGCGCTCGGGGGCGGGCCTGGTCACGGTGGGCTGTCCGGCGTCCATCGTGCCCATCGTGCAGACGCTGGCCCCCTGCGCCATGGCGATACCGCTGCCGGAACGGGACGGCGCCATCGCCCCAGATGCCGTGGAGATCCTGAAGCCGGCGCTGGCGGGCAAGCACGCCGTGGCCTGCGGCTGCGGACTTTCCCGCAGGGCTTCGCCGCAGGTGCTGAAGCTGCTGCTGGAAAGCGGGATCCCCGCGCTGTTTGACGCCGACGGGCTGAACCTGATCGCCGCGGACGACGCCCTGAAGGCCCTGCTGCGCCCCCATCACCTGATCACCCCCCATCCCGGCGAGGCGGCGCGGCTGTTGGGACGTCCCCTGTCCGACCCGCTGGCCGACGCGCCGGCGCTCAGTGCATTGGGCTGCCAGGCGCTGTTGAAGGGAGCGACCAGCGTCATCCCTGTGGGCGGCGTGAGCTGGCTCAGCGCCAGCGGCTGCGCGGGCATGGCGAAGGGCGGCAGTGGCGATGTATTGACCGGGCTGACCGGCGGCCTGATGGCCCAGTACGCTGCCGCGGGCACGCCCATGGCCGGCCTTCACCTGGCGATATGCGCCGCCTTTGCCAGCGAGATCCATGGCCGCGCGGGCGAGCTGGCCCAGGAAAAGGTCGGTGTGCGAGGCATGTGCGCGTCGGATCTGACGGACGCCCTGCCCGAGGCGCTGAGGGGATATGCATAGCCTGGCGCAGCTGCTGCGGACGGCGGCAGCGGCGGCGCTGCCCGAGAAGGCCTTCCTGCGGCGGGATCGGGACGACGCGCTGTTCGTCACCGACGCCCCCCGATTCAGTTCCCGGACGGACTGGGCCCCGTGGCTGTTCGAGGTCGGCTTCTACTGCGCCGACAGCGGCGGCCTGCTGCGGCTCTGGCCCGCCGAAGTCTGGCTTGCACGGCTGGAGGCGGCCTGTCCCGACCCACCGGACGCGCTCTGCCAGGGCCTCTTGCGCTTTCGGGGGCACAGTCCCGACGGCGAGAGCCTGAAGCTGTTTGCCCTGGGCATCCGCTGCCTGGATGGCGGCGACGGCGCGGCCCGCTTTGACCGGCAGCTGCGCCAGCGGGCGGCGATCTGCCTGCGGCTGAACGCCATGAACCCAAACGACCCGACCCGCGGCGGCGGGCTGTACGCCTGCGCGCTGCTCGACCACGAACTGGAGGTGCAAAACCGATGAAACTCAGATGGCTCGGCCATTCCTGCTTTCAGTTGACGCTGCCCGGCGGCGTTATCGTCACCGACCCCTACGACAACACCGTAGGCTATCCCCCGTTGCATGTGCGGGCCGACGCGATCCTGTCCAGCCACGGCCACTTCGACCACAGCTGTTTCCAGGCGGTCGACGGCGATCCCGTCATACTGAACACCCCCGGCATCCACGAGGTCTGCGGCGCGAGGATCACCGCCGTACCCGCCTTCCACGACGACGCGAAGGGCGCGAAGCGGGGCGAAAACCTGATCCACCTGATCGAGGCCGACGGGCTGCGCCTCGCCCACCTGGGCGACCTGGGACACATGCCCGACACCGACGCCCAGAAGGCTGCCCTGTCAAATCTGGACGTGATGCTGATTCCCATCGGTGGCACCTTCACCATCGACACCCCCACAGCGGTAGAGCTGATCGAGGCCTTCAGTCCCCGCTGCGCCATCGCCATGCACTTTCAAAACCGCTATTGCCACTTCAACATCACCGACGAAGCCGGATTTGTCCGCCTCACAGGGGCGACGCGGTTGCCCAACGAAGTCGATATCACGAAGGATGCACCCGTCGGCTGCCGCGTGATGACGATCTGATATCGTTCCCATTGAGCGCTTGCGATCCTGGTAACTGTTCAGTCTCACGGGCGATCAGAAGATCGCCCTTACGGGTAATGCGGTATTGAGGGGGCGATTTCCCGCCTCCACGCTTGCGTCACGCCTGCGGGCGCTCGGGGAGCGCCTCTGTGAGGGTTGTTCACAATAACGGTTACCTCCCTGCAAAAGCAAAACCCCCATCCGCTATGGACGGGGGTTTTGCCGTATCAAAGTCTCGATCAGAATACCTTGACCAGAGCGCCATCGGCAGTGCTGAAGGCGTAGTTCTCGGTCACGGGTTTGCCGGCCGCGGCGGTGTAGGAAATGGTCACGACGTAGCAGGGCGTGCCATCGACCAGCTGGGTGGGGAACTTGGCCAGGATCGCCAGCAACTCGGCGGGGGCAGCGCCCTCGTTGATAGCGGCGATCAGCGCGTCGGCCACTTCTTTGTCAACGCCATCAATGGAAACCTCGGTGTTGGCGGGAATCGCGGCAAACACCTGCTTCATGGCCTCGGCGGCGGGAGCGCCCGCGATCAGGGTGATGCCGGAAGCGGTGGTGAAGGAACTCTGCTCCGCCGGAGCCTCAGGCTCGGCCTCGGTGGTCACGGTAGTCTTCTTGGTAGACTTCTTATAGCCGCAATAGGTGCACTTGCCGTCATCAAAGGAGTGATCCTCGGTGTACACGCCTTCGTCAACGGGATGGCCGGAAACGGCTACGCCGTCAACGATGGTATACTGCCAAGTCTCATAGTAGACATAATGGCGCTTGGAATCCTTCTTCTCATATTCGTAATAGGTCCTGCGAACAGTTTCAGCCAAGCAGGCCACCGTGGAAAAGATGAGAATCAGCACCAGAAGAGCAGCGAGAAACTTCGATACATGTTTGGACATATTCATTACCTCCTAAAGAAATGTACGTCTTGTATATTAGCATAATCTGGGAGGTATGTGGTTATGTAATCGTTAATTGTTACACCTTTTTGACACAGAACCCGGCCGCGCGCTCAAGGCGGTTCATCACCGCGAGGCCCATGCCGTCGATGGCGATGGCCTCGGAGAACAGGGCATCCGCGCCCAGCGCGTCGGCCTCCCGCAGGCGCGCGAACATCGAGCGGGCCATGGCCTCGGCATCCGCGCCCAGAGACAGCGCGCGCCGTTCGCCATAGGCGGGAATATGGGCTTCCAGCGCCAGTATGAGGGGACGCTTGCCCAGGGCGAGGGCATCGTCATAGAGGCGGCAAATGGCCCCGACTACGGCGCTTTCATCACCCTGCACGATGGTCAGCGCCCCCGCGGGGGCGTAATGGCGGTACTTCATGCCGGGGCTGCGGGGCCGTTCGCCCTCACGCAGCGGACGCAGCACGGCGTCGTCCACCGCCACATCGCCGCAGATGGCCTCGATGCGCTCAGGGGTGATGCCGCCGGGACGCAATATGCGGGGGGTGGCGTCGGTGACGTCGATCACCGTGGATTCCAGGCCCACCGCGCAGGGGCCGCCATCCAATATCAGCGGTATGCGACCGTTCATATCCTCCATGACGTGTCCGGCGGCGGTGGGACTGGGGCGACCGGAGCGGTTGGCGCTGGGGGCCGCGATGGGCCGCCGCGCGGCATCGATCAGCGCCCGGGCTGCCGGGTGGGCGGGATAGCGTATCGCCACGGTGTTCAGCCCCGCGGTGACCTCGGCGGGCACGGCGTCGGACTTGGGAAAAATCAGCGTCATCGGCCCCGGCCAGCAGGCGGCCATCAGCTTTTGAGCCGTCGGCGCCGGGTCGCAGGCGATCAGCGGAGAAAGCTGGCCAATTTCGCTGATGTGCACGATCAGGGGGTTGTCCCCGGGGCGGCCCTTCGCCTCGAATATGCGCTTCACCGCGGCGGCATCCAGCGCGTTCGCCCCCAGGCCGTACACGGTCTCGGTGGGAAAGGCCACGAGGGAACCCTCGCGGATCAGCTCGCCCGCGCGGGAAAGGGATTCGGGCGTAACGGGCAAAAGTCTGGTTTGCAACGTGATTGGCTCCTTTAAAGAATCATTTCCATCCCCACCCTGTACGGCTTCAGGCCCAGCTTTTCATAGAAGCGCATCGCGCCGGGATTGCAGGTCCAGACGTTCAGGGTGACATTGTAGCAGTCCTTTTCACGGGCATAGGCGAGTATGTGCCCGTAGAGGGCGCGGCCCACGCCCAGCCCCCGGGCGGATTCATCCACGCAGATGTCATCGATGTAGAGGGTATCGTGCTCCTCCATCAGCTGGCCGCCGCTGTGCTGCAGCACGCAGAAGCCGTGGCCCAGCACCCGGCCCGATTCGTCCACGCCGACGAACACCGGGGTGGCGTCATCCTCGAGGATGGCCGCCAGCTCATCAGCGGTGTACTTGGTGGTAGGGCCCTTGAACAGGTCGGGCCGGCCGTTGTGATGCACCATGTTCACCTGGACCAGCAGGCAAAGGATAGCGGGAATATCCCGGGGTTCGGCGCGTCTGACAGAAATATTGGATTTCATTATTTTTTCCACCTTATTCTTTTCCACCTTGACAATCCGGACATTTTCGCTGCCATATATCAGAGCCGTTTGCGTGATATAATTTGCCACAGTTGAGGCATTCCATTTCATAAAAGAACTGGTAATGGTCTGTGCCCGGTAAATCTGTTCTTCCGTTGTTCCTCTGATTATTTCTATTAACGAACCCGGCTATGGTCGTCCTTGAAGATGACTGTTTTTTCATTGCCAATCTCTTCCTTGCCATTGTATTACTCGTGACATCCCGATATATTTGAGACGTATCCCGGTTGACTCAAGTGTTTTCGTTCAGCAGCGCGGTCTGCTCGGCCAGGGTCAGCGCGTCAATGATCTCGTCCAGTCGGCCCTCCATGATCTCGTCGATCTTGTAAAGGGTCAGGCCGATGCGGTGGTCGGTGACGCGGCCCTGGGGGAAGTTGTAGGTGCGGATGCGCTCGCTGCGGTCGCCGGTGCCCACCTGGGTGCGCCGCTTGTCGGCGTATTCGCCGGCCTGCTGCGCGCGCTGGAGGTCGTAGAGCCGGGACTTCAGCACGCGCATGGCCTTCTCGCGGTTCTGGATCTGGCTGCGCTGGTCCTGGGAAGTCACCACCAGGCCGGTGGGAATGTGGGTGATGCGCACGGCGGAGTCGGTGCGGTTGACGTGCTGGCCGCCCGCGCCGGAGGCCCGGTACGTGTCGATGCGCAGGTCATTCGGATTGATCTCCACCTCCACGTCCTCGGCCTCGGGCAGCACGGCCACCGTGGCGGTGGATGTGTGGATGCGGCCGGAGGATTCGGTGACGGGCACCCGCTGGACCCGATGAACGCCGGATTCGAACTTCAGCTTCTGGAACACGTTTTTGCCCGAGATCAGCGCAACGGACTCCTTCAGGCCGCCCAGCTCGGTCGAGCCGTCCTCGATCAGCTCCACCTTCCAGCCCTGGCTGTCGGCGTAGTGGGTATACATGCGCAGCAGCTGCGCCCCGAACAGCCCGGCCTCGTCACCTCCGGCCCCGGCCCGGACCTCGAGGACCGCGTTCTTGTAATCGTCCGGGTCCTTGGGCAGCAGGGCGATGCGGGCGGCTCGGGTGGCTTCGTCCAGCTTCGGCTCCAACGCCTCCAGCTCCTCCCTGGCCAGCTCGGTCATGTCCGGGTCGGAAAGCATCTCCTTCGCGCCGTCGATGTCGTCCAGCAGCTTTTTGTAGGCCACGGCCACATCGTTCAGCTCGGAAAGCTCGCTGTGCTGGCGCATCAGTTTCGTGAACAGCGCCGTGTCCGCGATGACCTCCGGCAGCGTTATGCGTATCGAAAGCTCCTCAAACCGCCCCTGGATGGCTTCCAGCTGGGCCGCGATGCGCTGTTGTTCGTTGTACGGTGTAGACATGCCTTATTGCTCCTTTTAATGGAGAGTTTTTCATTGAAAATGAAATTCCGGCCGACGCTATCCGGTTATCAATTCTCAATCTTCGCAAATACGACCCGCTCCACGCCGTTCAAATCCCTGACCGCTCCGGCCTGGACGCAGGGAAGATGGGCCTTGACCAGTTCGAGGACAGGCTGGGCCTCCCGGATGCCGACCTCGAGGAAGATCGCGCCGCCGGGGTTCAGGTGATCGGCAGCGCCTTCGGCGATGCGGCGGTAGAAGTCAAGGCCGTCCGCGCCGCCGTCCAGGGCGATGCGCGGCTCGAAGCGCACCTCCCTCTGAAGTCCGGACAACTCGCCTGTGGGAATGTAGGGCGGATTGGACGCAATGATGTCGAACCGCTCCCGGCCCACGGCGCTGAACAGGTCGCCCAGCCTGAAATCGACCTTCACGCCCAGGTCCTTCTGATTGGCGCGGGCGATTTCCAGCGCCTCGGGACTGATGTCCGCCAGCGTGATGCGCGCATTGGGGGCCAGGGAGGCCAGGCTCAGGCCCACGCAGCCGCTGCCCGCGCACAGGTCCAACAGCGTCGGGCAGCCCGGGCGCTGGCGCAGCTCGATCAGCGTCGCCTCCACCAGGGTCTCGGTATCCTGCCGGGGGATCAGCACGTCGCCGTCCACCCGAAAGCGCAAGCCCATGAAGTCGGCGCTGCCAAGTATGTACTGCACCGGCTCCCCCGCCGCGCGGCGATCCAGCATCGATTCCAGCCTGTACAGCTGGCGCCTGGGGATGGCCCGGTCGCCTTCAAAGACCAGCTCCTGCCGGGTCAGCCCCAGGACGTCCTCGGCGATCCACCGGGCGTCGATATCCGGGTCCGGGCAATTGGTCTGTGTGAGCCGGTCGCGGGCATGCTTCAGCCATTCGGAGATGATCATGGGTTACCTCGTTTTATCGTTTTCCTTCGCCGCGTTGTAGGCATATACCGCCACCTCCACCATCTGGGGATGGGCGCGGCGCACAAAGCAGCGTTCCAAAAGCAGATGGGGGGCCAGCAGCGCGTTGATCAAGGGGCTGGGCCTGGCGGCTTCGAGCAGACGAAGGGGCTCGTTGAGCACGGCGGCAATGGCCAGCACGGTGAGCGCGCGCACGAGCACCTGCACAGGCAGGGTAAAGGTGCGGATCAGCGCGAAGGCGATCACAGACAGCATCAGTACCGTCATCGCGAAGGCGGCGTCGCTGCGACGGGACAGGTGGGACGCCCGCTCTGCTCCGGCCTGGGTGACATCCCTGTCCGCGTCGCCGGGGATGGCGTTCAACACCTTGTTGATGGCGCCCCGGTACATGGCGAAGCGGTTCACCACCCGCAGCCGGGGCACCAGCAGCGCACACAGCAGCATGCACAGCACCCGTGTGGCGCAGGCCACGGCGTTGATGGCGGTGCGTGGCAGCTCGAAGCGGGGCAGCACCCACTTCACCAGCGCCCAGGGGCCGACGATCACCAGCCCGCCGATCAAAAACAGTATCGCCAGCGCGCTGCCCGCGGCCACCAGCGACGTGGGGCGAACGCGGAACAGCTCGGCAAAGCGCTGCTCGAAGCGGGTGCCCCTGACGATCTGCTGAGGCATCAGCTGGGCCGATTCCGACACGCCGTCCAGGAAGTCCGCCACGCTGAGCACCAGTCGCAGTATGCCCCGCAGGAACGGTATACGCTCCATGGCGTCCCGGACGGGGTGGTATTCCCGGCGCAGCCGCAGGGCCACGTCCTTGCTCTCCTGGCGGACGGCAAAGGCCGTGGCGTTGCCCACCTGTATGCGCACGCCCTCCGCGACGGGGGTGGCGTGTATGTATTCACGATCGTTGTTTGGCATAGCACACCTGCCTGTTGAAATAAAAAAGAACCGGCGCGCTCCGCCGATCCTCTTATGGTGGGTTCTACGCGCATATGGCAAAAGCATCGACAAGGCACAGCCCTGCCGATGCTCGTTTGCCTACATGCCGTAGCGCTTCTTGAAGCGATCCACGCGTCCGCCGGTGTCAACCAGCTTCTGCTTGCCGGTATAGAAGGGATGGCACTTTGAGCAGATATCAACGCGCATCTCCTTCTTCACGGAACCGGTCTCGAAGGTCTCGCCGCAAACGCAGCGGACCACCGCCTTGCCGTAATTCGGATGGATGTTCTCCTTCATGGTTTTCACCTCACTCTAATCGGACTGTCGGCCCTCCGGCGGAGCCGGCATCGGATTAATCACGCAAAGCTGATTATAGCACACGGGTGGGGCTCAGGCAAGGGGCGATTGGAGATTTTACATTTTGTCGAGGTAAATTTTCATATTATCGGGCCCGATCGATCAGAGCTTTATGCTTGACATGATCTCCGCTGCCTCGAGCATGAAATCGGAATCGTCCTGGGGGGTAAACAGGAAGGTGATCAATTGACCGTCGCGAAATGTGGCGCAGCCGCTGGCGTTCAGGGCCGGCGCGATAAAGGCGGCGAATGCCCTCCCGTTCAGCTCCAGCAGGCTGATCCTGTCGCAATCGCTGTTGGCCTCTATAGCCGCACGCATGGCGTCAAAGCTGTCAATCCCCGTGGACTGGATCAGTATATACAAATAGCGCGTGCCGTCCCCCGCCCCCAGGGCATAGCGAATCGGACCTTCGCCGACGGGGTAGCTGACCCATCCCTTGGGCAATGACAGCGCAAAACCCTCGTCAAAGCGCAGGGTAAAGCGCTCCGTCTCGGCCAACGCCGCCGCTGTGCACAGGCAGAGCGCCGCCACAATGCACAAAAACTTTCTCATCACGGCACGCATACCTCCTCGCAGTTCTCCCGATCATGCTACACGCATTATACCACAGCCCATGCTGTCATTACAAATGACGAATTCATGGCGGAAGTATAACACATCTATGCAGGGGAATGAACAATGTGTTTGCAGCGCGTTCCCCCGCAACTCCACCCGAGTTTACCAGTATAGGAAGCACAAAAGCGCTGTGGGAGAAGGAGAAAAGGCATGAAAAGGCAAAATAATATATACCTACGACGTACCTAACCGTCAGAACACAGATGGAGAGGATTTAAGGGAGCGAAGATCACCACGAGAAAAGAGTTTCAAAGGTAAAAGTATGCCGAAAGCACGGAGAATCAGCTTCAAGTCATCGGAGGTCACATTTACCATGCGGAAATATTCGTCAGACAACTGTTCTACCTGCCAATTCAACAGCGCCTTGGAAAGACGGTGACCAGGTAAACCATAGCTCCAGTTTAAGTCTTTGTCGACATCTGCTGGCAGAGACTTCTTGATTTTGTACTGCATAACCCGCAACATGGTCAGTGCCATAAAGCAAATGAGCAGGTGGGCCTGGATGTGCTCTGGCGTATTGACAAAGATAGGGCGGGTATCCAATGTGCCTTTCATCTCGCGGAATTGGTCTTCAATTCGGGTCAGACCATGGTATTTATCGATTACTTTCTGGTCATCCATTTCCAATTCAGAGGTGACGATCTGGTAATAACCCATCAGTTCATTGAATTCAGTTACTTTTTCCTCGTCAATCATTGATACAAGCTTCCTTGAATCGACAATTTCACCGGTCTCCTTGTGCATGACATCTTTTTTAAGAAACTTCCGCAGACTTCTGCTTTGCGCTGCGCTGACCCGGAAGCCGTTCGGATTGGCTTTGAGCTTCTCAATGAAATCCAGAAAAGACTGGTTCTCATACTTTTCCCGAGCATAGAAAGCGTGGCTCCAATAGACAACAACCTTCTCCTGGATTTTTCTCTTTGTGCCATCCTCGTCCGTTACTGTCCGGGTTAAGATGCGGGACTTGTATTTAAAATCCGGGCTTATCTCGGTATATCCATTCTGATCGAGCACCCATGCGCGATCATTTTTTGTACTTTTTTTCAAGCTCTTGGAAACGATATATCCATTCCCTTGATTAATTACATGGCACATATTTGTCCCACTGTACATTCCTCTGTCAGCAATCAGGATGAAGCGGTCCATATCCAGCAAATCCACTGTATTCTTCATTGCTGTCCGCAACGTCAGGTGATCCAGGGTATTGCCCGGAAATATTTCGATTGAAATTGGAATGCCGTTGTCATCCAGAAACAGTCCCATCTGCACAATGGGCTGTTTACGATTCTCTTTGGATACCCCCATCTTCCGCAAGCCCTTCTCGACGATATTGCCTGCTTCATCCAGAATATCTTCGTCCGGCTCTTCCTTTTCAAAGAAAAAATTAGTAACATCGTAGAATACCGTTTCGGTATTTCGCCCGATTCCCTTGGAGATACAGGTGTTCATGCGCCGTATGATCTTTTGCCTGTTCGCGTAGATGATATCCAGCGTATCATACACATTGGAATTGTTCTCACTCTTTACCAGAGGCTGGTAATATTCTTCGTTTTGTCGCATGGTAGCAATCTTTGATGCGGGTTCCAGCACCCGCCCATAAATCAACAAACGCACAATTCCCTGCAAATCATACTTTATCTTCGAGCTATGCTTGATGCTGGCAAATAACTGATCCAGTCCCAGCGCAGCAAATACAGCATCCAACAGACAAGGGGCGAAGCGTTTGGGATTGGCTACGCAGTACTCGCTGCCTTGTTCTATTTCTATGTTTGCCTTTAGTTTAGGAGCCTGCGTCACATAAGGCTGAAGCTCTGGTATAAGCGGATTCCCTTCGGAAAAGGATCGTCGAAGGCGCAACAAATAATCCGGCTTCCCGTCATCATACCGGGCCATTGGGCCAAAGGCTTTCACGATTTCCTTTCGATTCTGTGGCTTTCCATCTTTCAAAATACGAATTGTTCTCACCAGACGCAGACAAGCCTTCCCGTTTGACTCATACTTTTCCAGATGCATAGCTATCCCTCACAAGTAACTTGGTACGTATATTATAATTTTACCACAAACCCACAAAAAAAGCAAGTACTTTGCCGTATTTTCCTTGCTTTTTTGCT
>JAZTZK010000330.1:0-11835 GCA_045637485.1 Clostridia bacterium
CATAGCCGTTCTGCGAAAACATTTGAAGCGCCGTTTCGAGTATTTTTTCCTTCGTATCCCTTGCCATAGCATCCTCCATGAAAAGCAGTGACCTTTCGTTCACATATTATAGTGAACGAAAGGTCACTTGTCAAGTACTTAATGCCGTATATGCCAATTATTTTTGTATCCACCGTTATAGCTCAGAGTCGATTATTCGGAACCCCTCCGCCTCGCTTCGCTCCGCACCTCCCCTTTCAGGGGAGGCTTTTGGAGATTGCCTCCCCTGAAAGTCCTAAAGGACTAGCTTCGCGTCGGGGAGGTAGCCCCGCTGAAGGCGGGGGCGGAGGGGTTCCACCGTATCGACCCTGAGCTGTAACTATCCACCCCGTAGCGCCGCGCAGGCTGACGACAAGCCAATCGCCCGCCTCCTTCAAAATGGGCAGCCTGGTATTCGCGTCCAGCAGAGCAACTTTGGGCGCCGCCGCATCATTCCATGCGTAAACCGCCGTTTTGCTCTCTGTCCGGTACCAGGCCGGGTCGACGGCGAGATAGTCGACGTTTACCCAGCCCAGGAGCGCGTCTACCGTATCATCAACGGCGCAGTATGCCCATCCGTTCTCTTGCTCCATCACGATCGGTAGATCTCCGTAATCCAGGGTTAGCACGACCTTGGAGGAAGCGTCGGGCTTCTCCCTCAGCGTGAGCTTCTCGCACAGCACCACGGACTGATACAGGACACCAAGTTTATACTGTGCGGCATCAAGGCCTTGGTCAGCAGCCAGCCGGTAATACTTCACCGCCTCTTCGGCATTCTGCCCTACGCCCAGTCCTGCGCTGTAGCAGTTCCCAGGCAAGCGCTGTGCCTCGGTATCCCCCGGATCCGCAGTCTCCCGGATGATCAGAACAGCTGTTTCAAAATCATTGGCTTCTGTTGCGGCCCGTGCCTGGTCCATCAGGGCAGAGACATCGGCAGGATCCTATCTCTGTTTATTATATCACACCGTTTGCTGGTCTTGTATGTCGGGCACTTTTGTGACTTCCCCGTAGAAATTGACGATGACGGAAGTGATCAGCGCGACGACAATGATCCCGTAGATTCCGAGGATTACGGAAAGCATCCGGCCAAGCAGGGTCACCGCAGTGATATCCCCGAAACCGATGGTTGTTACGATGGCAAAACAGTACCACAGTGCATCCAGGAAAGTCGGCATACTTTCTTCGATTGCCGCAAGAATATAGGAGAAGGCAGCGATCAACAGCAGCAAGCCCAGGATGATTTCCAGCGCATAAGTTTTCCGGACAATTCGCACCAGTGCCTCCATATGGATCCGGGCAAAGACCACCGTGAAGATTGACCCGATTGTCATGGCCACAGAAGCGATCATTGCGCCGGAAAGATCGCACACGGCGAACGCGGCTGTGGCCCACACAATCATCAGAAGAATCAGTATCACATTCGGAATAACCCTGCGCCATCGGTGATCCCGCACAATCGAGACAATCCGTCCAACAATCAGCACACCCCAGAACAGGATTCCGATGGCCTGCCTGATGTCTCCAATATACTCCGTTGACATGTCCGCTTCGCTTTCTGAAAAACTGAGCAGAATGCCAGGCGCTCTTACATATCCAATGAAGAACGGCAGTATGCTGCAAACCAGAAACACCCCTGCGTAAGCCCGTTGCATCATGTATTTGGATCGGGGTTTTCCAGCCAGGCGCATTCTGCGTGCCCGAAAAAAACGGGACATTGCTGTCAGAAAAAAAGCCAGGAAGAGAAAACCGCGTAGGACCAGCTGATCCGATTCCGGATTGTATTCCTCCGTTATATAACCCAGAGTGATGGAGATCGTCAGCAGCGAAAATATCATCTCTGTGATAACGGTTGCCTTGCTCCCCTTGAGAAAAGATTTCTTCGGCGCCTGACTCTGTTGTATCATATCAGTTTTATTTTCCATATCGCTGCCTCTCTTGCTTTACACAGTTGCCACTTGCAAATGTCAAGAAAACCCGCAAATACAAGTGATTTTAATACGTCTATCAACGGTCACTTCTGTTATGTTGTCAAGACCGGCATCGTCACCAATGGCCTGGGCATCTGCCGTCATATCGCTTTCTTCGATGACTTCAGAAAACGCCACCCGGAGGTTTCCTCTCCCAAGTCCGATTGTCCCGACAAGGATTTTCGCTTCTATCCCGGCATCCCCAGAAACACCGACCATTGGAACAACCTCTACAGGTACAGGGTCACCGTTGAGAGAACCATTAACATCTTCAAGGATTCCTTCGCTCTTGATTCCGGAAAATCTCATCGCACCGCTACCATTAAGGCTGATTGGGAAACTGGTTATTGCTATCTCCTCTTGGTAATGCGCTGACTTTTACAATCGCCTACAGATTATTTGTTTAGACGAAAGGCGGGAGTGATTTGTTCCACAAATTTCATCGTCTTACAGGCCAATGGGTATGCCGCCGAAGGCGCCTCTTCTGTCCAAATCATATTGCATATCCCGCGCCGTTTTGATATAATCGCAGCGTGATCACCGATATCTCTTAAAAGGCGGTGTGCCCATGGACTGCATCCACATGATCGGCTATGACGCCGTACATCCCTCCGATTTTGTCTACGATATGCCTGAGGCGCACGGCCATTACCTGCTCATACTCACCCATACGCCGCTGCTCTTCCACGACGGGCATGAAGCGCGCGTCTATCCCGCCCGCCACGCGGCGCTGTTTTCTCCCGAATCCCGCATACATTACGGCGCGTGCGAGGCCACCTACAGCAACGATTGGATGATCTTCGACTCCGACGAGTCCTATGTCACCCAATTCCCACTGCAAAACCGACCGTTTCCCGTCCCGGACGCGGATTACTGTCACAACCTTTTCCAGCTGCTCACCTGGGAGCACATGCAGAGCAGCCACGAAACCGTCTCCGCCCAGCTGTTGGCGCTGCTGTTTCAGAAGCTGCGCGCCGGGCTCTTCCTGCCCAGCGACGCGGATTACCGCCTGGAGCTGACCGCCCTGCGGCGACACATCATGAGCCAGCCGGGAAGAAGCTGGAACGTCTCTGATATGGCCGCGCAGCTGCACATCAGCGTCGGCTACCTGCATCTGCTGTACAAGCGGCAGTTCGGCGTATCCTGCATCGACGATGTCATCGAAAGCCGCGTCCGGCAGGCCAAGGATTACCTGTCGCATACGAAGCTGCGCATACAGGAAATCGCGGCGCTGTGCGGCTACAACAGCGCCGAACACTTCAGCCGCCAGTTTCACAGGCAGTGCGGCATGAGCCCGGGACAGTACCGCAGGGCGGCATCGTCGCCAGGGCCGTAAATCGGTCAAATCGCCGCTTTCGCCTTTTTGCTCCAGGAGAGATAGCGCATCAGGCAGGCCAGGGCGCTGATGGCCCAGGTCAGTCCCGCCGTCCACCAGATGGCCCATACGCCCACCGAGGGAATCAGCAACAGCCCCATGGGCAGGAAGATCCGGCACAGCATCTCGATGATGCCATTGATGAAGGAAAACAGGGTGTCTCCCACGCCGTTGAGAGTGCCCCGGGTCATGTAGATCGTGCCCAGGAACACATAGAACCAGCTGGTCAGGCGCAGCGCCCTTCCGCCCAGCTCCACCACCTCCGCGTCGCTGACGAAGGCCTTGACGATGTTGGGGCCCAGCAGCTGGATCACCACCAGCATCGCCCCGGAAAACACGATCATCGCCAGCATGGCGTCCCGAAAGCCTTCCCGCACCCGGTCCAGTCGCTTCGCGCCGTAATTCTGCCCCGCATAGGTGGACAGGGCCATGCCCAGCGAGCTGAAGGGCTGCTGGGTCAGCTGGTCGATGCGGTTTGTCGTCGTAAAGGCCGCCACCGCCGCCGTGCCAAACCGATTGACCACCGACTGAAGCGCCGTGGTGGAAATGGCGATCATCGACCACTGCAGCGCCAGGGGCAGACCCAACCGAACCGCGTGGCGAATGATGACCCAATCCACGCCGAGCCGACCGCGATCAATCTTGAAATAAGGATTGGTGCGCAGCGCAAACACCAGGCAGCCCACGCCCGCCAACAGCTGTCCCAGCATGGTGGCCAGCGCCGCGCCGAACACGCCCATGCTCAGGACGCGCACAAACAGCAGATCCAGCGCTACGTTCATAAGGCACGCCACCACCAGGAAGTACAGCGGGGTCCGGGAATCCCCCAACGCGCGCAGCATCGAAGCGGCGTAGTTGTACACCGCGATCAGCGGCACGCTGATGCACATTATGCGCATGTAGGTGATGGCGTCCGGAAGTATGTCCCCGGGCGTGCCCATCAGGCGCAGAGCGGTGGGCGTCAGGACAAAGGCAATGCCGCCCATGGCGATGGACGTCGTGAACATGATGTAGGCTGAATTCACAATGGCCCGGCGCACCCTTTCGTCGTCTCCCGCGCCGAAATATTGCGCCGTGACGATGCCGCCGCCGCTGCTGATGCCGTTGCACACCGAAAAGAACAGGAAGGATATGGAGCCCGTGGCCCCCACGGCAGCCAGCGCGCCCGCGCCGATGAATTGCCCCACGATGATGGAATCCGCCAGGTTATACGCCTGCTGGAACAGATTGCCGATGAGCAGCGGAATGGAAAACAGCGCCAGCAGCTTCATCGGCCTGCCCTGGCTCATGTTCATGGTCCTGGTGTGCGCCACGCTCGTTTCCTCCAATGTAAGAAAGTGAACCAATCTCATGTACAATATACCGACTCTCCTGACAATTCAATGAGCTATTCTTGCTTTTTATTGATCTATTCTCACATCCTTTCAAAAAGAATTGTATGAATTCCCCCGGGATTGTATAATACACGTTGACACTGTCATTCAATCAGGAGGTATGACTATGAATAATTTCAACTTCTATTCTCCCACCTTCTTCGCCTTCGGCAAGGACCGCGAGCAGGATACAGGCGCGCTGGTGAAGCGCTTTGGCGGCACGAAGGTATTGATCCACTACGGCGGAGGCAGCGTCGTGCGTTCCGGGCTGCTGGACCGGGTGAAGGCGTCTCTGGAGGCCGAGGGCATCCCCTATATCCTGTTGGGCGGCGTGAAGCCCAATCCGCGTAGCGGACTGGTGTACGAGGGCATTGAGCTGTGCCGGCGCGAGGGTGTGAACTTCATACTGGCCGTGGGCGGCGGCAGCACCATCGATTCCTCCAAGGCCATCGCCGCGGGCGCGGTCTACGACGGCGACTTCTGGGATTTCTACTCCGGAAAGTATATCGAGAACGCCCTGCCCGTGGGCACGATACTGACCATTGCCGCCGCGGGCAGCGAGGGCAGCCCGGACTCCGTCATCACCAACGAAAACGGCATGTACAAGCGCGGGGCCACCGGCGACGCCATCCGACCGAAGTTTTCCATATTGAACCCGGCGCTGACCCAGACCCTGCCTGCCTATCAGACGGCCTGCGGCATCACAGACATCATGGCCCACCTGTATGAGCGCTACCTGACCAACACGAAGGAGGTCGAGGTCACCGACCGACTGATCGAGGCGCTGCTGCTGACCATGATCCACGAGGGACCCCGGGTCATCGAGAACCCTGACAACTACGAAGCCCGCGCCAACATCATGTGGGCGGGCATGATGGCCCACAACAACGCCGTGGGGGTGGGCCGCAGCCAGGACTGGACCAGCCACGATATCGAGCATGAGCTCTCCGCGCTTTACGACTGCGCCCACGGCGCGGGCCTGGCCGTCACCCTGCCCGCCAACTTCACCTATGTTATGAACCACGACGTGACGCGCTTTGCGAAAGTCGCCGTGCGGGTATGGGGCTGCCAGATGGACTTCGACCACCCCGAGGTCACCGCCAAGGCGGGCATCGAGGCGCTCAGAAGCTTCTTCATCTCCATCGGAATGCCGAAGAACTTCGCCGAGCTGGGCGCGAAGGAGGCGGACATCCCGAAGCTGGTGGATTCCCTGTGCAACGGCAACGGTCGCAAGGGCAGCATCTCCGGCTTCACCACGCTGAACGAGGAGGACTGCGCCAACATCTATCGGTTGATGATATAGACGCCGTATCAAACCTTCATAGGCTTCACACACTTATAGACGCTCTCCGGGGCGTCTTTTTCATGTTCCGTTACCATTCACCCTTGCGGCGAACCGCCGTAGCGGCGAGCAATGCTCGCTGCTACGGATATGTGCCAATCGGCTTGAAGGGTGAATGGTAACCATGTTCGTTACAGCTCAGCGTCCTGATTATTCGGAACCCCTCCGCCTCGCTTCGCTCGGCACCTCCCCTTTCAGGGGAGGCTTTTTGATGTTGCCTCCCCTGAAAGTCCTAAAGGACTAGCTTCGCGTCGGGGAGGTGGGCCCGCCACGGGCGGGGTCGGAGGGGTTCCACCGTGTCGACCCTGAGCTGTAACCCATGTTCCGCGATCAGCCGAGCAATGTCCCAAATTAATACTGGATTATTAGCTCGGTTTATGGTATAACTATGCTTGGAAACGCTGAAGGTATATCCTGAAGGTTGGAATGGAAAAAACGGTTGAGGAAAACGGCGAGCCGTTGAAGTGGAGGATGATTGGATGACGGCAAAGGGAACGCGCAGGGTCGTTACGATACCCAATATGCTGACCACGCTGAGGATACTGCTTGTCCCCGTCTTTATCTGGGCTTACTTCCGCAGACCTGGCGTCCTTCCAATCCTGATCCTTTCAGCTTCCGCCCTCACGGATCTGCTGGACGGAAGGATCGCCCGCCGGTTTAACCAGGTCAGTGATCTGGGTAAATTGTTGGATCCGATAGCGGATAAGCTGACGCAAGGGGCCATGCTGGGCTGTCTGCTCACGCGCTTTCCCCGATTCTGGATTCCCTTTGGCCTCATGATCATGCGGGAGGCCTTCGTGGGTATCACCAGCCTGCTGGCGATAAAGAAGTCGGGGCATGTCGAAGGCGCGGAGATGCACGGGAAGGTGGCAACGGTGTTGCTGTACGCCATGGCGCTGTCCCATTTGCTTTTCTACAATATGCCCGAGGCATTGTCCAACGCGCTGGTCGCCGTGACCACCATAGCAATGGCGATTTCTTTTTTCTTATACGCGAAGAAGAACCTGAGTATCATGCGTCAGGCGCATAATATCTGAACGGATAAGGCCCTCTTTTCAGAGCTGTTCATCGACCGACGCCCTAAGCCGCAGCCGTAGATTGCAACCTTGTACCAGAGCGCCTTGCCGCATTTCGAATGTGAGATATCGTATCCGCCCGCGCCGTCGACTTTCGTCCATGTGAGCCTCGGCGCTGTGTCGCTGTCATTCACTTGACATAACGCCGCTTGACGGTTATTTCCTAACTAAACACCATAGCATTCGCCACGACGGACCTATACTCAGATCCATCGTGGCGTTGAAGCGCCATTGTAAAAACGATTGTATTCAGGGGATCAATATGATATAATTATGAAATCAAGGCGGCAGTTCGTCATAGCATCCGCCAATGCCGATCCGCAGGAGGAAATCGCCTGCCAACACGGAGGATGATGGGATTATGAGCACAAAGATTGTCGTCAGGGATAAAGCGGATATCGCGCAGGTCCTTCATCTGCTTGAAAAGCAGCCTGAGAAACAAAATGTGGAGGTCAATGCCCTCCTGTGCGAAACGCTGCTGATCCATTTCCTGAACAGCGGCCTGTCTGAAATAACCGTAACGGTGCATGGCCGTCGGATCGACCTTAAGACCCGGGGCGATGAGGTCGACTTCGTCGTTCCCCAGGACGTGGACGAAGAGACCCGCCTTGAGCTGGAGATCGGCCTGGGCATACTGGAGAGCCATAAGCATCGCATTGACCTGCGCTATGAGAAGGGCGTCAACCGTTGCAGGATCCACACCGATCCAAAGCAGAGCATGGACCTGAGTGCGGATATCGAAGCCTTCTATGAAAACGCGGACGAGCGTCAGCGACAGAAAACGACATCTGTGCTGACGTATCTTATTAAGCGCCACAAGGGCTTCTTCGCCCTGTCGATGTTTATCAAGACCATCAAGCACGTCGGCGCCTTGCTGCTGCCGGTATTCGCCTCCGGCATCATCGACGCGGTGCTCCATACCAACATGTTCTTCTGCCGCGAGGTATACCTGAACATACTCGGCTCCGTGCTGGCATTGGCGACAAACCTGGTGTGCTTCTGGATCGATACGCTCACCTATCGACGCTTTACCCGCAGTGTGGAATCGGGGTTCAAGCTGGCGCTGGTCAGGAAGCTCCAGATTCTGTCCTTTAAATACCACAGACAGGCGCAGAGCGGACAGCTGCTGTCCAAGCTGATTTCGGACGTCCAGTTTGTGGAAATGCTGATCTACGACCGGTTGCAGGATGTGCTGCACCTGATTATCGACGTGGTGCTCGTACTGTGTTTGGCCCTGCTGCGCTACCCGCCGATGCTGCTGTTCTATGTGGTGATCATTCCCACGTCCCTCACGATCATCCGCAGCTTTTCCAAGCCCATCCTCAATCGGAAGACCGTCATGCGCCGTCGGACGGAGCACACCAACGCCGCCTTCAAGGAAATGCTGGAAATGGATCAGCTGACGCGCTCCCACGGCCTGCAGCAGGAGGAATTCCACAAGATTTCCAACAAGGTCCGTCAGGTTCAGGAGGCCGCAAACGCCTTCGATACGGTCAATGTGGCGGTCAACAGCGTCACCTATGGCGGCTTCCAGGGCTTCCGCCTGCTGTGCCTGTGTTTTGCGGCGTTGCTGTTTACGCGAGGGCACATCAGCATGGGCACGGTGGTGCTGTTCCAGTCCCTGTTCGACATACTCGTCAACAGCGTTCAAAAGGTCCTGGACGCGCTGCCGCAAATCACCCAGGGCTACGACAGTCTGGCCAGCATCAATGAGATTCTGTTCGAAAAAGATATCGAGCACAGCGGCAGCCAGCGATTGCCCGAGCCCGTCCGCGGGGAGATTGAGCTGCGGCGTCTCTGCTTTGCCTATGGCAGCAATACCGAGCCCGTACTGCAGGACATCAGCCTGAGCGTTCCCGCCGGCAAGGTCGCGGCCTTTGTGGGTCAATCCGGCACGGGAAAGACCAGCCTGCTCAACCTGATCCTGGGACTGTATCCGCCGACGGGCGGAGAAATACGGATCGATGGCATGAATCTGGCCGACCTGGATATCAATGACTTTCGCCGTCATGTTGCCGTCGTTCCCCAGAATACGACGCTGTTCGCCGGCACGCTGTGGGAGAATCTGGTCTATGGGTTGAAATACGTCAGCCGCAGCCATGTGATGGACGTGATCCGCAGCGTCGGCCTGGAGGACATGCTGTTTTCCCTCCCCCACGGCCTGAACAGCGTCATCCTGGAGGGCGGTGTCAACCTGTCCGGCGGGCAGCGACAGCGCGCCGCCATCGCCCGCGCGCTGTTGAGAGACGCCCGGATCGTTCTGTTCGATGAAGCCACCAGCGCCCTTGACGCGGAGAGTGAACGGCAGGTTCAAAAGGCCATCGATGCCATGCTGTCCAAATGTACGATAATCATGGTCGCGCATCGACTGAACACGCTGAAAAAAGCAGACTTCATCTATCGCATCAAGGGTGGCCGCGCGACCTTGTGTCCATCCTTTGAATCGCTGATCGACGAATCCTCCAAGCTGCTGCAATGAACTGCCGCTAAATGCGTTCAGCGATATCCTCCCATGATCTGTTTGCCAAGGAAATACCGCGCAATACGGCGACGGAAGAGGTATCCTCGTTACAGCTCAGCGTCGACGCTGTAGAACCCCTCCGACCCCGCCTATGGCGGGGCCACCTCCCCGACCCGAAGCTAGTCCTTTAGGACTTTCAGGGGAGGCTTTTGGAGGTTAGCCTCCCCTGAAAGGGGAGGTGCCGAGCGAAGCGAGGCGGAGGGGTTCCGAATAATCAGGATGCTGAGCTGTAACACATCCTCCGATGCGCCGCCGTATTGTGCGGTATTCTATGTTCTAAGGGATTCGGCGGCTGGGCGACCGGTCGCCGGTCAATGGAACCAAGGCCGTCAAACTCCCACACATGATAAACGGCCCACTATGCCAGCATCTCCAGCTCCTCCAGCATGCCCATGACGGAATCCGGCAGGTCCAGACAGCGCCATGCGGTGATCCGGGCCACTGGGGAGCCGCCTCTTGCGGCGATCTGCATGATCCGATCCTTGTCGTCGTTGTTCATGCGCAGATGGCGCAGCGCCCCTTGCAGCATTGTCCGCCGGTCAAGGGACGGACAGGCCGGCGCCCGATGCCAGCGCAGGGTCGCGCCGCAAAGCGCGTCCGTGGACAGCCCGATGCGCAATGTCCGGCTTTCGGCGTCGTAACCGGCGGAATAATCGCCGGTGGCCTCATCCGGCAGGCGGTTCTCCACCCCTACCAGCTCCACGACGTAGCGGCGTTTTTCGGGAATCAGCCCTGTATCGCCGATGGGTGGGGCGATCATCAGAGTCATCCCCTCGCGAACCTCCAGCACGCAGCGGGTTTCCGCCGCGCGATAGTCTCCGGAGCCCTCAAGCTTCCCGTTGTCCTCCGTCACATGGCAACCGCCACTTCCACCGGCAAAAACCCGGAACAGCAGCACCTCCGGCAGCGGGCAGCCATTGCCGATCGCGTCGGATCCGTCCATGGGGATCACCGTGCCGGACCGGACGAATACCGGCGTCTGGTCGAGCGCGCGATACACCCGCAGGCACTGTCCGCCGATATAGCGTCGACCGGTGAAAAAATCGAACCACTCTCCCTCCGGGAGCCAGGCCTTGACATGGGCCAACCCGGTCTCATCCATTCCGGATGTGATCGGCGCCACCAGCAGCTCCCCGCCCAGCACATACTCGTCCCTTTGGGCGTCATAGGCCTCCTGCGCCTCGGGCCAGTCGTAATACACTGGGTAGAGGATGGGCCAGCCCTCCCTGCTGCCCTGCACGTTCTTCGTGTACAGCCAGGGCAGCAGCGCGTGGCGGAGGCGAAGCCAGCGCTTCATGATCGCGCAGTAGGGCTCCGGATATGCCCAGGGCGCCTTGTCCAGGAATTCGCTGTTGCAGGCGTGCAGCCGCATGATGGGCGAGAGTACGCCGAATTGCAGCCAGCGGGTCTGGAGCTCTTCATCCCGTGCCCCAAACATGTGGCCGCCGATGTCGTGGCTCCACCAGCCGTAGCCGATGTTGGCCGCCGTGGCGGTAAAGTAAGGCTGGAACGCGAGGCTTTCCCAAGTGATGAAGCTGTCGCCCGAGAAGCCGATGGGATAGCGGGGGCTGCCGGGGCCGCCGTAGCGGGAGAAGGTCAGCGCCGCGTCGCCCCTTCGGGTCGCGTACAGGTAGCGGGTGTGGTTCAGCATGAACAGCGGGTCGATGCCCGGCACGCTGCTGCCGCCCTTCTGCTGCCAGTCGATCCACCAGAAGTCCACGCCCTGGCGCTCGAAATCGTCCAGCACGACCGCATCAAAGGCCGCCCGGTACTTCGGGCTTCCCGCGTCAAAGGGCAGCGGTTCGCCGCCTTCGGGATCGACGCCCATCGCCCTCGCCATGGGCGCGTACAGGTCCTCGAAGGCTCGCAGGCCGTCGGAGGGATGGTCGTTCAGCGTGACCTTCAGTCCCCTGTCGTGCAGCCAGCTCAAAAGACGCGGCGGGTTCGGGAACATCTCTTTATTCCAGGAGTACCCCGTCCAGCCGGGGCCGTACTTCGGGTCGATATCGGTGATGTGCCAGTCCATGTCCAGCACCGCCACGGACAGCGGCACGTCCTCGGCCGCGAAGCGCTCCATCAGGGCCATGTAAGTCTTTTCCGTATAGGGATAGTAGCGGCTCCACCAGTTGCCCAGGGCATACCTCGGCACTGCCGGAGTCGGGC
>JAZTZK010000331.1:0-13507 GCA_045637485.1 Clostridia bacterium
CCGACACTTGAAAGGGGCACGAACATGAAATACGTCTATCCCGCCATCTTTGAACCCGAGGACGGGCTATACAACGTGACCTTCCCGGACCTGCCAAGCTGCTACACCTGCGGCCTTATTCTTGCCTACAGCACCTTGTTCAAAAAATACCTCGTCCTCGGGTTCCGGGGATTCCCGAAGATCTCCTCGGGCGTGCCCTCCTCCAGAATCAGGCCGCCGTCCATGAACAGCACTCGATCCCCCACCTCCCGGGCGAAGCCCATCTCGTGGGTGACCACCACCATGGTCATGCCCACATGGGCCAGGTGCTTCATGACCTCCAGCACCTCGCCCACCATCTCCGGGTCGAGGGCGCTGGTGGGCTCGTCGAAGAGCATGATGTCCGGCCGCATGCACAGCGCCCGGGCGATGGCCACGCGCTGCTTCTGCCCGCCGGAGAGCTGGTGGGGATAGGCGTCGGCTTTGTCGCTGAGGCCCACGCGCTCCAGCATCTTCAAGGCCTCCTTGCGGGCGGTCTCCCGGTCCATGATCTTCAGGTCCACCGGGGCCAGCATCAGATTGCGCAGCACGTTCATGTTGTTGAACAGGTTGAAGTGCTGGAAAACCATGCCCACCTTTTCGCGCACCTTGTTGATGTCCGTCTTCCTGTCGGTGATGTCCGTGCCGTCGATGACGATCTCGCCGCCGCTGGCCTCCTCCAGCCGGTTCAGGCACCTCAGGAACGTGGATTTCCCGCTGCCGGAAGGACCGATGATGACCACGACCTCGCCTTCCATCACGTCCACGCTGATGTCCTTCAGCACCTCCAGCTGCTTGAAGGACTTCTTCAGATGGCTGACGTGAATGGCGATCCTCGGCTGTTTACGCTCCATACTTCAGCCTCCCCTCCAGCACCTTCGCGGCGCGCTGCAGCAGCAGTATCACGATCAGGTACATCAGGCCCACGATGGCCCAGGTCTGGAACGACATAAACGTGGCGGCGACCACGTTCTTGGCGGTGTTCACCAGCTCCGGGAAGCCGATGACCGACAGGATCGAGGTGTCCTTCAGCGTGATGATAAACTGGTTGATGATGCTGGGAATCATCGTGCGTATGGCCTGGGGCATCACGACCCTGTACATGGATCGCCACCAGGGCAGGCCCAGCGAACGGGCGGCCTCCATCTGGCCCACATCCACCGATTCGATGCCCGCACGGATGATCTCGGCCATGTACGCGCCGCAGTTCAGCGCCAGGCAGATCGAGCCCGCCTGCAGCGCCGTCAGCGTCATTCCGCCGATGCCCAGTATAGTGTTCCACAGGTAGGGCACGCCGAAGAATATGAAGTAGGCCAGCACGATCATCGGAACGCCCCGGATCAGGTTGACGAACACTGCCGCGATGAAGCGGCATATCCGGCTGCTCAGCACGCTCATGATGCCCACGATCATGCCGATGATGCAGGCGAAGAACAGTCCGTACAGTGCCAGCAGCAGCGTCTGCCCCATGGCCGTCACCAACAGCTGCCCATAGGTGTTGATGATTCTCGTCAATGCGAAGCGCTCCCTTCCCCATCGGTTTTGTCACAACAGGGAGGCACATCGCTGTGCCTCCCTGTCGTGGCAATTTCCGTTATTCGCCCAGGTACTTGGCCAGGATCTCGTCATACCTGCCGCTGGCCTTGATGTTGGCCAGGCCGGCGTTGAACTTGTCCACCAGCTCCTGCTTGTCGGGGCTGAACACGGCGAAGCCGTAGTCCGCGCCCTCGTTGGCGGTGCCGTCCACCAGCTGCAGCGGCACGCCGTTGCTCTTGATGTAATCGGCCATGATGGGGGTGTCGTCGAAGCAGGCCACGCACTGGCCGCCGATGACCGCCTGATAGATGTCCGGGCTGGATTCGAAGCTCACCACGGTGAAGCCGTACTGCTCCGACAGGCTGTCGGCGTAGTCCTTGCTCATTGTGCCGATCTTCACGGCCACGCTCTTATCCTTCAGGTCCTCAAAGCCGGCGATGGCGCTGCCCTGAGCCACTGCCATGGACTGGGTGGCGTTGAAGTAGCCGTCGGAGAAGATCCAGCCGGATTCCCTGCGGGCGTCGGTGATGGACGCGCCGGCGATCAGGCCGTCCTTCTGGCCCGCCTGGCAGGCGGCGATGGAGGCGTCCCAGCCCAGGGGCTCAATGGTGTAGGTAAAGCCCTGGTCCTCGGCAATGGCGGCCAGTATGTCCACGTCGATGCCCACCAGCGTGCCGGTCTCATCGGTGTACTCAAATGGACGGAAAGCGGTATCGGTGGCAATGGCGTAATCCTCGGCCAGCGCGATTGCCGCGCACAGCAGCATGGCGACGCACAGCATAACAGCAACGATCTTCTTCATGATGTCTGCCTCCTCGGTTCTGTCTGTTTAAGCCCTGATCGGAACTCTTTCTCATTATACTAAAGCGCTGTCACACTGTCAAACAAAAATTGCATTAACACCCGTGTATTCATCGCATTTTTTTGCATAGATACACCGTTTTCCCCCTTGAAATGCAGTTTCCGGGCATTTTTTGATTCAAACATCGATTGACAGGGCGCGTAAAGAGATGTTATACTGTTTCCCGGCGGCGGCCTGTCGCCGGGCCATCGACTGTTCATGTGAAAGGATACGCAGGAGATGAAGACCGCACTGATCCTGGAGGGCGGCGCTATGCGGGGCATGTTCACCTGCGGCGTGACCGACGTGTTCCTGGAAAACGGCATTGAATTCGACGGCGCGGCGGGTATTTCCGCCGGGGCGGTATTCGGCTGCAACTTCAAATCCCGACAGGCCGGTCGGGCCATCCGCTACAACAAGCGCTACGGCCGGGACCCGCGGTATTGCAGCCTGCGCTCGCTGTTGAAAACCGGCGACCTGTACGGCGTGGATTTTTGCTACCGGGAGATCCCCGACGTGCTGGATCCCTTCGACCGGACGGCCTTTCGGGAGAACCCGATGGCCTTCTACGTGGGCGCGACGGACGTCGTGACCGGCGAGGCGGTCTACCACCGCATGACGGATGGCGGCGACGCGGACATCCAATGGATGCGGGCGTCGGCCTCCATGCCGCTGGTGTCCCGCCCCGTGGCGCTGGAGGGTCGGATGCTGCTGGACGGCGGCATCGTGGACGCCGTGCCCTTCGCCTACATGGAAGAGCTGGGCTACGACCGCTGCGTGGCGGTGTTGACCCAGCCTAAGGGGTATCGGAAGCAGCCTGCCAGGGGCATGGCGCTTTTTCGCCTGGGCCTTCGGAAATACCCCGCCGCCGCAGAAGCCATGGCTGTGCGCCACGAGCGCTACAACGCGCAGATGCGGCAAATCGATGAGCGGGAGTCGGCGGGCGCGCTGCTGGTCATCCGCCCGGATTCAGGCCTGGGCATCTCACGCACCGAGAGCAACCCCGACGAGCTGGAAAGGGTGTACCGGCTGGGCCGGGCCCAGGGCGAGAAGCGGCTCGATGCGGTAAGGGCGTACCTGCGCCGGGATGTATAGGATTCCTGTAAAATGGGGACGGCAATTCTGCCGCCCCCATTTTACATAGGTCCTTCGATCACTTAAACACGTCCTCGCTGTAGTAGCCGCCGTCGATCAACAGCTTCCTGTAATTTTTTTTCGTCACAGCCAGCGGCTTGCACAGGAAGGCGGGAACCACCTTTGCGCCGTTGTCGTAGGTCTCGGTATCGTTCACGTCCACCTCCTTGCCCTTCAGGAGCTGGCCGATCATCTTTACGGTCTGCTTTGTCAGCACGGTCGTATCCTTGAACACGGACATGGCCTGCTTGCCGTTGATGATGTGCCTGACGTTCTCCACGTCGCAATCCTGGCCGGTAATGACGGGCCACGGGCCGGTATAGCCGGCCTCCAGCGCCTCGATCACGCCCCGCGCGGTGGTATCATTGGAGCACAGCCAGGCATCCAGCCTGGCGCCGTCGGCATATTTGTCGGACAGTATCTTCTCGGCACGCTTGCGCGCGTTTTCGGGATCCCAGTACCGAGTGGACACCTTGCTGAACTTGCTCTGGCCGGAGCGAACCTTCAGCTTGCCGGACTCGATGTAAGGCTTCAACACGCCCATCGCGCCATTGAAGAAGAGCAAGGCATTCCTGTCGTCGGGGTCACCGGCGGTAAATTCGATGTTGAAGGGCCCCTTGGCGCTGTCCAGCTTCAGGGCATCCCTGACAAACTCGCCCTGCAGTTCGCCGACCTGATAGCCGCCGAAGGTGACATAGCAGGAAACGGCGTCGGAATTCATGATCAGCCGGTCGTATGAGAGGACGGGAATGCCATCCTCACGAGCCCTCGTCAAAGCATCGCCAATGGTATCTGAATTGATGGGAGCGACGATCAGCGCGCTGCATCCGCCATCGATCATGGCCTCGATCTGGGCAGCCTGCGTTTCATCGTTGTTGCCGGCATACTTCAAATCGGCCGCATAACCCGCCTTTTTCAGCAGGCTCTTCATGCTGTTGCCGTCATGGGTCCAGCGCATAAACTCATCGGTGGGCAGGGAGATGCCGACCTTGGGGGTCGCGGCCTTCACCGTCACGGCGCATTCGGCCTCGCAGTTGTTGAAGGTCTTCACCCTGATGACCGCCGTGCCCGCCTTGACGGCGGTGATCAGACCGTCGGCGCTCACCTTGGCGACTGACTTCCTGCTGCTGCTCCAGGTCAGCCTGGAAGCGGTCTTCGACGGCAACGTGGCCTTCAGCTGGAAGGTCTTGCCCACCTGGAGGGTGAGCTTCGACTTGTTCAGGGAGACCTTCCCGGGCGCCTTTCTGACGGTCACCCTGACCTTCAGCGGGCTGCCGCTTTTCATGGTGACAGTGATCGTCGCAGAACCCGCTTTTTTGCCCTTGATGACGCCCTTCGTGGACACCGTCGCGTACTTGGTATTGGATGACTCGTACTTCTTCGCGCCGCTGACCTTCAGGGAATAGCTCTCGCCGACGCCCAGCGTCAGCTTGGAGGGTACGTCGGCATTCTCCTTGAGCGACTCCGACGGATCGGAAAGGTTCACCACAAGGCTGTCCGACAGCAGCGGCGCCTCGCTGCCCCCGGCCAGCGGGAGCTCATCCGGCAGGACGACCCCGTCGAGGGAGAGTCCGTCGATCTCCTCGAGGGCTCCGATGGTAATCTCGTCCGCAGGCGCGTCGGCAAGCGCCGCAACACCCAATGAAAACACAAGCGCCAGGATCAAAAGCATTGACAGGAATCTGCGCATGAGGATTCCTCCTTTTTAATTTATTCAATTCAACTATAACAGATTCGCCTCAAAAAATCAACTGTAATTAATTAAAATGGCAAAGAGTATATGGATGGGTATGTGCCGATACCCGCTCCCCGATCAATCCGTTGATATTTCCACATCAATCTCAATACCGGAGGTGCTGCAATGAAACCGCTGATCGGCCTGATTCCCCTCGTGGACGCGGGGCGGGACAGCCTTTGGATGCTGCCGGGCTACATGGAAGGCGTCTCGGCGGCGGGCGGACTGCCCGTAATGCTGCCGCTGACCGACGATGACGCGGATCTGGACCGCCTTTGCGGCCTGTGCGACGGCTTCCTGCTGACCGGCGGGCAGGACGTAGCCCCGGCGCTCTATGGCCAGGCCCCCATCCCCGAATGCGGCGAGACCTGTCCGCAGAGGGACGCCATGGAATCCGGGGTGTTGCGCCGCGCCATGACGCTGGACAAGCCGGTGCTGGGCATCTGCCGGGGCATACAGTTTATCAACGCCGCCCTGGGTGGCACCCTGTGGCAGGACCTGCCCACCCAGCATCCCTCGGACACCTGTCACCGCCAGGCCGCGCCCTACGACGCGCCTTCCCACGACGTGGCCGTGCTGCCGGAAACCCCGCTGGCCGCGCTGCTGAAGATGGACACACTGAGCGTGAACAGCTGCCATCACCAGGCCGTGTGCGACCTCGCGCCGGGGCTTCAGCCTATGGCCCTCTCCCCCGACGGCCTCGTGGAGGCCCTCTGGCGCCCGGGCCGTCGCTTCCTCTGGGCGGTGCAGTGGCATCCCGAGTTCGCATGGAAGGTCAGCCCCGAGGCCCGGGCCATCTTCCGAGCGTTCGTGGATGCGTGTTAACATTACAGCGCCCGAAAAAACCGATGATTTTACGGGCGTTGTATATGGATTTCTCCCAGCACTTCCGCCACGTCCCCGCGGATCACCAGCTCCGCCGCCCTGTCGGCGGGGGTCGGCTCCCGGTTGATCACCACCAGGTGCTTGCCGTGGAAGTATTCCAGGAACGACGCCGCAGGGTCCACCGACAGCGACGTGCCCGCCACAATCAGCGTATCGCAGTTCGAAATCTCCCGGCATGCCCCCATACAGGTGTACTTGTCCGGAGCCTCTCCGTAGAGCACCACCCAGGGCTTCAACACGCCGCCGCAGCGCTCGCACCGGGGAATGCCCTCTGAATTCAATACCTTCTCCAGACCATAAAAGGCATTGCAGTCCATGCAGTAGTTCTCCCACACGCTGCCGTGCACCTCGTACACCAGCCGGTTGCCCGCCCGCTTGTGCAGGCCGTCGATGTTCTGGGTGACCACGCCCCGCAGCTTCCCTGCCGCCTCCAGCGCGTAAATCGCCCGGTGGGCGGCGTTGGGCCGGGCGTCGGGAAACAGCATCCGCGTCCGATAGAACTCGAAAAATCTCCCGGGATGCAGGTAGAAAAAGGACCGGCTGAGGATCATCTCCGGTGTAAGGCCATCCTCCGACCCCTCGAAAAACAGCCCGCCTTCGCCCCGGAAATCCGGTATGCCGCTGGCCGTGGAAACCCCCGCCCCGGTAAAACAGACGATGCGCCTGGACCGGTCAACGATATCCTGGAGCATGGCCTCACGACCTTTCATGGAAATCGGAATTCACCGCACCAGCACCAGCTCTGCCAGGAACACCGCCACGCAGCAGGCCACGGACACCTGGAACAGGCTGCCGCCCCGCCATGCGAGGACCAGCCCGACCGCCAGCGCCAGCGCGCCGGAGACGGGGCTCTGGGTCGCGGCGAGTATGGCGGGGAAGGTCATCACCGCCAGTGTGACGTAGGGCACGTAATGCAAAAACGACCGTATGGTCCTGTTGGTGATCTGCCGGCGGATCAGCGTAAGCGGCAGCACGCGAATCAGGTAGGTTACCGCCCACATGCCCAGTATGTACAGATAGACATTATGCTTCATGTTCGCCCTCCCCCTCCACGGGAAACAGCAGGGCCGCACCCAGGGATATGACCACGGTGAGTATGATGATCTTCATGCCCGAGGAAATGCTGTCGAACCAGGCCAGCGCGTTGAACGCATAGCTGGCCGCGAAGCTGATGATCACCAGCCCGGCGATCACCCGGTCCTTTCGGGCGGGAGGCACAAATATGGACATGAACATGCCGAACAGGCCCACGCTCAACGCGCTGACCACCCGCACCGGCAGCACGTTGCCCAGCACCACGCCCGTCAGCGTGCCCAGGGCCCAGCCGGGGGTAGCCACGGCGGCCATGCCGTAGATGTAGTACGGGTTCAGCCAGCCCTCCACCGACACGGACAGGCCGAAGATCTCGTCGGTGATCCAAAGCCCCATCAGCAGCCTGTGACGCAGGGGCAGCTCCGACCGCAGCTTTTGTGACAGCGCGCAGGACATCAACAGATACCGGGCGTTGGCTATGGCCTCCATCACCATCACCTCCAGATAGCTGGCGGAGGCGGCGATCAGCGTAAAGCCGATGTATTGGCCCGCAGAGGCCATGATCAGCGCGCTGGCAAGGGTGGCCTGCGGCGCGGTCATGCCCGCGTTCCGCGCCGATATGCCCAGCGCAATGGACACCGCAAAGTAGCCCAGCATGATGGGAATGCCGTCGTGCAGGCCCTTGACAAACCACTTCTTGCGGTCGGTAAGCATGCTTGACCTCCTGATCATCCAAATTCGCATGCTTCCAATATACACCTATTTGTTCAAAAGTCAAATGAAGGTTGTCGAAAAAAAGCATACAGATGCTTTGCTCAGTATGGCGCGGTTATACGCTGCTGCCTGAACAAAGCGCTCCGGCCCATGCCGTTGACAGGCATACGCCCGCTGTCATGCTCCTGTCCCTCGCCGCTCCCGCTGTGCCGGGCGACGCGCTGCTCTGACGATGGATTTGACGATCCACAGCAGCAGGTGCAGTACCACGATCACCGCCGTGACGGCGAAGAAGCCTCCCATCCCTGCCACCACGTCTCCGAATTCCATCGTTCCCGTGCCGGTGAGGCTCTGGCCAATCTCGATGGCGAAGGTCAGCACCAGCAGCACCGTCAGCGCGTAGATCCATGTGATGGCCAGCACCCGGTTGCGGTTCGCCAACAGCTTGAACACCGGATATACCAGCAATAACAGCATCAGGCCTATGGCCCCAATGACCAGAAAGTGCAGCTCCTTGTCGGAGAAGCTGTACTCAAAGCGGTCGTTCAACGTGAGTATATAGCTGTGGGCGCGGCTCGCCCACGCCACCAGCATGCGAAGATATCGCGCCATTTCGCGTCTCCTTTCGTATCAAAACGGCGGTTTCCCGCCGGTCTCGTGGTTCTTGGACGCGATTTGCGACAGATCAGTTGCACATCAGGCATTTTCATGGCTTCACATTTTCGACAAAGAAATAAGCCTGTTTGTCATATTGGTTTTTGTTATATTCCCTTGCATTTATCGCCTTACTCGTTTATTATATTATTGGAAATGGCTTTTACTTTCCGGCAGCGCGACGCTGCCGGAAGATCCTGCGTTTACATTTCTGTCCGGATTTTTTTGAAAGGGAGACATTCATATGACCATCAAGGAACTGCGTTTGGAGAAGGGGCTGACCCGCGCCGCCTTTGCCGAGCGCCTCGGCATCGACTTATCGACACTCGACGACTACGAGTCCGGGAAGCGCAACCCCAGCGCAGCGGAGCTGGACGCGATCAAGGCCATCTACGGAGCAGAGCTGTCCATCCCGGCGCCGACCGGAGAGGCCGGGCAGGAGGCGGCGGATACTGCGGAAGCGGAAGCCGGGGAAGCCGTCGAACAGGCCGACACCGGGGAAGCCGCCGATGAAGTGACCGAGGAAGCGGAAGCCGTGGAAACCGTCGAAGAAACGACCGATGATACGGAAGCCGTCGATGAAGCGACCGAGGAAGCGGAAGCCGAGGAAACCGTCGAAGAAGTGACCGAGAAAGCGGACGCTGTGGAAGAATTCGATGAAGTGACCGAGGAAGCGGAAGCCGTGGAAGACGTCGAAGAAGTGACCGAGGAAGCGGAAGCCGTGGAAGACATTGAGGAAGCCGCCGAAGAGACGGAAACCGGGGAAGCCGCTGAAGAAGCGATTGCCGAAGAAGCCGACGAGGAAGCAGAGGCCTGGGAAGCCGTCGAGGAAGCGGCAGCCGAAGAGGCCGCCCTGATCGCCGCCGCGGAGAAGGAAGCCCGCAAGGCCGCGAAGAAGGCCCGGAAGGCGGAGAAGCTGGCGGCCAGGCAGAGGGCCGACGAGGAAGCCGTCCAGTGCGCAATCGACATCATCAGCGCCCTCAGCGGCAGCGTGGATCTGAAGGACAGGGAGGCCGTGATCGCCGCGAGGGACGCTTACGACAGCCTGACCGACGATCAGGAGCTGATGATCCCGGGCGATGTGCTCCGCCTGCTGTTCGGCGCGGAACAGAAGATCGAGGACGCCGAGGATGCCGCTGCCAGGGAAGCTGCGAAGACGATGTCAATCGAGGAATGCTGGATCTCCGTGAAGGACGTGACCTTCACCGGCAAGAAGATCAAGAAGCCCTCCGTGGAGGTCGTCTGCGGCGAGGTGGCGCTGGAGCCGGGCGAGGACTACAGCCTCAAGTACGACAAGAAGGCCAGGGAGATCGGCCTGTACATGCTGACCGTCAAGGGCAAGGGGCGCTTCACAGGCTCCGTCAAGGCGCCCTTCTACGTGGTTCCGAAGGCCTCCGAGTACGCCAGGCTGCTGGTTGGCGACAAGCAGGCCGCCCGGAAGTGGAAGCTGCTGAAGAACATCGAGGGCTACCAGATCGAATACAGCCAGGACAAGGATTTCTCCGACAGCAAGAAGGCGAAGATCCGCGAGCCCAAGGACCTGGCCAAGGTCCTCAAAAAGCTCAAGGCCGGGAAGAAGTATTACCTGCGCGCCCGCCTCTTCGCAAAGATCAAGAAGAAGAGCCACTACTCCGACTGGTCCAAGGTCAAGACCGTGAAGGTGTAACCGAATCCATTCGCAAAGCCTCCCGCCTGCCGGTTTTCCGGCGAACGGGAGGCCTTTTTCCTTCTGTCACATGCCAGTCCGCGCTTCGGTGCCCACCCGCTTTCGGCGACAGGCGCAACGGCGGCGTGTTGCAAGGCGGCAAATCAGAAATTTCTCATTAAGATATCTCCCTCACGCAGGAATTTGACCTGTTTCCGTAGAATGAAACAGGTTGTAGTTATGTTGTAATGACCTGTGGAGGACTTTGCCATGGGCGTGGAAAGGAACCGGGCCGTGGCGGTGGGCCTGTACGGCGGGCGCATTCCGGCGCTGGAGGAAGCGCTGGCCGGTTGCGGATACGCGCTGGCCGGGCTGGCTCCGGACGGCGCAACCGGGCTGGGGCTTTTACAGGCGCTGCAGCCCGGTCTGGCGCTGGTGAACGCGGTCATGCCCGGCATGGACGGCGTCGCCTTCGCAAAGCGCGCCCGCGCCCTCAGGCTTGTGGTACAGCCCGACATACTGCTGCTCGCGCCTCCCGGACTGCGCCTGCCGGAGCCCGACTGCCTGTCCGCCCTTGGCGTGATGGCGCTGGAAACACCCGTTGACGCAGACCGGCTGAAGGCTGTGCTCGACGCGCTGTCCAAACGGCCCCGAACGCTGCCGGAGGAGAAGGCCGCGCGGCTCAAAGCACTGCTGGACGCGCTGGGCGTTCCCCGGCACCGGGGTCGGGACTGCCTGTACCTGGCCGTGACCCTGGCCTGGCACGACGCCGGACGGGTGGCATCGC
The DNA here is from genome assembly GCA_045637485.1 of Clostridia bacterium. Lineage (GTDB taxonomy): Bacteria > Bacillota > Clostridia > Christensenellales > Aristaeellaceae > UBA2862. The sequence goes on from JAZTZK010000331.1 coordinate 10,982, forward strand.
TGAAGAACGGCATCTATCCCGAGGTGGCCCGGCGGACCGGGCTGACGATCGCCCAGGTGGAGCGGGCCGTGCGCCACGCCATCGACGCCGCCTGGCGCAACGGGGCCATCGAGCATCAACACAGGATATTCGGAGACACTATCGACGCAAGGCGCGGGAAGCCCACCTGCGGCGAAATGATAGCGCAGCTTGCGGAAGAACTGCGATGGGAGGCATGACGATGAAAAAGATCAAGCGCGCCGTGGTCATCGTGCTGGACGGCTGTGGCGCTGGCTGGCAGCAAGACTCGGCCCAATATGGCGACGAGGGCGCCAACACCCTCGGTCACGTGATCGAGCTGGAAAAGCCCAACATCCCCAACCTGGAGGAGCTGGGCATTCTGCACCTGCTGGGCATGCAGGACAAGGACGCCGACGACCCCATCGGCTGCTACGGCACCATGGAGGAGCTGGCCGCAGGCAAGGACACCACCACCGGCCACTGGGAAATCGCCGGCCTGACCCTGAAGAAGCCCTTCCCCACCTATCCCAACGGCTTCCCGCCCGAGGTGATCCAGGAATTCGAATACGAGACCGGCATGGGCACCATTGGCAACAAGCCCGCCTCGGGCACGGCCATCATCGAAGAGCTGGGCGCGGAGCACCTACGCACCGGCAAGCTGATCGTCTACACCTCCGCCGACAGCGTGTTCCAGATCGCCGCCCACGAGGCCGTGGTGCCGCCGATGACGCTGTGGGATATGTGCCGCACCGCCCGCCGCATACTGAAGGGCGAGCACAACGTGGGCCGCGTGATTGCCCGACCCTTTGAGGGCGAGGTGGGCCACTTCGTGCGCACCGCCAACCGGCGCGACTTCTCCGTCGACCCCACCGGCCGCACGATGATGGACGCCCTGAAGACCGCGGGCTACGACGTGCTGGCCGTTGGCAAGATCGAGGACATCTTCAACCACCGGGGCATCACCCAGTCCAACCACGCCGCCGGCAACCGCGCCTGTGTAGATGTCGCCATCGAGTACCTGAAGAAGGACCGCTGGAAGGGCCTGATGTTCGTGAACCTGGTGGACACCGACATGAAGTACGGCCACCGACGCGACCCGGAGGGCTTCGCCACCTGCCTGGAGAAGTTTGACGAGCGGCTGCCGGAGATCATGCGGCTGCTGGGCGACGACGGCCTGCTGATCCTCACCGCCGACCACGGCTGCGACCCCACCTTCGCCGCCCACACCGACCACACCCCCGAGCGCGTGCCGCTGATGGTCTGGGGGCTTGGCGTGGAAGAGGGTGTGAACCTGGGCCAGCGCAAGACCTTTGCCGACGTCTCCGCCACCGTGCTGGAGGCCCTGGGCTGCAACGAAAAGCTGGACGGCACGTCGTTTTATAAGGACATCGCGCTGGATTGAAGCCGAAAGTAAAGTGTGATAATTTACACAAAAGGGCTTTTCATACCCCATGGTATGGGGTAAAATAGTGATGTCGTTATAATGTAGTCGCGTCTGCGGTACATTCACTAACATGAACAATTTTAGGAGGTAGATTCCAATGGCTGTTAAAGTTGCTATTAATGGTTTTGGCCGCATCGGCCGCCTGGCTTTCCGTCAGATGTTCGGCGCTGAGGGCTATGAAATCGTCGCCATCAACGACCTGACCACCCCCAAGATGCTGGCCCACCTGCTGAAGTATGATTCCACCCAGGGCAACTACGCCCGCGACCACAAGGTGGAGGCCACCGAGAACTCCATCATCGTGGACGGCAGCGAGATCCGCATCTACGCCGAGAAGAACGCCGCGGATTGCCCCTGGGGCGAGCTGAAGGTTGACGTCGTTCTGGAGTGCACCGGCTTCTACACCTCCAAGGAGAAGAGCCAGGCCCACATCACCGCTGGCGCCCGCAAGGTTGTCATCTCCGCGCCCGCCGGCAACGACCTGCCCACCATTGTTTACAACGTGAACCACACCACCCTGAAGCCCGAAGATAGCATCATCTCCGCCGCTTCCTGCACCACCAACTGCCTGGCGCCCATGGCCAAGGCTCTGAACGACGGCTGGGCCATCGAGAGCGGCATCATGTGCACCATCCACGCCTACACCGGCGACCAGATGATCCTGGACGGCCCGCAGCGCAAGGGCGACCTGCGTCGCTCCCGTGCCGGCGCCATCAACATCGTTCCCAACAGCACCGGCGCTGCCAAGGCCATCGGCCTGGTCATCCCCGAGCTGAACGGCAAGCTGATCGGCGCAGCCCAGCGCGTGCCCACCCCCACCGGCTCCACCACCATCCTGAACGCCGTTATCAACGGCCAGCCCAGCATTGACGAGACCAATGCCCAGATGAAGAAGGAAGCCACCGAGTCCTTCGGCTACAACGAGGACCAGATCGTCTCCTCCGACATCATCGGCATGCGCTTCGGCAGCCTGTTCGACGCCACCCAGACCATGGTCTGCAAGCTCGAGGGCGGCAAGAGCCAGGTTCAGGTCGTGTCCTGGTACGACAACGAGAACAGCTACGTGAGCCAGATGGTCCGCA
>JAZTZK010000332.1:0-42975 GCA_045637485.1 Clostridia bacterium
TGCCGCTGGCAATACGCCCGAAACGACCCTTCCCGTCGAAGCCCTCATGGCAATCTCCAGCGCTTCCCGGTCCGCTTCGATCATCGATTGATTCTGTTCAACCGTCCTGGCGACGACGTGACCGGAGAACAGCCAAACGCCCGCCCCGGACAGCGCGCAAAGCAGCAGGACTGCCAGTGCCCTTCCCAGCTCCCGCCGCCCACTGCCAAGCATTAGCGACGCCATGACACCATGAAACGCCCAAACCGCAAGCGCAGTGCCAAGCAAAACTGCGAAAAGCACACAAACCAGCCGCAAAGCGTGCTCGCCGTGGCCGTAGTGCAAATATGCCAATACCGTCTTCAGCCTCGACAGCAGCGCGGGTCCGGCGAGCCATGCGGCAGCGACGAACAGCAGCGCAGTGAAAATCCATGCCGTATTCACGCGCCCTGACGGCCCTGCAAGGGCGGATGCCGCAGGTACGTCGTCCGTCTTCGGCGGCGGATACGCCGCCAGGGGCATCGTAACGAGAATGTTGAAGTGGCTGTCCACGAAGTGATGCTCCGAAAACGCATGGATCAGTATGATCCCCATGACCAACAGCAAACGCCTGTCCCCGCACGCGATCGCCCTGCGCGCCGTCCAACCCCAGGTAACGCAGAGCGCGATAAAAAGCACCCAGCCATAGCGTATCAAAACCAGAGGATAGGTGCTGTCGACGAAGTTGTATTTTTCCGACGGAAAGATCGAGAAGCCGCCGCCGGACTGCTTGAAGGGCGTGCCGAAGGGCTTAACGCCGTAGGCCCGCCATGCCCTGACGGCGTAGAGCAGCCGCTTCGAGAGCAAGCTGTTCAGCCTGTAGCCGATATTCAGTCCCCGGGCATACAGCAGCATCATCAAAAACATGACAAGCGCCAACAGAGGAAAGCCGAAGGTCGCAAACCACTCCGGGCCCCTTCTCATCCATCGCAGATCCTTCCTGCGATCGACAACCAGCCGCTCAAAGGCGTTATAGAGAATGGCGCAAATCAGCAGGCAGCCGCAGATCGTGCTGGTATTGCTGTGCGCGATACCTGCCGAGAGGAAAAGGTAGCCCGCGCAGAATAGCAGCATCGCCCATACCGGCAGCTTCTTCAGGGCAACCCAGAGGGTCATCAGCAAAAACAGGCCGAGAGACGCGAAATCAGTGTAATAGCTCATCCCCCAGGCGCTGCGAATGCCGCGCCCTGCCCTGGCGGTGACGAAATTCTTGATTACGCCCAGCATGCCCGCGATCAGGGTCACGCCATAAAACAATCCCGCCGCCAACAGGTACACCTTCAGTATCTTCCCGTAGTCCATGTCGATAAAGCCAACGGTGAATATGGCCATGAACAGCAGGAAGCTGTATCCGTCGTTGCGATAGACCAGAGCATAAACCGCAGCGAGCGCCAGGGCAGCCAACGACTTTTTCCGAATCGCCCCGATGCTCACCAAGCGTACGACGGCTGTCACCGCCATGGCGCACATCATGATTTGCTCAAATTGTGCCGACCATGCCAGGTGAAACGTCGTCGATTTTGATATCCTGTAGACCAGATACAGGCCCGTCATCGCCAGGAACAGCGTTTCAAGCGCAGACGTATAGTTTTTGAATGCCTTGCTCTCTCTATTCATTATGCCAAAACAGCAATGTCACATCGCGCCCCTGTGGGCCACAACGGTGCCCACTGTCTTTATCAGTATCCGAATATCCAGGCCGATGCTCCAGTTTTCGATGTATTCCGTATCCAGGCGCGTGATTTCCTCAAAATCGGTGATCTCGCTCCTGCCGCTGACCTGCCACATACCGGTGATTCCCGGCTTGGTCGCCAGCCTCGCCCGATGGTGCAGCTCATACTTTTCCCATTCGTCGACCGTAGGCGGGCGGGTGCCCACCAGGCTCATCTGGTTCAGCAGCACATTGAACCCCTGGGGAAGCTCGTCGATGCTGGTCCGGCGTATGAATTCGCCGATTCCCGTTTTCCGGGTGCCGTCGGGAAGCTGTTCGTTGCCGATGATGCGCGGGTCAAAGTCCAGCTTGAACATCATGCCGCTGCTGACGCGGTTCTGCTTCATCAGCTCCTGCTTGCGGGCATCGGCGTCCATGTACATGCTGCGGATCTTGAACATCTTAAAACGTCGACCGTTCTGGCCCACGCGCTCCTGCTTGTACAGTATCGGGCCGGGGGACTTGATCTTGATGATCGGGCCGATGATGATGATTGCCAGCACCGCCACGATGCTCAGCACGATCCCCCCCAGTATGTCCAGAAGCCGCTTCAGCATGAGCTGCAGGGGGCTGGCGATATTGATGCTGTTGGTGATGACCGGCATGCCGGCGATCTTCTCCACGGTCTGCTTGCCCATGCCCAGCGGCATCATCTGCAGGTGCATCGTCACGCCCATCTGGCGGCACTTCTCGAGCAGATCCCGGGGAAAGCCATCGATATTCTCCACCGCGATGTAGACCTCGTCGATCCATTCGCGGCAGATGTACTGGGCGACCTCGCTCATGTTGGCTACGACAGGCAGATTCGCGACGCTTTCACCGACCGCGTCGCGATCGATCAACACCAGTCCGCAAAGCCTGATGCCCTCCATCGGGTGATTCTGTATCCGTTCGATCGCCTCCTGTGCCGAGGACTGATCGGCGATCAGCAGCATCACGCGGCGCTTTTCCCTGGCAATCCTTCGCCTGACGACCTGCTTCCACAGCATGCGTATCGCGAACGCCAGCAGAATGTAGAACAACAGCATCACCCAGAGGGTAATGCGCGAATACTGCTCCGCGTCCTTGACGGAGAACAGGTATATGACCACGGTGCTGAACACCAACAGGCATTGGGTCAGCGTCATGCGGATCTCAACCGTCCAACGGCGCTTCAACACATCGTGCATCGTGTTGAACAGCATGGCAATGGCAACGCCAAAAAAAGCCATCCAAATCGCAAGGTTACGATATGGCACTTTGTGATACATCCACTTGTCAAAGCCGTGTCTCAAGCCATAAGCAAGAACCAGAGCGATCTGAGCGCTCAAGACATCCCACAGTATGAAATCCAGATGCTTGAGCCAACCCTGTTCTGTCTTCTTATACATCCAATCCACCTTTGTAGCGGTAAATGCAACCCCAAGGCATACGATAGGAGCCTGTTCGATTCCAAAAATACATATATCTGACCACAATGTGCCTTCATTATCGTCACAACATGGCCGCACTGTTCATGCTCATATCATCAAAGAATCCATCCGCCCGCCAAGCCAGCAAGTGCGGCGTCTTCTCATCTTATGCCCGACCATCGGCGCGTCTGCGCGCGCGAAGCCCTTTGCGCATCAAGCGTTTATCTTTTGTATTATACACCGCGGCATATCTTTTTGCAACCGTTTTCACAGCATTTTAAAGATGGCCACGCTTGCGCCCGTCCCTTTCAGGGTTTTGCGGCGCTGTCGACGAGCCCCATGATTTCAGCCTGAATGGCTTCGATGGAGCGCATCCCTTCCCCCTCGCAGCACTCAACCACAGCCCAGCCGAGGCGTCGGGCGCAGTAGTCCGCCGCGCTCTGGCAGCGGCGCAGATAGGCCAGGTCCTTCTCATGGATATCCCTTCGCTCCCCGTGTCCGCCATAACGGGACAGCATCAGCGCCTGGGAGATATCGGGGTCGACCCGCAGATAGACCACCAGGTCCGGCTGCGGGATCCCCATCTTCCGGTATTCAAGGTCAAACAGCCACTGCAAAAAGCCGTCCCATTCCCCCTGCTCCAGCTTGTTGCACTGGTGAATGGCGTTGCTGGTGGTATAGCGGTCGGCGATCACGATGCCCCGGGCATAGTCCTGCCGCCAGTCCTTCATGAAGGAGGCATAGCGGTCCACCGCGAAGAAGGTCGACGCGGCATAGGCATTCACATCCGAGGGCCTGTCGCCGAATTCGCCCGCCAGGTACATCTTCACCAGGGCGCTGCTTGGGCTGTCGTAATCGGGAAAGCTGACCTTGCGAACGGCATGCCCCTGTCGCGCAAGTCCCTCCGCCAGGCGCTTTGCCTGTGTCGCCTTCCCCGAACCGTCCAGACCCTCGATCACGATAAGTTTGTTCATATGCGCATTCGCCTCTCATGGCGCAGGGCTCTATTCGACCTGGCGGGCATAGAGGACTTCCTCCGTCAAGTGATATGCCTCGTCCAGCTTCGGCAGGTTGACGGGCAGCCTGCCATTGGGCTGTACGGCGCCGAAGGCCGCGCAGATGGCCGCGGGCAGGTCGGGTACCCAGGCGCTGCCCTCGCCGGACTCGGGCGGGACGCCTCTCATCGTGCCGGAGCCGTAGCACAGCAGTATCGCGTCCGCGTCGGGATAGCAGGCGGCGTCATAGGGCAGCTGGCAGCTGATGACGACCGCGCCCTTGCCGTCGGCGTGGAGTTCGTCGATCACCTGATTGACGACGCCCACCGGGAAGCCGTTTTCCGTGGCGGGATCGAGGCAATCCGCAGCCCAGGCGCGGCTGACGAGCAGCACGTGATCCGCCGCCTTTGCCGCCTCCAGGCAGGCATCGGCGGTATCCGGCTCAATGGTCATGCCCTCCAGCGTCGCGCCCTCCGGCAACGCGCCCATTTCCAGAAGCAGCTTTTGGGACAGCTCGGCCGCCCCGGCCCGACTGGCGGCAGTGAACAGCACCAGCGTCCGCTCCCCCGCCTTCACGTCCAGCGGGAAGGCGCCGTTCTCGTTCCTCAGCAGGGTCAGCGCGTCGCAGGCGATGTCCCAGGCTGTCTGCCGGTGCTCGGCGCTGCCGCAGCCAGCCACTGCGGCTGCGACAGTCTCGTCAGTGACGCTGAAATCCGTCTTTTCGAGTATCCCATACTTCTGCTTCAGCGTCAATATGCGCCGGACGGAATCGTCGATCCGGTCCGCCTCGATCACGCCCTCCTCTGTCAGCGTCACCGCGCGGCCCAGCATGTCGTCGATCTGATCCATCATGGCTTTGTCCCACGCGCCCGGCATGATCAGCAGGTCGACGCCGGCATTGATGGTCATCGCAAGCATGTCGTCGGTGGCGTAGTTGTCCAAGATGGCCTTCATGTCCAGCGCGTCGGAGACGATCACGCCCTCGAAGCCCAAATCGTTTCGCAGCAGGTCGGTCATGATGGCCTTGCTCATCGTGGCGGGAATGTACACCTCCTCGCCGGTGGTGATCGAGGTGTAGGTCTGCTTCTCCAGCTGGGGATACTGGATATGGGCGGTCATCACCATGTCCGCGCCCGCGTCGATGGCCGCCTTGAAGGGCACCAGCTCATTGGCCATCAGCTCGTCGTAAGAGCGATACACCAGCGGCAGGCCGGTGTGGCTGTCGGTATCGGTATTGCCATGGCCCGGGAAGTGCTTCAGGCAGGCTATGGTCCCCGTCTCCTGCAGTTCCACCATGAAGGCGCAGCCGAATTTCGCCACGACGTCCGCGTCGTCGCTGAAGGAACGCACGCCGATCACCGGGTTGGCGGGGTTGTCGTTGACGTCCATCACCGGCGCGAAATCGGTGTTGAGCCCCAGCAGCGCCATCTCCTCGCCGAAAATCCGGCCCATAACCCGGGCGCGCTCCGTGTTCCCCGTGGCTGCGATGGTCATGTTGCCAGTGCCGCTGGTGCCGAAACCCAGACGGGAGACGGTGCCGCCCTCCTGGTCGACGGCCATCAGCATCGGCAGGCCGCCGCCCTCAAGGTTCGCCTGCTGCATGTCCGCCACCAGCCGAAGCAGCTGCTCGGCGTCGCCGCAGTTCTCGGCAAACAGCAGTATACCCCCGAACCGGTGATCCGCGATATACTGCCGGGTGTAGTCGTTCAGCACGCGGATGTTCTCCGCCGGAACGTCGGACTCGGCGTCCTCCTTCCACGCTCTGGGGCTGAAAAACATCATCTGCGCCAGCTTGTCCCGCAGGGACATGCCCGCGACGATCTCTTCAATGGAATTGACATTGGAATCGACCTCGGAATCCACCCGGGAAACCGCGGCGACGCCGGTCTCGGCAAGGCTCATGCCGCCGCAGAACAGCGCGAGTACGATGAAAATACACAGTATGCGAAGGCTTCTGCTGATCATTGTTCTTTCTCCTTTTGTCTTGATGCCCCTATTATACAACAGTACTGCGTCCAATACAAGTGTTGGCAAATATGACCTTTTTGTATCGGCGACATTGCCTTGAAGGTAAATTACAGGGGCGGCGCAACGCCGCCCCTGGAGCCGCTTATACAGCGATAATCGATTCGAAGTCCCGATCACCCTCAATGCTCGTCCGGCTTCGACGCTTCCGACGCGCCCTCCGGGCGCTCCTCGAGGCCCCTGCCGCCCCGGCCCCGCCTGCGCTTGTGCTCCTTCTGGGCCGCCGGGGCCGCGTCGCCGTCCTCCTTCAGCTTTTCCAAAAACTGGTCGGTGCTCAGGTTCTTGGGGGCCTTCTGGTGGGGATAGCGTTTCTTTCTGCCCTCATCGGACGCGTCGCCGTTCTCGTCGTCGCCGGTCGCGGGCTCGGGCTGGGGCTTTCCACGGCGGGGCTGCTTGTCCTGACGCTGCTCGCGTATGGCCGCCGCGTCGTCCGGGCCGGGGCGTCGCACATCGTCGATGGCGTATTCCCGCACGTCGAAGCTGTCGTCGTCCACGCGGATGCGAACCTTGACGATCTCCTTGATGCAGTTGATCTCGATGATGACGCCCACCCCGTCGGGGGTCACGATGTCCTTGCCCACCCTGGGCACGCGCTTGAGCACCTGCTCGTAATTCTCCTGCTCATACTTCAGGCAGCACATCAGCCGCCCGCACTGGCCGGAGATCTTGGTGGGGTTCAGGGAAAGGTTCTGCTCCTTGGCCATCTTGATGGACACGGGCTGGAAATCGCCCAGGAACGCGCCGCAGCAGATGGGCCGTCCGCAGGAGCCAAGCCCCCCCAGCATCTTCGCCTCGTCCCGCACGCCGATCTGACGCAGCTCGATGCGGATCTTGAACACCGACGCCAGGTCCTTCACCAGATCCCGGAAGTCCACACGGCCGTTGGCTGTGAAATAGAAGATGATCTTGTTGTTGTCAAAGGTGTATTCGACGCTGACCAGCTTCATATCCAGCTTGTGCTTTGCGATGCGCTCCTGGCAGATCCTGAACGCCTCCGCCTCCCGCTCCTCGTTGCTCTCGGCGCGCTGGATGTCCTCGGGGCTGGCGACGCGGATCACCTTTTTCAGCGGCGTGACGATCTGCGCGTCGCTGACCGAGCGCGAACCGGTCACCACCTCGCCGAACTCCACGCCCCGGGCGGTCTCCACGATCACATAGTCGCCCGGCCTGGGCCAGATGCCGTCGGGGTCGAAATAATATACCTTGCCCGCCTTCTTGAAGCGGACGCCGATTACCGTTGCCATGAAAGCCTTGTCCTCCCGTTGTTTCCAGTATCCGTCAATTGAAAGTACATATTTTCAAGGGCGTTGGCCCAGGACACATTGCTGCCCAGCTGCCTTCGCGCCAGCAGCACGGCCTGAAGCAGGGCCCTGCCGTCTATCCGGCTGCAGCCCAGTCTGTCCGCGTCCGAGGCCTCGTAGGGCTCTGCCCCGCTCTGGACGACCATCAGGTCCCTGGCCCACAGCTCCATGATGTCGAGCATGTCGTCCTCGCCGCCCCTGTCTCCCTCCAGCGGCGCGGCCGCGGCGGCCACGCTGCCCGGGCCGCGCAGCGCCTCCAGGGATTCGATCACCCGCTGGCGCAGGACCATCCACTCTTCATCGCCGTCGATTTCCAGCGCCCGCCCCACCGAGCCCTGGGAGAGGCCCGCCAGCAGCGCCGCCCGCTTCGGCTCGATGCCCCGGTCGACGAGAGCCCTGGCACATAGCTCGACGCTCACGTCCCCAAGCCGCACGGTCTGGCAGCGGGAGCGTATGGTTTCCAGCAGCGCCCCGGGGGTGTCGGTGATCAGGAAAAACATCACATCGCCGGGCGGATTTTCCAGCGTCTTGAGCAGCGCGTTCTGGGCGCTGGGGGTCAGCTTGTCCGCCTGCTCGATCATGGCGATGTGCCTGTCGCCTTCATAGGGGGCCAGCGACAGGGCGTCGATCAGGGCGCGTATCTCCTCCACACCGATGGTCTTTCGCTCGGGCCGCACCAGCTTCACGTCCGGGTGTCCCCCCGCCAGGAACTGCTTGCAGGCTGGGCATGCGCCGCAGGGCTTCACCGATCCGGCACATACCATCGTCTGCGCGAAAAGCCGGGCCACCGTGCGCTTCCCCGAGCCGTGGGGGCCGACGAACAGCAGGGCATGAACAATGCGCCCGGCTTGGACCGAACGCATCAGCTGTTCCATTTTATCGCCGTATCCCACAAATTCGGAGAGCTTCAAGGTCGACCTCAGATCTTTTTGAACTGTTCCACGTCCAGCACGAATATCGTCGCGCCGCCCACGGTGACCTCCACCGGGAAGGGCACGTACATGCCGGAGGTGCCGGAGATCGGCGTGGGGGTCGAAGCGATCTGCTTGCGGCTCTTGCAAACCTTCTCGATCACGCTCACGGCCTTGTCCAGTTTCTCGTCCTCCACGCCGACCAGCAGCGTGGTGTTGCCGGCGCGCAGGAAGCCGCCCGTGGTGGCGAGCTTCGTCACGCGGTAGCCTTCCGTCATCAGCTCGTTGATGAGCCTGGCGGCATCTTCATCCTGTATAATTGCAATGATCAGCTTCACGGGAAGTCCCCCTCCTGTTGCCGGTTCATGTTGTTCAGCCCGAGGCCTGCCTCCGGGCTGTCGCGGCGGTTTGGACGCCGCCACACTGTTCCATAGATCTATTATACTCCGTTTTGGTGGAATATGCAACCGCTTTTCATGCCTTACGAGTCAAACGGTATGTACTTTCCCTCGTCGTACATGCGCTTGAGTGTGTAGTAGTGGCTGTGCTTGCGCCAGCCCCTGCCGGTGGAGCTCTGCCCGACGGTCGATATCTCGGTGTTGGGCAGGGCCTTTTGCAGGTCCTTCACATCCTGGGGCGACAGGCGGCAGCCGCCGATCCACAGGCGCTTCAGCCACGTCATCTTCCTCAGGACCTTGTGGTTTCCGTACAGCGGATTGTGGAAGATGTTGAAGTCCTGGAGCTTCTTCAGCTCCGTGACCGGCGTCACGTCGGTGATGTCGTTCAGGAACAGCTCCAGGTATTCCAGGTCCGGAAAGCAGGTGATCTGGGAGATGTCGCTGATCTGGTTGTCCGCCAGGATCAGCACCCTCAGCTTGGTCAGGCCGGTGAAGTTGTCGATATTGGTGATGCGGTTGTGACCCAGATCCAGCATCATCAGGTCGGTGCAGTAGCGGATCGGCGCGAAGGTATCGTCGTTGTAGTGGTACTGGTTTCCGTCGCCCAGGGCGGTGGTAAAGGCCGTGGCGTCGGTGCGCAGCCTGTAGTGACCAAACTCAAGCCACCAGATGAATTTGATGTCCGGATGGGCGTCGAACAGCTCGCCCATCTCGTCCTCGGTCAGCCCGCAGTCGCACATGGACACCCGCTTCAGCAGCGGCAGCCTCGCCAGGTATTTCTCGACCTCCTCCACGCCGGAGAAGGGTATGTTGTCCCAGTTCAGGTCGGTGGCGAGGCTGGAGCAGCCCCTGTCATAGACCAGCAGGCTGTAGCGCAGCTTGCCGCTGCTGGCAAAGTCGCCCAGGGAATCCAGCTGTTCCTCCGTCATGGGGATGCCGGTGGCGTCGATGCTCTCCAGCTTCGGCATGTAGGGGATGTAGGCCGCGTAAGCCAGCATATCGTCGTAGGTGCCCGTCACCGTCACCGTTGTGTCCTCGGTGGTCATCTCGCCCCGTGGCACGTCGCAGGTGAACTTGAAGTACACCTCGGGATGGGCCTTGCTGAGCATCGACACGATCTGTGTGTTCGCCTTCTGGCCGCGCAGATCCACCGTTTTGATCGCGGGCAGCAGGCCCAGGGCGTCGTCGATCACCGCGGGATCCGGCAATTCGCCCTGAAGATCCAGTTCCTCGGTATCGGTGGTGTAGCGCTCGCCGTACAGTGGCACCTGGTAGTCAAACACCGTGTTCGGATAGGTGGTGATCAGCTCGCGCAGCTGGGTAGTGGTCAGCTGGAACGGGGAGAGGTCAAAGTATTCTGTCTTGCTGTCAAAGTGCTTGTCCTCCACCGGAACGCTCCAGTGTATGTCGACGTTGGGGTTCGCCTCCAGGAGCTTGTCGTGCTCCCGCTGGTCAAAGGCGTAATTCTCTCGGATGTCCAGGCGCTCCAGGCTTGGCAGAGCGCGTATCGGGGCAAAATCGGTGACGGTGGAGCGGCGCATGTCCAGCGTCTTCAGGCTCACCATCTCTTCAAAGTGCTTGGGATACTCGTCCATAACCTGGATGCGCGCCTGCACGGCGTACTTGGGCACAAAGCGCCCGTCCACCAGCTCGTAGTTGTAATCCAGGAAGCCGTAGGCCAGCAGGCAGATACACAGCACACCCAGAAAGCCCTGCAGTGCCTTGGATACGGGCAGATCCACCCACAGCAGCAGGGCCTCGATCAGCAGCAGCATCCCCGCCGAGCCCCACATCAGTACCGCGGAATTGAGCTTCAGTGTGAATATATATACGAACAGCGCCACGGCCATCAGCACCAGCACCACCGCGCCGATGCGGCGGTAGAGCAGCGCCTTGCGCCTGCTGTCGTCTCGCCTGGCAGTCATGTCCTCAGAATGCGCTTCCGCCTGTTTCATTTGCATATCTCCCGATCGCGCTTGGATTGCTTCTTTGATTCGAAAGCCAATACATATCTATTATATCGTTCTCTCGGGTTAATTTCAAGCGCTTTCCCGCATTCTTTGCAAAAATGTGAAGAAAAAATGATTTAACATTCCAAAGACGCTTTCCTTTTTGTCGGATATGCGTTATAATGTCAGGAACCGCTTATCTCAATTCAACAGGAGGTTACCATGTCAGACAAATCCAACCACCGGGCGAAGCGCCCGTCCGATACGCAGAAGGCGCGCAGGCGCAGGCGGATCATCATAATTTGCTTTTGCGTGGTCGGCGCCATACTGCTGGCCGCGACGGTACTGCGGCTGCTCGGCAGGCCGCCCAGGCCGCCCGTCGATCGCCCGCCGCCCGGCAAGGTCGCCGACGCGGCGACCGAGGAGCCGCGGCCCACCGAAGCGCCCGCGCAGTCCACTCCGGACGCGACGCCACAGCCCACCGAAGCCCCGACGCCGATCCCCTCCCCGACGCCCGAGCCTGAGCCGACGCCCACCGTGGTTCCCGGCAGCCGCCCGGACGTGTTGTCCTTCTATCATCCGAAGGACAAGAACTACTCGCCCCGGGTGCGCTACTCGGACAGCTACACCGCCCCCTGGAAGAAGGGAAAGGACATCGGCAGCTTCGAGGCCATTCCCTCGGACGCGGACCAGCTGCCCGGCGAGTTCTTCGGGGACATCTTCGGCGCGGCCTGGACGGCCTTCCCGGACGCGAACAGCTGCAAGATCGGCTATACGCTGCGCTATACGCTGGACGACGGCAGCGAGATCAGGTACACGATGCTCTCCCCGAAGCACATCGAGCACACCGAGTACATCGAGTGCTGGCTGTACGACGACTACCACCGGGAGCCCCACAAGTTCTACTCCCATCTGAAGCCCGGTTCGATGAAGGACGAGACGCTGATCACCTCCATCAAGCTCACCGCAGGCAAGCAGATTGGCCACGTCACCGACATCTGGCTCACCGCCTTCATCTGCGATTCCCTGGAGGATTTCGACGCCGAAAGGAACTATATCGGAGACACGTCCTGCACGATACACATACTGAAAAAATGACGCCAACGGCCGTACCGGATTGACCGGTACGGCCGTTGATCGTATGTAATCAATATACCTTGATGTTCCACAGCTTCCCGGCGTCACCCTCCTTGATGACGCAGAAGGTGTAGGCGGTGGGATAGACCGCTTCGCCCTTCTCGGTCTTCAGCACCGTGTCAAAGCTGACATGGCAGGTGAAGCAGTCGTCGGCCAGCACGTAGAACTCGGAAACCGCCTCGTCCTTGAAGGCGATGCCCCAGTGGGGCGTGGCGTAGGCGTTGTTCAGGTTGTCGAAGATGGCCTCGGCGGGACTGTTCTTCGCGCAGATGCGCTCGATGGCCTTCTTCTTCGCGTCCTTGTTCATGAACTTTGCCACCTGCTTGGCCAGCGCGACGGCCGCGCCGCCGTACTGCGCGCCGTAGGCCTCGTCCGACTTCATCGGGCAGCTCCAGGTCAGGTCCTTGCCCTCCACGGCTTCCACGGCCATCGGCGCGCCGGTCTCGTCCAGGACCTCCACCCGGGGCGTCTCGGACGCGGCGTCGTACAGGTATTCCACCAGCGCGGGGTTCTTGACGCCCGGGGGCAGGAAGTCCGCCTCGAACAGCGCCTTTTCAGAGGTCGTCGCGTTGTCCCCGGTCAGCGTCTCGCCGTCCACCGTCACGCTGTAGCCCTCCGGAACGGTGACGCGGCAGGTGTATTTCACGGTCGGCTCCGGCTCGGGCGTCGCTTCGGGCTCGGGCGTGGGCGTGGCCTGCCGCAGTTGAACCAGCGTGGTCACCGAGCCCAGCTTCCACAGCGTGTTGCCCCGATCCGTGGTCTGGCCGCTGGGCACCAGGGTGAAGGTGGCGAAGCGCTCGCCGTCCAGGCTGACGTTGTACTTGCGCTCGTCCTTGTTGGCCGAGAAGGCCGGGCTCAACTCCACCCGCCTGCCCGCGGCCAGCTCCTTGAGGTTGTCCAGGTACAGCGCCGCGTCGCCCTCGAACTGGGCGGCGGAGGTATCGACGTTGTAGATCGCCTCGTAGTCGGCGTTTTCAAACAGCCTCCCCACGTTCTCGGCCACGTACTTGGGCTGGGCGGATTCGTAGTCCTTCAGCACCCCCTGCAGCCACACGGTGCCCGCCAAGATGCCCGCCAGGGCCAGAATCACCAGCACAAAGTATACGCGGTAGAAGGTGCTGTTCCAGATGCTCTTCCTTTTTCTCCTGCTCCTGCTCATGTGTCCCTCCGTCAGCGCACGATGAAGGCCGTCGGCATCTTGCGCGAACCGGTCAGCACGACGCCGCTGTTGAGGTATTCGCCCTTGTAGTACATCAGCGAGGACGAGCCGCCGTCCATGTTGATGGCGTTGACCGCGCCGTATTCCAGCATGATGGTGATCAGGTCGGAATAGGTCGCGCCCAGGCTGGAGGCCTGGCGGCCGTCGATCACCAGCATCAGCACCGCGCCGCCCTTGCGCTGGCCGATGGCCGTGCGCGGGTTCAGGCCGGAGCTCTCGCCCCTGACGGACGCGGGCTCGCCGTTCACGATCAGCGCGGGGCCGAAGGTGATGGCATCGCGTATGCCCTTGGCCTTGGCGTCGTCGTCGGACATGTTCTTGGCGAGGACCATGATGTTGTCCTTATCGAAGCCCACGGTGATGTTGTAGTTGCGGTCACGGCCGGTGTGCTTCACCTTGCCCTCGGAGACCACCAGGCCCACGGGAATGCCGCCGTTGCCGACGCCGCCGCTGTCCTCGAAGCCGCCGCCGTTGATGGCGGCCACGGCGTCATAGCGCTTGGCGATGTCCTTGAGCTGTAATCCCTTGGAGCCGTCGAACTTGTCCCGGCAGGTGCCCACGGTGACGCGGGAGGGATCCCTGACGATCATCATGTAGCCCTGGTAGGTGCCGCCCACGACGCTGTATACCTCGATGCCGTCCTCGGAGGACAGCAGGTTCTCCGGCTGGGGCGTGGGGCTGGGGGTCGGCTCCACCTTCGCCGCCTCCCGGGCCGCCTGCGCCGCTGCGAGCTCCTCCGGCGAGGGCGTGGGCGTGGGCTTCTCGATGACGATCAGCGAGGTGTCGGTCTCGCTGTCCCCGGCGGAGACGGAGTTGCGCTCCAGTATCGCCTCCACCTCTTCGTTGCTGTAGTAGATGTGGGGTACGAATTTGAGGGCGCTGGTCTCCTGCATCGAGACGGTCAGCAGGTCGCCGACGGTCTGGGACGGGCCCCTGAAGGCGGCGTAGCCCGCGCACAGCGCGCCCACCAGCACCAGGACGATGACCGTCAGCACCGACAGCGTGACGCGCCATGCGTTTCGGCGGATCCTGCGCCTGCGGCGACGCTGGGATTTGGTCAGCTTTTTGCGTGGCCTGGGCTTTTTTTCGTTTTCCATCATTTGCCTCCGGGAATCGGTGATGTTTCTTGCGGCGGCGTCCCGCCGCCATATGGCGCCTGGCGGTCGCCGCTGCGCGCCGTCAGTTGAACGTGATGTTGTACAGCTTCCCCGCGCCCTTGCGCTTGACGACGCAGAAGGTGTAGGACGTGGGATAGACGTAGTCGTTGCCCCGTCGCGTGCGCAGCGTGAACGTGAATTCAACGTGGCAGGTGAAGCAGTCGTCGCTGAGCACGTGGAAGTCGGTGACCTTCGCGTCGGTGACGGTGGCGGTCTTGTGGGGCGGGGCCCAGTCGTTGCTGAACTTCTTCAGTATCGTCTCCGCCGGGGATTCGCCGGCCACGTCCTTCATGATGCCGTTGCGGGAGAGGTCCTTCACGGTGTACTTCGCCACCCGCTCGGCCAGGGCGATGATCGCGCCGGAATACTGGCTTGCGAACTCGTCGTCCTCCTTAAGGGGGCAGAGCCAACGGTTGTCGCCGTCGGGCTCCACCGCGGCGTCCTTGCCGGAGGCGTCCTTCGCGGTCAGCACCGGCTCGCCCTCGTCTGAGAAGAAGGCATATTCCGTCATCGTGGGGGGATTCAGGCCCTCGGGCAGGAAGTCTGCCTGGAAGATGGCCTCGCCGGTGGACATGGCGTCCGCTTCGGTCAGCTCCCGCCCGTTGACGCTCACGGTATACCCGGTCGGGGCCTTCACCCGGTAGGGCGCGACCGTCAGATCCCCTGCCGCCGCGGCCTCGGTGCCCTCCACGGCCACATGGGTGGTGATCGCGCCCAGCTTCCACAGCCGGTTGCCGTGGGCGGTGGTCTGCCCGCTGGGCACCAGCGTAAAGGTGGCCAGCTTGTCGTCGTCCAGCGTCACGGTGTACTTCATCTCGTCGGGGTTGCTGGAAAAGGCCTGGCTCCAGGCGATATCCCCGTCGTCGGTCAGCTCGGTGAGCCGCTGTACGTACAGCGCCTTGTCACCGCCCGAAATATCCCTGGCGGAGGTATCCAGGTCGTGGATGCGGTTCCAGTCGCCCGCCTCAAACAGCGCCGCCACCTCCTCGGCGGCATGGACGGGCTGGGCGACCTCATAGTCGGCCACCGCCCCCCGCAGCCACATCAGGCCGAGGGCGATGGCCACCACGGCCACGGCGACGACGACAAAATAGATCCGATAGAACCGGCTGGAGAGCAGGCCCCTTTTCTTCCCTTGCACTTTCTTGTCCATCGTTGCCTCCGTCACCGCACGATAAACGCCGTGGGCAGCTCGCGGGAGCCGGTCAGTATGACGCCCTTGTTGATGTATTCGCCGTTGTACCAGAGCATCGACGACGAGCCGCCATCCAGGTTGGCCGCGTTGAAGGCCTCGTACTCCATCAGCACGTTGATCATATCGGCGTAGGTGGCCCCAAGGCTGGAGGCCTGGCGTCCGTCGATGACCAGCAGCAGCACCGCGCCGTCCTGCCGCTGTCCGATGGCGGTGCGGGGGTTCAGCCCTGAGCTGGAGCCGGAGAAGCTGGCCGGCTCGCCGTTGACCACCAGGGCCGGACCGAAGGCCAGCGCGTCACGAAGGCCCTTTTTCACCGCCTCTTCGGAGGTCATCTTGCCGACGATCAGCTTGTTGTCCCTGTCGAAGCCCATGACGATGTTGTGGTCGGAATTGATGCTGGCCTTGTTCAGCACCTCGCCGCCCGAGATGACCAGGCCGATGGGTCGGCCGCCGTTGCCCAGGCCGCCCTCGTCGGAGAAGCCGCCGCCGTTGATGGCCGCGATGGCGTTGTAGCGGGCGGCGATATCGTGCAGCACCAGGCCGGGCTTGGAATTGAAATTCTCGCGGCAAACGCCCACGGCCACCCGGGACGGGTCCTGCACCACCATGATCCAGCCGTTGTAGGTGGGACCGTGGACCTCAAAGATCTGCAATCCGTTTTCCTCTACGATCAGGTTTTCCGGCTTCGGCGTCGACACCGGGGCGACGTCCGCCTGCCCCGGCTCGGGGGTGGGACCGGCGATCACGATCTTCGAGGTGTCGGTCTCGTCGTCCAGCTCGCCCACCTCGTTGCGGGCCTTGATGGCCTCCACCTCCGCCGAGCTGTAGTAGATGCGGGGGACGAATTTCAGCGCGCTGGTCTCCAGCATCGAGACGGTCAGCAGGTCGCCCAGGCTCTGGGACGGGCCCCTGAAGCCGATGAACCCCGCCCCCAACGCGGCCACCAGCACCAGCACCAGCGCCGTCAGCACGCAAAGCCCCGCCCGCCAGGCGATCTTCTTCGGGGTGAGCTTCGACTTCGCCTGGCCGCGTTTCCCCGCTCCGGCGCGCTTTTTGGGCGCGGAGGGCGCGCGACGCCCCGGGGACGCCACCCGGGCCCTCGGGGTGGCCTGCGGCGAATTCTCCTGCATGATATCACAGCCTTCCAAAACAGCCAAACGACCGGTTTGCATACAAATACATGCTATTCTATCATTTTTCGCGGCGGCTTTGGTTGCAGAACTGTTAACGTTCATGCCTAAAAATATGTACAGATCCTCCGCGAAGCGAAGGATCTGTCTATGGTTGGAAAGGCGTATTCCGATCGGTCCGCCCCTGCCGGGGATGCGTCAGCTCTCCGCCTTCAGCGTATACACCACCGACGCGGCGTCGCCGTTGCCGACGGGGCAGCACAGGCCGACGCGCATCAGCTCGTCGCCGCCGAACACCTCGCCGGTTTCAACCACCCGGTAGCGCTTTTGGGCGTCCAGGCCGGCCAGGCGCACCAGCGGGGGCACGGCGTTGGGACGGGCCAAGGCGCGCACCAGCGTGAAGATGGCCTCGCCCCGGTCCGGCGACACGCTCATCCAGGCCGCGTCGTTGCCCGCGAAGGGCGATTGCAGCCAGTAGAGCTGCCCGTACAGGCGCAGCTGCTGAGTCCGGTTGGCGAAGTCCACCTGCCCGCGCATGGCCGCCCGCTCCGCGTCATCCAGCCTGCGGGGGTCCAGCTCGTAGCCGAAGCTGCCGCCCAGGGCCACGGCGAAGCGGGTATCCATCGGCGTCACGCGGCCCGTCTGGTGATTGGGCACGGCGCTGACGTGGCAGCCCATCGTGGACGGCGGAAACAGCATCGTGGTGCCGCACTGGATCTGAATGCGGCACAGCGCGTCGGTGTTGTCGGAGCACCAGAACTGGGGCACGTAATACAGCATGCCCGCGTCAAAGCGCGCGCCGCCGGAGGCGCAGCCCTCGATCAGCACCTCCGGGAAGGCCTTCGTCAGCTTCTCCATCACCGCGTAGAGCCCCAGCATGTAGCGGTGGCCCGTCTCCCTCTGCCGGTCCGCTGGCAGCGCCGCCGAGCCGATGTTGGTGAAGTTGCGGTTCATGTCCCACTTCAGGTAGGCCGCCCCGCTGGCCTTCAGAGCATCGGAGACGGCGTCCACCACGAAATCCTGGACCTCCCGGCGGCCCATGTCCAGCACCAGCTGGTGTCGGGCGCGTATGCCCTCGCGGCCCGGGATGTGCAGGCACCAGTCGGGGTGGGCGCGGTACAGGTCCGAATCCGGCGAGATCATCTCCGGCTCCATCCAAAGGCCGAACTGTATGCCCAGCGCCCGAACGCCCTGCCCCAGGCCCTCCAGCCCGTTGGGCAGCTTGCGGCGGTCCACCGTCCAGTCGCCCAGAGAGGTGGTGTCGTCGTCCCGGCGGCCGAACCAGCCGTCGTCCATCACGAACAGCTCGACCCCGGCGTCGGCCGCGGCCCTCGCGATGGCCAGCAGCTTTTCCTCGTCAAAGTCGAAATAGGCGGCCTCCCAGCTGTTCAGCAGCACCGGTCGCGCCCGATGCATCCAGCGCCGGGGCAGCAGGTGGTTTTCCAGCAGCCTGTGAAAGCCCCTGCTCATGCCGCCGATGCCCCCGTCGGAGTACACCAGCGCGGCCTCGGGCGTCCGGAAGGCTTCGCCCGGCAGCAGCTGCCAGCTGAAGTCATTGTCGTCGATGCCCAGCAGCAGGCGGGTCGCGCCGAATTGGGAGACCTCTGCGTTCGCCAGGAAATTGCCGCTGTAGACGAGGGTCGCGCCGATGGCCTCCCCCGCCTCCCGCGCGGTTTCCGGGCGGACCAGGGCCATGAAGGGCGAGGCCTGGGCGCTGCTGGCCCCCCTGCGGCTGGATACGCCCTGGTGGCCCGCGGCCAGCGGTCGGCGGCAGACGGTCCGCTCCCGGGCCCAGGCCCCCGACAGGGTGATCAGATCCCAGCCGTCGTCCGGCAGGTCCAGGCACAGGCTCAGGGCGCGGGTGAGCTTCAGCGGCGCGTCGCCCCCGTTGATAATCCTTGCGCTGCGGGTCACAGCGGGGCAGTCGTCGTATACGGCGTAATCCAGCGTCACCCCAAGGCCGGTATGCCCGTCCCGTAGGATGACGCGCAGCGCCGCGCAGTTCTCGCCCCTGGTGGCAGGCAGGCCCTCCAGCGCGGGCTTCCCGTCCATTATCTCGACCTTCTCCACCCGCAGGTCCACGGCCCAGCTGCCATCCCTGCCTTCAACCTCCAGCGCGCCGTCCCGCATGTCCCCCAGCCCGAAGGACGGGTATTCCTGGGGCAGACGGTCCAGGGCGCACTCCTGCACGCTGAAGCTGCCGTCCGCCGGAATGTTCGCCCTGCGCAGCAGATTCGCGGCGTTCAGCCCCTCCAGCCGCGCGCCGAAGTACAGGTGGGCCAGCGTGCCGCCGGGCATCTCCATCAGCACGTAGCTGATCCATTCGTTCCTGAGATGATAGACGCTTCCGTCCCTGAGTATCTCCGCCATGGTCCTCTTCCTCTCTGTATGTTCGTTGGATTGTGTCCCGATATGATTATACCATTTTGGAAGCGGCTTGACAACCGGTTGGCAGGACCAAAGCGCGGCATGACCAGACATGATCAGGTTCCCGGGCGCGTCACAGAATCGGTTCCCCGCCCTTTACATTCCGCCCTGAATCTGCTACAATTGACACAGGAAACCCAGTGACAAGGAGGAATCATCCATGACCACCATCATACCCGGCCTGGGCGGCGAGCGCTACGTGCCCTATGACGAGCGCAGGGGCAATGAATCCATCGTCTACTTCACCCGCGACCTGTCCGCCGAGGGCCTGCGCAGGCTCTACGCCCGGGTCAGCGGCAACATCCGCGGCAAGGTGGCCGTCAAGCTGCACACCGGCGAGCAGTACGGCCCGAACATCATCCCCCACCAGTGGGTGGAGGCGCTTGTGAAGAACGACCTGCCGGAGGCCGTCATCGTCGAGACCAACACCTTCTACGAGGGCGACCGGGACACCACCGAGAAGCACCGCGAGACCCTGAAGGTCAACGGCTGGACCTTCTGCCCCGTGGATATCACCGACGCCGAGGGCACCGTGGACCTGCCGGTGACGGGCGGCAAGTGGTTCGACCACATGACCGTGGGCAAGACCCTGCCCGACTACGACTCCCTGGTGGTCCTGACCCACTTCAAGGGGCACACCATGGGCGGCTTCGGCGGCAGCAACAAGAACATCGGCATTGGCTGCGCCGACGGCAAGATCGGCAAGAAGATGATCCACCAGCGGGAGGGCAGCGACGACCAGTGGTCCATCGCCGAGGAGGAGCTGATGGAGCGCATCAGCGAATCCACCAAGGCCACCGTGGACCACTTCGGCAGGCAAATCACCTACGTCAACGTGATGCGCAACATGTCCGTGGACTGCGACTGCGCGGGCTGCCTCGCCGAGCAGGTGGTCACCCCCAACGTGGGCATACTGGCCTCCACTGACATACTGGCCCTGGACCAGGCCTGCGTGGACCTGATCTATGCCCTCTCCGACGCGGACGGCGCGGCCCTGCGGGAGCGCATCTCCACCCGCCACGGACACCGCCAGCTGGCCTATATGGAGGAGCTGGGCATGGGCAACCGCCGCTACCTGCTGCTGGACACCGACCACTCCGACGCGCGCATACAGCCCGCCGACGCGGTTCAGGGCGTCACCCCCTTCGTAGAGGAGCCCATCGTGGCCGAGCGCCGCATGAAGGCCCTCGCCGCAATGGCCGAGGCAATGGCACAGGAATGAGTTACCATGCGGCAATGATTATAGAAATAATACAAAAACTGCCGTTGGCCTTCCCCTCGGGAAAGGCTTTTTGGGCGCCCAAGGCGCGCGTGCCGACGTTTTCCGTCCTTACTTTACATAAACAGCTTGTTTCAAATCCCTTTTGAATCTATAATAAAAGCAAATATTCCTACAAGGAGTGAACGCGCATGAGACAGAGCGGCATACTGCTGCATATCACATCCCTGCCCTCCCGCGGCGGCATCGGCACGCTGGGACAGGCGGCCTATGACTTCGTGGATTTCGTCAGGGACGCGGGCATGACCATCTGGCAGGTGTTGCCCATCGGGCCCACCGGCTACGCAGAATCTCCCTACCAGAGCACCTCCACCTTCGCGGGCAACACGCTGATGATCGACTTCGACATGCTCGAGGCCGAGGGCATACTGCCCAAGGGCAGCTACGAGCCCCTGGCGTTCCAGGACAAGGTGGATTTCGAGGCCGTGAAGGCGCAGAGCGACGCGCTGCTGCGCAAGGCCTTCGAGGCCTCCTTTGACGGCCTGAGCGAGGAGATCGCGGCCTTCGAGGCCGACAACCCCTGGGTTCGGGACTACGCCCTGTTCCGCGCCATCAAGGCGAAGTTTGGCGAGATCTCGTGGATGGATTGGCCGGACCAGGACATCCGCCTGCGCAAGCCGGAGGCCGTGGCCAAATACGCCGAACAGCTCTCGGGCGAAGTCGACTTCCACATCTTCAGCCAATACCTGTTCTTCGACCAGTGGCAGCGCCTGCACGATTACGCCAAAATGAACGGCGTGAAGCTCATGGGCGACATGCCCATCTACGTGGCCGAGGATTCCAGCGACGTGTGGCTGAACCCCGAGCTTTTCGAGCTGGACGAGGACTGCAAGCCCATCCGCATCGCGGGCGTGCCGCCGGATTACTTCCAGGAGGACGGCCAGCGCTGGGGCAACCCGCTGTACGACTGGAAGAAGCTGGCAGAGACCGGCTATGCCTGGTGGATCGAGCGACTGCGGGCCATGAGTCGGCTGTTCGATACGCTGCGCATCGACCACTTCATCGGCTTTGCCTACTACTTCGCCATACCTGCCGAGGAGAAAACCGCCCGAAACGGCAAGTATGAAATCGGTCCCGGGCGCAAGCTGTTCACCCGCCTTCGCAAGGCCCTGCCCGACCTGGACATCGTGGCCGAGGACCTTGGCAACGTGAAGGCCCGGGCCAGGAAGCTGCTGGCCTGGTGCGGCTATCCCGGCATGAAGGTGCTGCAATTCGCCTTCGACGGCGACGACAGCCCCGACCTGCCCGAGAACCATGTGAAGAACTGCGTGGTCTATACCGGCACCCACGACAACGACACCACGCTGAGCTGGTGGGAAGGCGCCTCCGAGGCGACGAAGGCCCGCGCCCGCAAGGCCCTGGGCATGCCCGAGGACGACGACAATATACTGGACGCCATGCTGCGGGCCACCTTTACCTCCCCCGCCGATACCGTCATCGCGCCGATGCAGGACTGGCTCGAGCTGTACAGCGAGGCCCGCATGAACTTCCCCGGCACCGTCGGGGGCAACTGGCTGTGGCGCATGCCCGAGACGGATTACGCGCCCGTCGCCGCCTACATCCGCAGGCTGAACCGCCTGGGCCAGCGCGGTACGCTCAGGGCCGCCACCGGGGCGGAGCTGATCGCCAGCGCAGAGAAAATCGCCATGTGCGACGCCCACACCACCCTCGAGAAAGCCAGCACCGTACAGCTACACGACGCCGTGGCCAAGGCCGCCATGCTGGACATCGCGCCCCAGTGGGCCGACGATTACTCCGACCGGCTGTACAGCCGCCGCGCCGCCTACCTGTCCGCCGAGTACCTGATGGGCAGGCTGGTGTACAACAACCTGTACGCCATGGGCGTGCTGAAGGACGTGCGCCAGCGCCTGGCGCTGAAGGGCGTGGACCTGGCGGACCTGGAGGACATCGAGGACGCCGCCCTGGGCAACGGCGGCCTGGGCCGACTGGCCGCCTGCTTCCTGGACAGCGCCGCCACCCACGACATACCGCTGGACGGCTACGGCCTGCGCTACCGGTAGGGCCTGTTCAAGCAGAGCTTCGACGAAAGCGGTGCCCAGTGCGAGGCCCCGGACGACTGGACCCTGTTCGGCGACCCCTGGAGCGTGCGCCGGGACGACCTGGCCCAGCTGGTGCACATGAAGGGGCTGGACGTATGGGCCGTGCCCTACGACATGCCGATCATCGGCTACCAGAGAAAATCCATCGGCACGCTGCGCCTGTGGCAGTGCGAGAGCGTCAACGAGTTCGACTTCGACGCCTTCAACGACCAGGACTACGCCGCCGCCAGCAGGGGCAAGAACGCCGCCGAGGACATCACCAAGGTGCTGTACCCCAACGACACGCTGAAGGCGGGCAAGCTGATGCGCCTGCGCCAGCAGTACGTACTGGTCAGCGCGTCGCTGCAGGACATGCTGCGCGCCTATGTCGACCGCCACGGCGAGGACCTGACCGGCTTTGCCGATCTCCACGCCGTCCAGCTGAACGACACCCATCCCACGATGGCCATACCCGAGCTGATCCGGCTGATGATGAACGAGGGCTACGACTTCAATACCGCCTTCGAGGTCGCCCGGAAGACCTTCCGCTACACCAACCACACCGTCATGCGGGAAGCGCTGGAGTGCTGGGATCTGAAGCTGATGAACGAGCTTTCGCCCGAATTGGTCAAGGTCGTCAGGCGCATCCAGTCGAAGCTGGACCGGGATCTGAAGAAGGCGAAGGTCGCCGACCCCGCGCCCTATGCCATCATAGACGGGGACAAGCGGGTGCACATGGCCAACCTGGCGGTATACGGTTCCAGCTACACCAACGGCGTGGCCGCCATCCACAGCCAGATCCTGAAGGACGACGTGTTCAAGGAGTGGTACGCGCTCTATCCCGAGCGCTTCAACAACAAGACCAACGGCATCACCCAGCGCCGCTGGCTGGGCCTGTGCAACCCCGAGCTCACGGCGCTGCTGTCGGACGCCCTGGGCGACGACGCCTTCCTGACCGACCTGTTCGCGCTGGAGGGCCTGAAGCCGCTGATCGACGACGAACTGGCTGAGAGGTTCATCGAGATCAAGGCAGAGAAGAAGCGCCAGCTTTCCGAGCTGATCCTGGAGCGCGAGGGCGTGGATATCCCCACCGACTTTGTGTTCGACGTCCAGGTCAAGCGGCTGCACGAGTACAAGCGCCAGCTGCTCAACGCGCTGTCGATCCTTGACATCTACTACCGCCTGAAGGACGGCACGCTGAAGGACTTCCCCGCCACCGCCTTCATATTCGGCGCGAAGAGCGCCCCCGGCTACCGGCGGGCCAAGGCGGTCATACGCTTCATCAACCACATCGCCGACGTCGTCAACGCCGACCCCGACACCAGCGACCGGCTGCGGGTGGTGTTCGTGCAGAACTACAACTGCTCCTACGCCGAGCACATCATCCCGGCGGCGGACATCTCCGAGCAGATCTCCCCCGCGGGCACCGAGGCCAGCGGCACCGGCAACATGAAGCTGATGCTCAACGGCGCGGTCACCCTGGGCACCTACGACGGCGCGAACGTGGAGATCTTCGAGCAGGCGGGCATCGAGAACAACTTCGTGTTCGGCGCGACGGTGGACGAGATCAACGCCGCCAAGGCCACCTACGACCCGGTGGAGCTGTATGAGGCCAACCCGAGGCTGAAGAGGGTGATCGACACCCTGGCCGACGGCACCTTCGAGCCCGCTCCCGAGGAGGACGCGGAGCTGTATGAGGGCGACCTGGCCGAGCTGCGCAAGGCCCTGCTGGAGGGCGCAAGCTGGCACCAGCCGGACCACTACTTCCTGCTGATGGACTACGAATCCTACATGGCGGCGAAGCTGAAGGCCATACGCGCCACGAAAGACAAGCTGGCGTTCGCAAAGATGTGCCTCGAAAACATCGCGGGCGCAGGCAAGTTCTCCAGGGACCGCACCATCGCGGAATACTGGGACGAGCTTTGGAGAAGGCTATAATACGCAAGACGGCCGTTCGGGCGACAAATCGCGATTTGTCGCCCGAACAGTCAAAATGAAGGAATGAACGCAATGCTCGAACTACGACACATTTTCTTCGAGGTCCCCGACGACGACGCAAGCCATGAGATCCTTCGGGACGTGAGCCTCGCCGTGCCCGCGGGTCGGCTGGTGGTCATCACCGGGCCCAACGGCGGCGGCAAATCCACCCTGGCCCGGCTGATCATGGGCATCGCAAGGCCCACCTCCGGCACAATCCTCTTCAACGGACGGGACATCACCGCCCTGTCCGTCACCGAACGGGCGCGGCTGGGCATCTCCTTCGCCCTCCAGCAGCCGGTGCGCTTCAAGGGACTGCAGGTGCTGGACCTGCTGCGCCTGGCCTCCGGCCGGGACATCACCCCCGCGGACGCCTGCGAGTACCTGTCCGCCGTGGGACTCTGCGCCCGGGACTACATCAACCGCGAGGTGAACGCCAGTCTGTCCGGCGGTGAGCTGAAGCGCATAGAGATCGCCACGGTGCTGGCGCGGGGCACGGCGCTGTCCATATTCGACGAACCGGAGGCCGGCATCGACCTGTGGTCCTTCCAGAACCTGATACAGGTGTTCCAGGATATGCGCAAGGGCATCCGGGACAGCTCCATCATCATCATATCCCACCAGGAGCGGATACTGAATATCGCCGACGAGATCTTGGTCCTACGGGACGGCAGGCTGGCGATGCAGGGCCCCAGGGCGGAGATACTGCCCCAACTGACGGGCACCGCCTCGGCGCTGCAGAGCTGCCGAAGGATTGGGGGTGGCGAACAGTGAAGCTGGATGGCATACAGAAACAGCTCCTCGCCGAGATCGCGGACCTGCACAGCATCCCCGAGGGGGCCTACAACATCCGCAGCAACGGCCAGTCCGTGGGCCGCGTGTCCACGGCGGACATCGAGATCACCTCCAAGACCGACGTCAGCGGCATGGACATCCGCATCAGGCCGGGCACGAAGCGCCAGAGCGTCCACATCCCGGTGGTGCTCACCGAGAGCGGCCTTTCCGAGGTGGTCTACAACGACTTCTTCATCGGCGAGGACTGCGACGTGGTGATCATCGCCGGCTGCGGCATCGACAACTGCGGAAGGGCGGATTCCGAGCACGACGGTGTCCACCGCTTCTGGGTGGGCAGGAACTCAAGGGTGAAGTACGTCGAGAAGCACTACGGCTCCGGCGACGGCGCGGGCAAGCGCATACTGAACCCCGTCACCGAGGTTCACATGGATGAAGACAGCGCCATGGAGATGGAGATGGCCCAGATCAAGGGCGTGGACGACACCGACCGCAGGACCGTGGCCGAGCTGGCCGCCGGGGCGAAGCTGGTGGTGCGGGAGCGCCTGATGACCCACGGCAGCCAGCGGGCGCTGAGCGCCTATGACGTGCACCTGAACGGCGCGGGAGCCAGCGCCGACGTGGTCTCCCGGTCCGTTGCGAGGGGCGATTCCTACCAGCGCTTCGACGCGAAGATCGTCGGCAACGCGCCCTGCAACGGCCACACCGAGTGCGATTCCATCATTATGGACAACGGCCGCATACTGGCCGTGCCCGGGCTGGAGGCCAACGACGTGGACGCGGCACTGGTGCAGGAGGCCGCCATCGGCAAGATCGCCGGCGAACAGCTGACCAAGCTGATGACCCTCGGCCTGACCGAGCATGAGGCCGAGGAGCAGATCATCAACGGGTTCTTGAAGTAATGCCGCGAAACATGCGACCATTAAATGACGCCGGGCCGGGGGTGATAATCCCCCGACCCGGCGCAATGTGCTCACTTGCCCGACTTGACCTTCTTCGACATCGGCTTCGACCACTCGGAGACGTATTTCTTGCCTCCGACCTGCTTGAAGGCGCGGATTCGCACGTAGTAGGTCTTGCCCGGCGTCAGCTTCTTGATCACGCACTTGACCGTACCGTTATTCTTGACCGTTACCGTCATTTTATTTGAAAAGCTCTTCTTCAGGCTGTATTGCAGCTCGTAGCCAACGCCGCCCGGGCCCTTTTTCCATTTCACAGTCAGTTGCTTCGCGCCCGGGGTCAGCGAGGCCAGCTTCACCGCCTTCGGGTAGATCTTGAAGGTCTTATTCACCGAATCGGTGTTAAAGCCCTTGCCCTTGATTGTGACCGTGGCGACGCCGATGTCCTTGTTGGCCTTGTAGGTCACGGTGTAGTCGACGCCCTTCTTCAGCGTCCTGTCGCCGTACTTCACCTCAGGGTCGGGCTTGATCACCTTGCCGGTGTAGGTCTGGTCCGCGATGGGGCTGACTTTACACTTCTTCAATGAAACTGTCGGGGCATACAGCGTCTTGCCGTTGGCGGTCACCGTGACGCTGGAATCAAAGCACAAGTTATATCCATCCACGCCCCCGACAGCTTGCATATCCATGATCGACTTTTCCGTGGAGTAGTTTTTTCCTTTTTTTAGAGCCATAATGAGCTTGGATTGCTTGCTCAAATCAAGGCTGGTCAGCTTGTTCCTTTCACAGGATAAGCTCTCCAACGCCGTGCAACCACTCATGTTCAGGCTGGTCAGCTGGTTGCTGGAGCAGTAAAGGCTATTGAGCGACGTGCACCTGCTCACATCCAGGCTGGTCAGCTTGTTCCCGCTACAGCCTAAGCTTTTAAGCGCCGTGCATCCGCTCACATCCAGGCTGGTCAGCTTGTTGGCACCACATCCCAGATCATACAACGCCTTCAACCCGCTCACATCCAGGTTGGTTAGCTTGTTTCCACTGCAATAAAGTATTTCAAGTGTCTTGAATCCGCTCATATCAAGGCCGGTGAACTTGTTTCCGGAGCAGTCTAGTCTTTGAAGTGCCTTGCATCCGCTCATATTCAGGCTGGTCAGCTTGTTCTCATCACAATGTAAGCTTTCCAACGCGGTGCATCCACTCACATCCAGGCTGGTAAGCTGGTTGTCTAAGCATTCCAGATATACGAGTGACGTGCACCCGCTCACGTTCAGGCTGGTCAGTTTGTTCGATCCACAGTATAATCTTTCAAGCGCCTTGCACCCGCTCACGTTCAGGCTGGTCAGTTTGTTATCATCACAGTGTAAGCTTTCCAACGCGGTGCATCCGATCACATTCAGGCTGGTCAACTTGCCACAAGTGTAATCACATTCTAACTCCTTCAACATTGAACATCCGCTCACGTTCAGGCTGGTCAGCTGTTTGTTGTACGAGGGGTCCAGCGCTTTCAGCGCTTTCAACCCGCTCACATCCAGGCTGGTAAAATTGTTTCCGTAGCAGTCTAGTCTTTGAAGTGCCTTGCATCCGCTCACATCCAGGCTGGTCAGCTCGTTCACACTACAGATTAAGCTTTCCAACGCGGTGCATCCGCTCACGTCAAGGCTCGGCAGCTGGTTGTTGTAGCAGGATAGAGACTCCAGCGCCTTCAATCCGCTCACGTCAAGGCTCGTCAGCTGGTTGTTGTCGCAGTTAAGGCTCGTCAGCGACGTACATCCGCTCACGTTAAGACTCGTTAACGACCCATTTTCCGAAGACGAACTACTATAGTTATAGTACAGATCTGTCAACGAAATACATCCGCTCAGATCCAGGCTTTTCAGCTGGTTAGTACTCATTAAGTTCAACTGTGTTAACGCTGTACACCCGCTCGCGTTGAGGCTAGTCAGTGGGTTGTCGCCGCAGAAAAGGCTCGTCAGCCCCGTCAATCCGCTCACGTCAAGGCTCGTCAGCTGGTTGTCGCCGCAGGAAAGGCTCGTCAGCCCCGTCAATCCGCTCACGTCAAGGCTCGTCAGCTGGTTGTTGTCGCAGTCAAGGCTCGTCAGCCCCGTCAATCCGCTCACGTCAAGACTCGTCAGCTGGTTGTTGCCGCAGGAAAGGCTCGTCAGCCCCGTCAATCCGCTCACGTCGAGGCTCGTCAGCTGGTTATTGCTGCAATCCAGCATTGTCAATGCCGGGAAATACTCTACGCCCCGAAGATCGGCGACGCTTTTTCCAATTAGCCAAATATTCGTAACGCATTCGCGCTCCTCCGCGGTAAGCACGCCGTCGCGACTTGGATTCGGAGGATCCAAAGAATCCGCGACATAGCTCCTGAAATTTGCGTCGGGGAAGTGCGCTTCGTCGATGGGTATGTCCTCCCCATCGTTGGCCTCGACGGCGTTTTCCTGCTGTATGGCGACGTCTGTCGGCAGGTCCGCTTCCAGTCCAAGCGCTTCGCCGTTCAATTCGAGCGTGCCGCCGTTCAATTCAAGCGACCCGCCATCCAGCTCGAGGATCAGGCCGTCCGCCTCCGGCATCGAGTCCGGCGGGAGCTCAATGCCGTCCCCCGGCTGTACAGCGTCCGGAGCGCTCCCCTCTTCCCCCATATCCAGCACGATATCCTCTTCAGCCATCGTGCCCATGAACGCCGCGCACAGCAGCAGCACAGCCAGCATCGTCGCGCACAGATGTTTCCAGCGCTTCATAACCGCTTCCTCCTTTTTGTTTCTGTTATGATTATACGGAAACGCCGGGTAAAAGTCAAGCATTATGTAAAAATCATGATTGAATAATACTCTTGTTTGGTTACAGCTCAGAATACCCTTCTGCTTCGCTGAACGCTGCGCTATGCCTATGGACACAGCGCATTTCCATTCGGGATAATGTCATCGATTCAAAGCGTATAAGTGCCCCATCCCCCGCTTCGCGGGTACTTCCCCACTGCGGTGGGGAAGCTAAGATAGCGTCTGCCGCAGACCAAAAGCCTCCCCATCGCAATGGGGAGGTGCCCCGTGGCCGAAGGCCTATCGAAGCGTCAAGGGGCGGTGGGGCGCCTCGTCCTCCCGGACGCTGAGTTGTAACCTTGTTTGTTTACCATTCACCCGTCAAGCCGTTTGGCAAGTATCCGTAGCGACGAGCAATGCTCGCCGCTACACTGGTTCCCATGCATGGGTGAATGATAACTTTGTTTGCGCCAATTCGAAAAATGTCATCTGTAATTCTTCGATTTCGGAATACTATATTGACAGATCATATGGAAGCGAAGGAGTATGAATCGCTGCTCAATTACTGTAGTCTCTATCGATACATCGTGGAGAAGCTTCGGCTCGATGCCACGAACTATACGGTGAGCGATTATCTTGAAGCGCTGATCGAACCGTATCCCAAGACGATACTGACACTTAACCGTTTGATGATTGACAACTTACGACGGGATAAAGGTCATCCATGCGATCGACTGGTTGCTCGATGCGGGGAGATGGTGACAAAGGTCTACTTCCCCACCCGCTGCTTCCTGCGCTCCTGGGCTGCGGCGAATTCCCGCTTCTCGGGTTCGGACTCCGGGGTAAAGGGGGGCACCGGCTTGGGCCTGTCGTTCTCGTCCAGCGCCACGAACACGGCATAGGCGCGGTTCACCCGCTCCCGGCTGCCGTCCAGGCGCTCCACGTAGCTGTCCACCCGCACCTCCAGCGAGGTCCGGCCGGTCCAGATGACCTCCGCCTCCTGGACCACTGTATCGTTCAGGTAGGCCGGAGCGAGAAAGCTCAGGTTGTCGATGCAGACGGTGGTCACGGCGCTGTTGGTGTACCTTCGCGCCGCCACCGCGCCGACGATGTCGATCCAGGCCATCATCTGTCCGCCGAACAGGCGGGGTATCTTATAGCCGTTGCAGTGCTGGGGCAACACGATCTGAACGCTGGTGGTCTTCTCGGGCATGGCTTTTCCCTCCGCAATAATTACTGCCTACAACTATACACGATTTGAAGCGGTTTGTCCAGCCCCGGCAATTGACAAAGGGGGTTTATTTAATTTATAATGGTATTGTAGAAACGATGACAAATTCCGTTCGATCGGGCTGTGGCCTGTCGGATCGGAACGCACCGCTTCGATCATCCCGCATCAACCTGCATCAAACGAGGTGACGCCCATGAGAAAGACCAAGATCATATGCACCATCGGCCCGGCCAGCGAATCGGAGGCGGTATTGACCGCCATGTGCAAGGCGGGCATGAACATCGCCCGCATCAACTTCTCCCACGGCACCCACCCGGAGCACAAGAAGAAGATCGACACCATCGTGCGCGTGCGGGAGCAGCTGAACCTGCCCATCGCCATCATGCTGGACACCAAGGGACCCGAGTACCGCATCAAGACCTTTGCAGGCGGCCCCGTTCATCTGAAGGAGGGTGCGCCCTTCACGCTGCACGTGGACGACGTGCCCGGCGACGAGACCCGGGTGTCCGTCAACTACGCAGGCCTCGCCGACGACCTGAAGCCGGGCGACCGGGTGCTGGTGAACAACGGCCTGCTGGCGCTGGATGTGCGGGAAATCGTCGGGCCCGAGGTGCGCTGCGTGGTGGCCGTGGGCGGCGAGCTGTCCGACCGCAAGAGCATGAGCTTTCCCGGCAAGGTGCTCAACCAGGTGTACCTGTCCGAACAGGACAGGGCCGACCTGCTGTTCGGCATCGAAAACGGCGTGGACTACGTGGCCTGCTCCTTCGTCTCCCGCAAGCAGGACCTGCTGGACGTGCGCGCCTTCCTGGACGCCAACGGCGGCAGTCACATCAGCCTGATCGCCAAGCTGGAGAACCAGTCCGGCATCGACAACGTGGAGGAGATCTGCGAGGCCTGCGAGGGCATCATGATCGGCCGCGGCGACATGGGCGTGGAGATCCCCTACGAACAGCTGCCCGCCGTGCAGAAGAAGCTGATCACCAAGTGCCGGCTGATCGGCAAGCGGGTCATCACCGCCACGGAGATGCTGGAATCGATGATCCATAACCCCCGCCGCACCCGCGGCGAGATCCGCGACGTGGCCAACGCCGTGTGCGACGGCACCAGCGCGGTGAGGCTCTCGGGCGAGACCGCCGCGGGCAGGCATCCGGTGGAATCCGTGGCGGTGATGGCAAAGATCGCCGAGGCCACCGAGGGCGAGATCGACTATGCCCAGCGCTTCCACGACAACCAGTTCGTGACCCACTCCACCGTGGATGCCATCAGCCACGCGGTGTGCGCCATGGCCATCGACGTGGGCTCAAAGGCCATCGTGGCCTGTTCCCTCTCCGGCAGCACCGTGCGCATGATCTCCCGCTTCCGCGCCCCGGTGGACATACTGGGCGTCACCACCAGCGAACACACCATGCGCAAGCTGGCCCTTTCCTGGGGCGTTATGCCGGCGCTGAGCGTGGAATACACCTCCACCGACGTGCTGTTCTACGTGGCCACCCAGCTGGCAAGGGAAAAGCTGGGCCTGAAGCCGGGTGACAAGATCGTCATCACCGGCGGCGTCACCAATGGCAAGTCGGGCAATACGAATCTGATCAAGGTGGAGGTCATCTGATTTCCACGGATTCACTGAAGGGAAGCGATGGTGCGTATGGCGTTCAGGCTCCGCAGATCCGCCACGACCCGGGATATGACCCGCGGATCGATCATACGGCAGATCGTGCTGTTTGCGCTGCCGCTGATGCTGGGCAACATCTTCCAGATGATGTACAACACGGTGGACAGCATCGTGGTGGGCAACTTTGTGGGCAAGGAAGCGCTGGCCGCCGTCGGCTCCACCACTATGATCGTGAACATGCTGGTGTTCTTCTTCAACGGCTTCTCCGTGGGCGCGGGCGTGGTCATCGCCCAGCACTTCGGAGCCCGTGACCTGGAGCGGCTGCACAGCGCCGTGGAGACCACCGTGGCGGTGACCTTCGTGATGTGCGCGCTGTTCACGCTGATCGGCGTGGCGGGGGTCCGCCCCATGCTGCGCCTGATGTCCACCCCCGACGACGTGTTCGAGGACGCCGTCACCTACCTGACCATCTACTTCTGGGGCTTCTCCGGGCTGCTGATATACAATACCGGCAGCGGCATACTTCGGGCCGTGGGCGACACCACGCGACCGCTGATGTTCCTGGCACTGACCAGCCTGCTGAACATCGTGCTGGACCTGGCCTTCGTGATCGGCCTGAAGGCGGGCATCGCCGGGGTGGCCTACGCCACCATACTGTCCCAGCTGGTCTCGTCTGCGCTGGTGCTGCGGCTGCTCACGAAAACGGATGATATCTACAAATTGACCTGGCGCGACCTGCGCATCGAGTGGCCGGTGCTGCAGCGCATATTCGCCGTGGGCCTGCCGGCGGGCATACAGTCGGTCATCACCGCCTTCTCCAACGTGTTCGTGCAGTCCTACATCAACCACTTCGGCTCCTCCTGCATGGCGGGCTGGAGCTGCTACAACAAGCTGGACCAGTTCATCATGCTGCCCATGCAGTCCACGGCCATGGCCGCCACCACCTTCGTCAGCCAGAACATCGGCGCGAAACAGTACGACCGCGCCGACCGCGGCACCTGGACCAGCATACTGCTGTCGCTGGGCGTGACGCTGGTGGCAGCGGTGTTGCTGGTGATCTTCGCCGCGCCTGCCGTGGGCCTGTTCAGCCAGGATCCCTCGGTGATCGAGTACGGCGTGCTGTTCATGCGGGCGAACACCTTCTTCCTGCTTTTCAACTGCGTCAACCACACGCTGGCCGGCGCGCTACGCGGACGGGGCGATTCCCGGGCGCCGATGTTCATCATGCTGGCCTCCTTCGTGGTCATCCGCCAGATCTACCTGTTCGTGGTCACCCGCTTCGTCGCCAACACCCCCTTCCTGGTGGGCTTCGGCTACCCCGTGGGCTGGATGTGCTGCTGCGCCATCGAGGTGACCTACTACTTCGTCCGCTGGGGCCGAAAGCGCGCCCAATGACAAATAGTCGAGGGCCCGGATCGTTTTGGATCCGGGCCCTCGTTATTTATCGCTTTCTGCTTTTTCCCCAGGCCTTGGGCAGCAGCGCCGCGCCCAGCAGGATCAGTATCACACCCCAGCGCAGCAGCGCGCCCCAGAACTCCACGATGCGAAGCTCCCGGGTGGCGACGCGCACCAGGCCCGCCGAAGCGGAGACCAGATTCCAGAAGACCTTGGTGATGGAGGACCATTCCACAAAATTCTCAGGCACCCACTCCGTGAAGACGTACACCGGCTGAACCGAGAAGGACAGCAACAGCCAGGTCGCGCCGATCAGCGCTCCGTAGCAGGCCAGCGTCAGCCCCACGATGCCCAGCAGTCGTGGAATCAGCTCCCTGAAGTAATGGCGCTTCAACGCCTCCCTGTAGCCCTCAAACCAGCCCATCACCCGGTCTGTCACGCGGATGAACAGGCCGATCAGCGCGTACAGGCCCACGATCAGCAGCAATATCCTCGGCAGCATCGTTCGGCGCATGACCTCCTTGTTCAGGTCGATCAGATGACCGTCCGCCTTCCACTGCTTCGCGCCGGCCAGAAAGGTATTGGCCCAGCCGGATCCGCTGCGGGGCCTTGCGGAGAGCGTCAGCGTCTGAAGCGCTATGCCGTTCGATACCGCGGCCTTCAGCGGAATATAGACGTCGTAGCTCACGGTGTCGCCCACGCCGCGACCGCCGAACACGCTGCCGCCGTGCCTGACCGTGCCCACCACGCGAAAGTCCACGTTGTTCAGCTGCACGCTGGCCTCCTCCGGCAGCGTCGAACCGAACAGCTTGACCACGAGGTCCTCGTCCAGCATGACCACGGCCGTGCCGTGCTGCAGCTCGAGTTCGCTGATGCGCCGTCCCTGCTTCAGAAAGCGCGGATAGACCTCCAGCCAGCCCTCGCCCATGGCGAAGAGGTTGACATTGGCATAGCTCATCCCCGAGCTTACCCTGGCGTTATCGGTTCCACCACCCAGCGCCATCGCCCTGAAATTGGAGCGCTGCGCCTCGATGACCTCCCGGGCCTTGTCCAGCGTCTCGTTGATGGTCGAGTTGTTCTCCCCCGCTTCCGGGGCCAGAGCCGTGTATTGCAGCACGTCGGGGGTTTGAAGCAGCATGAGCATTGCCGACAGCGACATCATCGCGCCCAGGATCATCAGCATCCAGGGCAGAATGCGCCTGCGATATTCCATGTTACGCGCCCCCGATCGTCACTCTGCATCCTCGTCGTTCCCGGAAACCTGCACATACTCCATCACGGTATCGCCGTTGCTGATGGTGCGGTCCTCGCCATAGGCGAGCACGTATGCCGACAGGTCGTCCTGCACGGAAACCTTCTCCGCGGTCATGGCGAGAACCTTGACCTTTCTTTCTTCGAGCTTATAGGTATCGCCGGCAAACGCGCCCTCGTTGCGCTTGGCGACAAACACAAAGTATTCGGGACTGGAGCCGCGCACAACATTGGTATCCAGCAGCGTTGTGGTTTCCCTGGCATTGTAGACCAGCACCATGTTCGTGCCATTTTCCATGATGCTGTACACGCTGCCCACGGCGTTGATGATCTCCCGCGTCATTTCAATGTCGGCGTATTTCTTGTTTTCGGTATCGGTGCCGATGCCAACGACCTTGCTGTTGACGCCCGCATTGTTCTCCATGGACACGCTCATGCCCTGGGTGACCGTGCGCTCCACATTGCTCAGGTCCGCCCGCAGGGTGGGCAGCACATCCTCGGGCGTAACGGTGAACAGCTCCTGGGTGCCGTCATAGCTGTCCCCCACGTTGACCTTCATCTCGGCCAGGTAGCCGTCGTGGGGCGCGACGATGGCCTTTGCGCTATCGTTGAGCGCCACCAGGGTCCGCAGGCCCTTCTCGGCCTCCTCCAGCTTCTCCTGCTGCTCCCGACGCTCGGTGATGTAGGACCACACGTTCTCGTCGATGTTGTAGCGGGAGGCGCTGTCCATTTCAGCCTGGGCCTTGTCGAGGACCTCTCTGGCGCTGCGCCACGCGTCGATCGCCTGCTTGAGCGCGTCGCTGGCGCCCTCGGGATAGCCGGTCTCCGTACGCTCCAGCTTTTCGCGGGACAGCAGGGTATCCATCTCGATCTCCTTGTCCACCATGTCGTGCCGCGCCGACTGCACGCTGTAATAGGCGTCGGCATAGGCCTGGTCCCGCTGGGTGATGCGGGTCTTCCGGTTCTTGGTCTCGATGGAGAGCAGCTGCGCGGCGGCGCTGTCGTAATCCGACTGGTACTGCTTGTACTTTGTGTCAAAATCGGCGACCTTCGCCTCGACGATGACCTCGCCGGCCTTGACCGTATAGCCCGCGCGGGAATTGATCTTGACGATGTTCAGCGTAATGCCGTCGCTCAGGCCGAAGCTCACCGGCTCCGTATTGGGAAAGGCCGGCTTGCAGGTCAGCTTGATCCGCTCCTCCAGCTTGCCCTTTTTGGGAACGAACAGCCGCACCTTCGGCGTGGTGATCGTGCGCACGGTGCCGGAAAAGAACATGCACAGCGCCACAAAAACCGCCAGAATGACGATGCCCCTTATGGCAAATTTCTTCAAATTCATCTCAGATACCCTCTCTGTCATTCAATGCGCCCAAACCCAGCGCGCTATTTCAGCTCCGTCAGCTGCACGCCCGACAGTATATCGTCCAGGAAATAGAGATATATGAACAGCGCCGGCAATATGTACAGCGCAGCGCCGGCAAATACGATCTTGGCGTTGGACCCCGCAAGCCGGTTGAATTCCACCGACAGCGGGTACAGGTCCGTGCGCTGGCTGAGATAGGTCATGGGCTGCTCCACCAGGTTCCAGCAGTCGGCGAAGGACAGCGCCACCGCGGCGCCGATCACCGGGCGGCAAACCGGAATCACCACGTAGCCGTAGCAGCGCAGCGTCCCCGCGCCGTCCATCTGCGCCGCCTCCAGCAGCTCATTGGGCAGGCCCAGCATAAACTGGCGAATCAGAAAGATGTAAAACGGCGAAAACCACATCGGTATGATCACCGCCCAGACCGTGTTCAGCAGGCCTATGGTCCGCAGCGTGAGCACATTCGGCACCATCGTCACCTGGAACGGCAGCAGCATCAGCATGATGATGCCGAAGAATATGGTCTCGCGGCCCTTGAACCGGAAGCGGCTCAGCGCGTAGGCCATCATCGGAACCACCACGGCCTGGCCCAGCAGTATCATCACCGCATAGACGGCCGAATTGACGAACATGCGCAGTATGGACATATCCTGGACCAGTATGTTGTAATACTGGCTCAGCGAAAAAACCTTCGGAGACAGCTTGAGCTCCATCCACACGGCGGTGTCATAGTTGCCGCGGGTCTTCATGAACGCCCCGATTTCGTCGGGCGAGCAGAAGGAATACAGGAAGGTCACCACCACCGGCACCAGCATGACGATCGCCAGCACCCCCAGCACCGCCCGCGTGACCAGCTTCCCGCCGCCGCTATGGCGTGCCCTGATCTTTTCCATAACCAGTCACCTCCGCTTCAGCTCAGCCGCTTCAGCAACCGGCGCTGGGTCAAAAACAGCACGCCAAACAGCGCGAACACGATCAGCGCGAAGCTGTAGGCCGCCGTGGTCACGTTCTGGTAATTCAGCTTGTTGTACATGTTGTTCATATAGTGCTGTAATGTATAAACGGATTCATCGGGATAGGCGCCGCTGATAAAATACACTTCCTTGAAGATCTTGAACGCGTTGATCCATTCCAGTATGATCACAAGGAAAGCCGTCGGCACGATCATCGGCAGCGTGATGCCGAAGGTCTGCCGCAGGAAGCCGGCGCCCTCCAACGTGGCGTATTCGTACAGCGGCTCCGGAACGGCCTGTATGGCCGAGAGGAAGATGATCACCGCGAACCCCAGGTTCTTCCACATGAACAGCAGTATGATGGGCACGCGCATCTGGCTGCCCTGCAGCCACATGACCCTGTCAAAGCCAAGCGCCGTCACCACGCGATTGATCACGCCGCCGAAATCGAATATCACAAGCCAGAAGAGCAGCATGGCCGAGGAGGGCATCAGGTACGGCAGCAGCACGCTGTTGCGAAAAAAAGCGCCCTTGGGCCTCAGCCGGTTCAACAGCGAGGCGATGGCGAAGGACAGCACCCACACCAGCGGTGCGCAGATCAGCGAGAGCTCCATGGTGTTTTTCAGCCCCAGCAGGAACATCTGGTTCCGCCACATGCCCGCGTAATTGGCCATGCCCACAAAGGCGTTGCGATAGGTGCCGTCTGTCAGGCTGTAATAGATACCACCGATAAACGGTATCACGTAGAACAGCATCAGCCCCAGCAGCCCGGGCGCCAGAAACAGCCAAACGGATTTCTTGCGAATAAACACATTGTCCTCCCATGACCGGCGGGAACAGGCCTGCGCCCATCCCCGCCGCAATGGAGATTATTTTTTCTCTGGTCTACAGGACATCAGTTGCCCTCCAGGCGTCGCATCTGCACCTTCCTGTCGATGCCGGAAAGCATGTCGTTCAGGCTGATCTGACCGCTCAGGTACTGGTCCATCAGGTCCTCCGCTTCCGCTGTCTGACCGATGCCGCCGTCCTCGTCATCGGAAGACGTATCGGGGTACAGCCAGTTGTAGACGGAGACGATGATGTTGTCGTCATTGGCGCGATACCACGCCAGCTCCGTGGGAGAAACATCCCAGTTGTTCGCCTCGGCGTACTCCAGTGTCTTCTCCTCCTCCTGGATGTCCAGCTCAAGGCTCTGCTTTTCTTCGGCGGGAGCGCTCTCGTAATCGCTGCGCAGCGCGTCCAGCTCCTCCTTCAGCTCGTCCAGCACCGCCTGGTTCTGATCGCCGCGAATCGGCTCATTCAGGTCGGGGATGATGCTGTAGCGCGTCTGGGTGGTCAGATTGTCCACCACCTCGCCGGCGAAGGCCAACGCGGCGTCCGCATTTTGAGTGAAGGGATTGATGACCAACACCGTGGTATCCAGCACCAGGTAGCTGGAGGCGTCCTTCGTCATTTTCATCAGCACGGGGGTAAACTGGCTGTAGAAGTTGCCGATATTGCAGCCCGTGCTGCTGGACATGAGCACCGATTCCTCATCATAGGCATCCAGCTCAAAGACCTGGTCCTCCATATCCGAGGGGCAGCCCAGCGCCGTGAAGTCGATCTTTTCGAGCTTCTCGAGCAGCTCGTGCACCAGCGGGGTGTCATAGCCCATATCGGGGTTGGTATCGTTCACATAGTACTGGTAATCCACCAGGATCATGTTCATCAGCTCGTAGCGCACATCCGAATCTGTGTAGCCGTTGTAGAGCAGGTGAACGCCGCTCTCCTCGGTCAGCTTGCCCTCCAGGCTCGCCAGGAAATCCAGGAAATCGGACCAGTTGTCGGGCACGTCCTCGAGCTTCATGCCCAGCTTGGAAAGCGCCTGTTCGTTGATGCCCACGGCCCAGCTGAAGGCGGAAAGCGGATGCGCCACCAGGTGGCCGTTCGTGGACAGCTTCTCGCGAATGCCTGGATACATGCTGTCCGCCAGGGCCTTGACCTTCTCGTTGCCGTCCAGCTCCATCAGGTAGCCGCGGTTGAACAGCGCTTCATACACCGAATTGGAGGTGGCAAGGACGTAGACATCCACCCGGTTATCCCGGTTCATCATGTTCTCGATGAGGTT
The DNA here is from genome assembly GCA_045637485.1 of Clostridia bacterium. Lineage (GTDB taxonomy): Bacteria > Bacillota > Clostridia > Christensenellales > Aristaeellaceae > UBA2862. Next base: position 38,616 of record JAZTZK010000332.1, read on the forward strand.
CTCGACCTCGGAATACTCGCGGGACAGCACCACGCTGACATCGCCATGGGTGTTGGCAAAGCGGTAATAGGCGGAATTCACGCTGTCGCTCCAGAAGCTGTCGTTCACGCGCAGCTTGGTCTGGGCCTTTTGCGTGGGATCGAGGTTGCGAATCGCCGCGCCTTCGCCGCAGAAGGCATAGTAGCCGCCGTTCAGTACGCACCCGGGCGCGCCGGTGTAGGCCTCCAGGGGCATCTCGGTAACGCCCTCGCCGATCGTGCCGGTCTGCAAGTCTATGGGGCAGATCTCGCCGGACTTGACGCAGTACAGGACATCCGCATTGGCGTCATAGGCCAGGCCGAGGGGCGGGGTATAGTTTTCAACAGGGATCTCGCACAGCGTCTCAACGCTGCCGTCGGCGGCAGTGTAGCTGGCGAGCAGCGCCGACGAGTCGATCTCGCCGTCGTACATCACGGCGAGCATCTTCCCGTCCTTGTAGGGAGCGATGGTATAGGCGCCGGTGAGCGCTTCGATATCGGAGGTCAGGCCGGTGGTCAGGTCAATGGAGATCGTCCTGTAGTCACCCATGTTGTCATAGTAGCGGGCAAAGGCCGTCCCCTGGCCGCCGATGATGATATCGGGCTGGATGGGATAGGAGCTGTTGTCGTAGAATTCCACCAGATCGCTCCAATCCACCTCGCAAATCACGGTGGAAAGGGCATCGCCGCTGTCATTGAGCGTCAGCTCGGTGATATACGCGCCCAGGAACTCCGAGTCCACGTTGTACTCCGTGACCAGGTCAAGCGCGTAGAGCTTGCCGTCCGCGGCAAAGGGCATTGAGGCGTATTCAAAGCTGCTCAGTCCCACGAACTGTTCCTCGGGGACGGCGATGCTGTACTCCTTCAGGTCCGAATCGCCCACATGGTAAGTATACAGGTTACCGTAGCTGACGAGATACAGCGTATCCCCGATGGAAAAGCAGTAGCTGAAGCTGAGCGTGCTTTCGTTGGACATTCCCAGGATCGCGTCGCCCTCCGCCGCAAATGCGGGAACGCAGGCCAGCGCCAGTATCAGTGCCAGCAGGATGCAGATTTTCTTCATTGCCATATTCTCCTTTTAATTATGATCGCTCACGGCAGGGGCGTCCGGCTCGTCGGCTTCCCCTCCGTCGGGTTCGTCCCCGCGCTCCTGGTCACCCTGGGTATAGACGCTCACCGTCATGTCCAGGCGCACGGTATCGTCGGGCGTAAAGTCCACATAGGCGGTGTACTGGGCGTCGCTGGTCTTCTCGGTCTGCTCCTCGCCCACGCGCGAAATGCTGGAAACCACGCCCGGAACCTGTCGGGTGCCGTCCATGTCCCATTCAAATTCGATGGAGACCTTGTCGCCCTCGTGGATCTCCTTCAGGTCCAGCTCGGAAACCTTGATGGCGATCTGCAGGGCTTCCTCCGGATAGACCGAGATCAGCTTGCCATTCTTCTCCACCGCACTGCCCTGCACCGCGTCGACGGTGGCGACGATGCCGTCCATCGGGGAATAGATGACGTTGTCCATGGCGTAAAGGCCGTCCAGCACGCCCTCCACCGTCTCGAACAGTACCTCGCCGCGCTCCACCTGGTCGCCAACCTGCACATGCATCTTCAGCACGCTGCCGGTACCCTTGACGGCCACCGCTGAATTCTGCTGGATCGTGCCCCGGCCGATGCGGCTCTCGGAGGAATGGTCGCTGTCGCGATAGATGCCCACGGTCTCGCCCATGTAGAAGTCGCCGCTGGTGACCTCCAGCTTGTAGGAGGTGTAATTGGCGCTGTTGCCGGAGGAGCTGTCGCCCGAGCTGCCGCTGTCCGAGGATGACTCGCCGCCGACGTTGGTGACCACCGCGGTGCCCACGTGGGTGCCGTCCTTTGTGCAGGCCAGGTGCACGCGCTCGCCGATGTGGATATACCGGGTCTCGCTGCTGTTGTAGGCCTTCTCGGTGGTGGCCGAGACCACATAGCGGTTCACCGGCTCTATGTACATCACCGCGCCGTACCGCTCGGTGATGCCCTCGGTTTGATCGCCCTCCCTGGCGAATATGCCGCTGACGGTGCCGTCCATATCCGCAAAGACCTTGGTGGTCCTTATGGTCGCCACGGGTTCGCCGACCTGTATGGGATCGCCCTTGCGCAGGTCGATCTCGTCCACGATCCCGCCGAAGGGCGCGTTGACGGCGATGGTCTTGCTGGAAACGACGGTGCCCTGAAAGGATATCTGGGCCATCGCCGGCACGCCGGCCAGCATGGCCAGCGCCACAATCAGTCCACAGATGCGCAGCTTGTTCTTCCTCATGGATTCAGCCTCCTCGGATAGTCGTGTCTGTCGCTCTTCTATGCTTTCGCGCGGTACTCGCCAAAGGGCTGATCCATCATGTTCCTGGGGCCCAGGAAGACATTGTAAAAGTACATCATGCTCTGGGGCGAATTGCTCAGCTCGTATTTTGTTCCCTCCACATCGGCGAGGATCGAAAGATCGCATTCCTGTGAAAAATCACTATCGGTCATCGCCGAAACATGGCTTGGATCCAGGTTCAGCTTCATCGCCAGCGTATAGTCGAATTTGCGGGTCGATACGCCCTGCATCTTCAGCTCCGTATACCGCGTGCCGCCGGTAAAGCCCTCCGTCGGGAACGCGGCCACGGTGTCGTCGACCTTCAGTGCCAGGTATTTGATGCCGCTGTTGGCCAGCATCCTGTACACCTCGCCGTTGAAATGCCATTCATAGGTGAAGACGTCGCCCAGGTCGTCCGGAATCTCAGCCTCCAGCAGCAGCGTGTTCGGAGCGTCGCCGTTCGAGGCATCCTTCCAGTGGCAGAGTCGACCGGTAAACGGCTGGTCTGCGCCCAGCGGAGCGTCCGACGCCTGGGCGGAAGCCAGCTCCAGGGTCAGCTCCATGGGCTCGCCGCCCACTGTCAACTGCTCCATCGGCCCATCCGGCAGGTCCAGGGCCAGGGCGTCGTAATCCGTGCCCTCTTCCCCGTCGCCCCTGGAATGGGGCAGCGCGGGCGTGCCTGAGCCGTCGCCGCCTCCGCCGCCGCCTCCGCCGCCGCCTTCATCCTCGCCCTCTTCTTCGCCTTCCTCTTCGCCTTCCTCTTCCTCGGCCTCCTGGACCGTGTATTCCTCCTCGGACTTGTAGACGTTGCCGGCCACATCGCGGACCCTTATGGCGCCGGCCTTGAAGGTCTTCTCCTCCTCCTCGGTCACGGTATAGCCCTCTTCATCGATCGGCTCCCAGGTCTTGCCCTTGTCGACGGACACCGCGTCCAGGCCGCTGGCATTGTCGGTGGCGAAGATATTCAGGGTATAGCTGGTCTCCTCGTCCACCTCGATGGATACCTCCGGCGCAGTCCAGTCCAGCTGTAGGGTATACTGCTCCGAGGCGGCCATGATGTCGCCAAGCTCGTTCAGCATCGCAAAGCGCAGGGTGAATATACCCTCCTGGTCCGGGGTATATACGTTTGACGCGATCGGAACAAACCGCTCGTCATAAATGATGGCCGCATAGGACCATTCCTTGCCCTCAGGTATGCCGGAGAGGGTAAACTGGGGCTGGGTCCCGCTCCATCCGGAGGGCTCGAGGCCGGTTACCGTCACCACGAGGGCCGGCTTTTCCTCCTCCTCGCCCTCCTCCTCGGGGGACGTCTCTTCATCCAGCATGACCCAGACGTACAGATCCGCCACTTCACCCAGCCCGGGCAGATCCTCCGGCTGGAGCAGCGTCGGCTCAGCGACGAGGGCTCGATTATCCGCCGAGATACACACGCTGTAGCTTCCCTTGAAGGCGTCGCCATCCGGCAGCAGCGTCACGGTCGACAGAAGCTGCGTCGGTGCTTCCTTGATCAGCATCAGCTTGTCCGTCTGAATGAAAACCGTCTCGCCGCCGGTCAGCTGGCCGACGAGCGCCTCAAGCGTACCCCACAGCAGTTCGGTCCCCCGCTTGAACCAGGCCTCCGCCTCCTCGGGAATCGACACGCCGGTTTCCTGTTGGGGCGCTTCATCCCCTGCGTCGCCTCCGTCCACTGGGTCTGCGTCCTTCGGCGCATCAGGATCGCCCTCGCCGCCTTCTCCGTCGGGCGCGCCCTGGGCGTCGTCAGGCCCGTCCTGACCGTCGACGCTTCCACCCTGGTCTTCGGAGTCATCGCCCTGGTCTTCGGAGCCATCGCCCTGATCTTCGGAGCCATCGCTCTGGTCTTCGGCGCTGTCGCCCTGATCTTCTTTGCCGTCATCCTGGTCGCCGGTGCTGTCGTCTTGTTCTTCGGCACCGTCGCCCTGATCTTCTTTGCCGTCGTCCTGGCCTTCGGTACCGTCGCCCTGATCTTCTTTGCCGTCGTCCTGGCCTTCGGTAC
>JAZTZK010000333.1:0-2907 GCA_045637485.1 Clostridia bacterium
TTCTCACCCTTTGCCAGGCGCTCGCGGTAGTCCTGTATGGCGGCGTGCAGGGCCTCCTCGGCCAGCACGGAGCAGTGCACCTTCACCGGCGGCAGACCGCCCAGGGCCTCCATGACCATCTTGTTGGTCACCTTCTCGGCCTCCTCCAGGGTCATGCCCTTGACGATCTCGGTGGCCTTGCTGGAGGTGGCGATGGCCGCGCCGCAGCCGAAGGTCTTGAATTTCACATCGGTGATCACGTCGTTTTCAACCTTGATGTAGATGCGCATGATGTCGCCGCACTTGGCGTTGCCCACGGTGCCCACGCCGCTGGCGTCGTCCATCTCGCCCATGTTGCGGGGGTTCATGAAGTGGTCCATGACCTGCTCGGTATATTCCATAATCTGCCTCCTGTCGTACAGTCTGTAGCTTTAATCGTCGGTGCCCACGGTCTCCACGCCCTTGAGGAAATCGGAATACAGCGGGGACATGGCCCGAAGCCGCCCCACGATCTCCACCAGGCTGTCCACCACGTAATCGGCCTCCTCCATCGTGTTCTCCTCGCACAGGCTCAGCCGGACGGAGCCGTTGGCGTGTTCGTGGGAAACGCCGATGGCCAGCAGTACGTGGCTGGGATCCAGCGACCCGGAGGTGCAGGCGGAGCCGGAGCTCGCCGCAATGCCCTTGAAGTCCAGGTGCAGCAGTATGCTCTCGCTCTCCACGAAGTAGAATGAGACGTTGATGTTGCCGCACATGCGCTTCGTGGGATGGCCGTTCAGCTGCACGTGGGGGATCTCCTTGATGATCCGCTGGATCATGTGGTCCCGGATGGCGGTCATCTTCGCCGCGCGACCCGCCACATCGGCGGTAGCCAGCTCGATGGCCTTGCCGATGCCCACGATGCCCGCCAGGTTCTCGGTGCCGGGGCGTTGACCTCGCTCCTGGGCGCCGCCCTGCATCAGCCGCTGGATGCGCACGCCCTGGCGCATGTACAGCGCGCCAATGCCCTTGGGGGCGTGGAACTTGTGGCCGGACATGGACAGCATGTCGATGCCCTGGGCCTTCACGTCGATGGGCACATGGCCGATGGCCTGCACCGCGTCGGTGTGGAAAAGCACGCCGTGGGCCTTTGCCCCCGCCGCCAGCTCGGGGATGGGCTCGATGGTGCCGATCTCGTTGTTGGCGTACATGATGGTCACCAGCACCGTATCGGGGCGAATGGCCGCCGCCAGCTGCTCGGGCGTGATCAAGCCATTGTTGTCCACGGGCAGGTAGGTGACCTCGAAGCCCTCCTTCTCCAGCTGCTTGCAGGTGTGCAGTATGGCGTGATGCTCAAAGTTGGTGGTGATGATGTGCTTTCCCTTTTTGATATTGGCATAAGCCGCGCCCCGAAGCGCCCAGTTGTCGGCCTCGGTGCCGCAGCCGGTGAAGTAGATCTCCCGGGGCTCCGCGCCGATGGCCTTTGCCACCTGCCCGCGAGCTGCCTCCACGGCCTTGCGGGCTTCGCGGCCATAGCCGTGCACCGACGAGGGGTTGCCGAAGATTTCACAGAAATAGGGCTGCATCGCCGCCATGACCGGCTCGGTCACGCGGGTCGTCGCGCCGTTGTCCATGTACACTTTCATGTCGTCGTATCCTCCTGCGCGTTCATGCGCCTGTAATCCTCCACCATATCCTGAAGGGTGATGCCGTCCACGATGGCCGTCATGCCGTCCCGCAGCTTTTGCCACACGATCCGCGACGGGCACGCGCAGGCCTTGCCGCAGCTATCCTCGCCGTCCAGGCAATCCACAAGGCTCAGTCCGCCCTCCAGTGCCCGAAGCACGTCGCCCACGGTGATGGCGTCGGCAGGCCTGGCCAGCATGTAGCCGCCCTGGGCCCCGCGGGTGCTGGTGACCAATCCCGCCCGCTTCAGCCCGGCAATCAGCTGCTCCAGGTAGGCCTCGGGCATGCCGCCCCGCTCCGCGATGGCCTTGATGGACTGGGGACCGTTTTCCCCGTTCAGGGCGAGGTCATACATCGTGTGGATGCCATAGCGACCTCGTGTGGAAAGCTTCATGGCGTACCTCTCCGCGCAATTAATTCCGAGTTTTTCACTCGGGTTAGCGTATGTATTGTATCACCATTTCAACAGGTCGTCAATCAATTCCGACGTATTTTATTGGAATTTAATACTGCGCGAGGCAGAGCAAGGGCCGCGCGAATCGCGCGGCCCGTCGGGTTATGCGGCGTCAAGCACATACCATATCTTGTCGATGGTGTTGATCTTGTCCTGCTGGGTTTCGCCCGGAATGATGGATTCCACCAGCGATATGGCGTGCCCGCCGGTGCGGTTGATGGTGTCGGCGCAATAGAAGGTGTCGGTATCCTCGTCGTAACCGAAGAGCCATATGGCGTGCGGCGCGCCGGTATCGTAGATCACCACGCCCTCCCTGTGGTATTGCAGCACGTTGATCAGGTAGGCCTTCTTGTCACGGCAATTGCGGACATCGGCATTGCAGGTCACCGAAACCTGGCCGATGGTGAAATTGTGGGCAAGGCCATATTCCTTGCTCCAGGCGTAGTGCCCCACGGCGGTATCCGTCACCTGCAAATAGGGGCTGCCCCGCTGGCAGGAATAGTTGCGCAGCATCATCGTGCAGGCGATCAGCGTGCAGGTGTGGGCGATGGACTGGGTCATATACACGTCGTCTTCTGGATAAGAGCCGAAGTAAAGCCCCTCCGCCGCGGCCTGGATGCCCATACACAGCACAGCCAATGCGCAGCACAGGGCCACCAGTCTTTTCCATATCATTCTTCCCGCACCTCCAAAAACGCTGTACTCTACCAGCATAAATGAAGGCACGATGAAATGCAAAGACATTGGCGCAAACAAAATTCGGAAAGAATCAGGCAACCGATGACAAAATTAGATTCGTAATAGCTTAT